>NZ_JBFUKK010000018.1:0-86518 GCF_056400885.1 Arthrobacter sp. P4_H3
ACGGTTTCGTTGCAGGGAACACAACCACAACTAAATAACAACACCACTAATGTTGTAACCACAAAGTTTTCCCAACCCCCGCACMTGCCGGGGTCCGGGTAGAAGGGTTACGGCGGTCATAGCGTGGGGGAAACGCCCGGTCCCATTCCGAACCCGGAAGCTAAGACCCACAGCGCCGATGGTACTGCACCCGGGAGGGTGTGGGAGAGTAGGTCACCGCCGGACAACCATTAGGTCGAGAGCCTCCAGACACAGTCTGGAGGCTCTCCCACTTTAACCACCCCGCCAAACCCACAACCCCGTTCAACCACCCACACCGGACCCCGGAACACCAGGACCCTCTCGCACATCCTGCACCAAAAACCAGGACCCTCCCGCACATCCCGGGCCCCTTCCGGGCAACCCCCTCTCACCCCCTCCACAGGCCGGCCGGGCACCCAAGGTTGCCACCGCCGTCGTCACTCAACGGAAACTGAGAGAGCATCCACGAAATATCCCCCGAAAACTGAGAGAGCATCCACGAATTCCCCGCAAAAAGTGAGAGAGCGTCGCCCTGAGATTTGGCTGGGATCCGCGAACCCGTTCCCCTGTTGCCCTGGGGCGCGGCTGAGGTCCAGTCGGTCTGGGAGTGACTGCCGGACCGGAGGCGGAACTCGTTCATCATTGAGCTGGATTCGTTGGCCCTGTGAGGCTTGACACGAGAGTGCCTTGCGGGTCCGGTGCGGTTAGTTCGTGAGCGGTGACTCGCCTAGAATTGCATGAGATGTACGGACTTGGAAGCGCTTTATTTCGGGTTGCGTAGGATAACGAAGCACGGATAAGAGCGGCTGCGATTGCGCCAGTGGTCGGCTCACAACAGGAGGAATCCAACATGGCTGAGCACAACGGCGGAAATCGAAGCGGCAAGGATCGCGGCAGTTACGGCGGCGGCCGACCGTCAGGTGGGGGCCCGTTCCGGGCATCAAATAATTCAGGTGGCGATCCCCGCGGATTCCGGGCCAAGGATGACCGCGGTGAGCGTCCGTCGCGCGAAGGGACCGGTGATCGTAAGCCGTTTGGTGAGCGTCCGTCCCGTGAGGGTGGCGGTGAGCGTCGCAGCTTTGGTGCGGGTGATCGTGATCGTAAGCCGTTTGGTGAGCGTCCGTCCCGTGAAGGCGACCGTGACCGTAAGCCGTTTGGTGAGCGTCCGTCCCGTGAGGGTGGCGGTGAGCGCCGCAGCTTTGGTGCGGGTGATCGTGATCGTAAGCCGTTTGGTGCGGGTGATCGTGATCGTAAGCCGTTTGGTGAGCGTCCGTCCCGTGAGGGTGGCGGTGAGCGTCGCAGCTTCGGTGCCGGTGATCGTGACCGTAAGCCGTTTGGTGAGCGTCCGTCCCGTGAGGGTGGCGGCGAACGTCGCAGCTTCGGTGCCGGTGATCGTGACCGTAAGCCGTTCGGTGAGCGTCCGTCCCGTGAAGGCGACGGCGAACGTCGTAGCTTTGGCGGCGGCGACAACCGCAAGCCCTTCGGTGACCGCCAGGAGCGTGCACCACGGAGTTTTGACCGTGGCGAATCAGGCCCTCGCGAGTTCGGCCGTGACCGTCCCGAGGACCGTCCCACCCGCGTCCCGAACGCCCGCGACCTGCGCAGTGCCAACCGTCCCGACCGTGAGCGTTCTCCCCAGATCGACGATGACGTCACGGGCCAGGAGCTGGACCGCGCTACCAAACACGAGATCAAGACCCTCGAAGCCAAAAGTGCAGAGTGGGTTGCGCGCCACCTGGTAATGGCCGGGCGCCTCATCGACGAAGAACCGGAACTCGCGTTCCAGCACGCCCTGGCCGCCAGCCGCCGTGGCGGACGCCTGTCTGCAGTCCGCGAAGCCGTGGGTCTGACCGCCTACGCTGCGGGCCACTACGGCGAAGCCCTGCGGGAATTCCGCACCTACCGCCGGATCAGTGGCTCTAACGTGCACCTGCCTGTTATGGCCGACTGCGAGCGGGGCCTGGGCCGTCCCGACCGCGCCCTCGATGTCGCACGTTCCGAGGAGGCCAACGACCTCGACGCACCGGGCAAGGTTGAACTGGCCATCGTGGCCGCCGGCGCCCGCACGGACCTTGGCCAGCTGGATGCTGCCGTGGCCGAACTGGAAATCGCCCAGCTGGACATCAACCGCGCCTTCTCCTACAGCCCGCGGCTTTTCCGCGCATACGCAGATGCCCTTGCAGCTGTGGGCCGCGAACAGGAAGCCGGGAAGTGGCAGCGCCAGGCCGTTGTTGCGGAGAATGCGCTCGGTCTCGGAGCCGACGAGGAACCCGACATCATCGACCTCGGCTGGGACGAGGAAGAGGAAGCCCGCGAAGAGGAAGCACGGCGCCGCCTGCTCGCCGAACAGAAGGCTGACAGCGCTCCCGCCCCCTCCGCAGCCGTTCCGGACGCAACTCAGGCAGCCGTTGTCGAGGCCGCAGCGTCGGACGCCGCCGCTCTCGATGAAGGTTCTGACGACGCCGAGTCTGATTACTTTGAGTCCGACGACGCTGAATCGGACGAGGACTCCGTGGAGGAAGACGAGTTCGAGGCCCGCGGCACCGATGAGGCCGGCTCCGATGAGGCCGGCACCGATGAAGCCGGCACCGACGAAGGCGCCCACGATGCCGGCGATTCGGATTCCGCACAGTCGGCCAGCGGGAAGGAATAGCCGCGCATGAGCGCTGATTCATTGATCTCAAGGTTCGACGCCCTGCTCTCGGACCTCGACGGTGTTGTCTATGCCGGCCCCCACGCGATTCCGGGTGCCGTTGAGGCACTCCGCCAGCTGGCCGGAATCGACGTCGGGCTTGGCTACGTGACCAACAACGCCTCCCGGACACCCGCGCAGGTGGCGGCTCACCTGCGGGATCTTGGCGCTCCCGCAGAAGACGAACAGGTTGTCAGTTCGTCGCAGGCTGCCGGCGAGCTGCTGGCCGGCCTCCTCCCGGCAGGGGCCCGGGTGCTGATAACGGGCAGCCCGGCGTTGGCACATGAGGTGGAGCTGGTGGGGCTGACTCCGGTTCACAGCGCCAAGGAAAATCCGGTGGCCGTGGTCCAGGGGTTCAATCCCGAGATCGGCTGGAAAGACCTCGCCGAAGCCTCGTACGTCATTGCCGGCGGTGCCCTCTGGGTGGCCACCAACACGGACATGTCCATCCCGCAGGCCCGCGGCATGGCTCCGGGCAACGGAACCCTGGTGGCTGCCGTCGCGGCGGCCACCGGGCAGCGGCCGCTGGTTGCCGGAAAACCCGAGGCCCCGCTGTTCCGCACCGCCGCTAAGCGGCTCAGTTCCGAGCGGCCGCTCGTGGTCGGCGACAGGCTGGACACCGACATCCTCGGCGGGAACAACGCCGGGTTCGCCACCGTGGCGGTGCTCACCGGCGTCGACACCCGCGAGTCGATCCTCGCCGCCCGCACGGCCGAGCGGCCTGACTACCTCATCAATGACCTCAGCGATCTGTACCGCCCGTACTCCGTTGTAGAGGAGCACGACGGCGGCACGTTCCGTTGCGGTGCGGCCTCCGCCGTCGTGCGGGGGGAAGCAGTCCACATCAGTGGAGTTCCGGGGGACCTCGACTCGTGGCGCGCGGCCTGCTCGGCGTGGTGGACAGCCAATCCGCAGGCGGCCGCTCCTCTGGCGCCGGCCGTCGAGTGGCTGACGCACTAGGCCGACTCACTAGACTGGGAATATGACCGAGCTGAACAATTTTCCGGAAACGGACTCAGATCGGGCTGGGGTCAGCTGGCCTGCAGCTCCGGCCGGCGACGGCGAGCCGGCCAGCCACAACACGGGCGCAGTGCAGGACGCCACAGTTGCCGCTGTGCTGGGCCGCCTGGCCGACATTCCGGAGCTGCCCGTTGGCGGGCACGCGGAGGCCTACTCTGCGCTTCACGATGCACTGCTGGACGCCCTGAACGAAGACGACCCGTCGGCTGCGGGTGACGACTGAGGATGGCCAGGCTGGACCAAATGCTCGTCACCCGGGGACTGGCGAGATCACGCACCCATGCCGCGCGACTGATTGCCGACGGCAAAGTCAGCTCGGACGGCACCGTATTCGCAAAAGCCTCCACCCAGGTGGACGACCTCACACCGCTGGACATCGCCGACGACGGTCAGGACACCTACGTGAGCCGGGCCGGCCACAAACTGGCCGGGGCACTGGACGCTTTCCCGGAAGTCACCGCGGAAGGAAAACGCTGCCTGGACGCCGGTGCCTCCACCGGCGGCTTCACGGAGGTCCTGCTGCGGCGCGGCGCGGAACACGTGGTCGCTGTCGACGTCGGGCACGGCCAGCTGGTTCCCGAGCTCAGGAACGACCCACGGGTCTCGGTGCACGAGGGCCTGAACGTGCGCTACATGACGCCGGACCAGATCGGCGGCCCGGCCGCGGTGACGGTCGCGGACCTGTCGTTCATCTCGCTGACCCTTGTCCTGGAGCCGCTTGCGGCGTGCACGGATCCCGGCGGCGACCTCGTCCTGATGGTCAAGCCGCAGTTTGAGATCGGCAAGGACCGCCTGGGCCGCACCGGAGTGGTGAATTCCGAGCGCGAACGCCGGATGGCGGTAGAAAAAGTCGCCAATGCGGCGCTCGACGCCGGACTGGATCTGCACGGCCTCGCGGCGAGCCCGCTGCCAGGCCAGGACGGAAACGTCGAATACTTCCTGTGGATAAAGCGCAGGATCACCACAGACTTGCCTAAGATCGAAGAGCGGGACGCAGCCGTTGCTGCGTTGCTCGGAACAATCTGGCCGAACCACTAGAAAGCGGAACCCGATGAGCAGGCGTGTACTGGTCCTTGCCCACACCGGCCGCGAGGAATCACTGAAGGCTGCCTGGGAGGCGTGCATCCAGCTGCATGCCTCCGGCATTGTCCCCGTGATGCAAAAATCAGAGCTCGAGGACATGGAGGGGTTGTTCGGCAGGCTCGAAGACCCCGTGGAGATCCTCCACGACCACATCCAGCTTCCCGACGTCGAGCTGGTCATGGTCCTCGGCGGGGATGGCACCATCCTCCGGGCCGCGGAACTCGTCAGGGAAGTGGATGTGCCTCTACTGGGCGTCAACCTGGGCCATGTTGGCTTCCTGGCCGAAAGCGAACGTGCCGACCTTGCCCAGACCGTGGAATGGATCGCGAGCCGCGACTACACGGTGGAAGAACGGATGACCATCGACGTTCAGGTCTGGGTCAGGGGACAGAAAATCTGGCACACGTGGGCCCTGAACGAGGCCGCCATCGAGAAGGGCAACCGGGAACGGATGCTCGAAGTGGTCACCGAAGTGGATGAGCGCCCGCTGACATCGTTCGGCTGCGACGGCGTGGTGATGGCTACGCCCACCGGATCAACCGCGTACGCCTTCTCCGCCGGCGGCCCGGTGGTTTGGCCCGAAGTGGAAGCCCTGGTGATTGTTCCCATCAGCGCCCACGCGCTGTTCGCCAAGCCGCTGGTGGTCTCGCCCCGTTCCAGGCTGGCCGTGGAGGTCCTGAACCGGACCGATGCCCAGGGTGTGCTGTGGTGTGACGGCCGCCGTTCGGTGGACCTCCCGCCGGGCGCCCGCGTCGAAGTGACCCGCTCGGCCACGCCGGTCAGGCTGGCGCGGACGCACCAGACACCGTTTTCGGCGAGGCTGGTCCGTAAGTTCCAGCTCCCCATCCACGGCTGGCGCGGGCCCATGCCCCAGGCAGAGTCCGTCCATACCGGGCCCGTACCCATCATCCGTACCCCCAGGCCCATGGTGCCGCCTGCGGGTCCCCGGCCCGCCGGGACGTCCGAGACTGATCCGACGACTGCGAAGTGAACCATGCTTGAAGAACTGAGAATCCGCGACCTCGGCGTCATCACCGACGCAACCCTCCCGCTCGGCCCGGGCCTCAGCGTCGTGACCGGTGAAACCGGCGCCGGCAAGACCATGGTGGTCACCGCCGTCGGGCTCCTTTTGGGTGCCCGGTCGGATGCGGGCGCCGTGCGGAGCGGCGCGAAAAGCGCCTCCGCGGAGGCCGTGCTCAAACTCGACGCCGGACACGTGGCCGTCGTACGCGCGCTGGAGGCGGGTGCGGAGGTGGAGGAGTTCGACGGCGGCGCTGAACTGATCCTTGCCCGTCGCCTGGGTGCGGACGGACGCAGCCGTGCGTACCTTGGCGGCCGCGCCGCCCCCGTGGGGGTCCTTGCCGAGATCGGCGAGAGCCTGGTGGTGGTCCACGGCCAGTCTGACCAGATCAGGTTGAAGGGGGCGCTTGCCCAGCGCGGTGCCCTGGACAAGTTTGCCGGCGACACCCTGGCCGGCCCGCTGGGTACTTACCAGGCCCTGTACAGCCACTGGAAAGCCAGCCAGGCGGAACTGGACTCGCTGCGGGGCGCGGCCCGGGACAGGCTGCGGGAGGCAGAGTCGCTGGAGATCGCGTTGGCTGAAATCGACGAGGTGGACCCGCAGCCGGGGGAGGACGAGTCCCTCAAGGCGGAGGCCGTGAAACTGGCCAACGTCGAAGAGCTCAGGATCGCGGCGAACACCGCGCACCAGGCGCTCATCGCGGAGGACTACGGTGATGAGGGCGACGCCACCACCCTGGTGGACGCGGCGAAGCGCACCCTGGAACATGTGGCCGAGCACGACGCCGAACTCGGCGCGGCCGCCGCCCGCCTGGCAGAGGTGGGCTTCCTGCTGAACGACATCGCCACGGAACTGGCGAGCTACCAGGCAGGACTGGACTCTGAGGGTCCGGAGCGGCTCGCGGAAATCGAGGACCGGCGGGCCGCCCTGGCCAAGCTGGTCCGCAAGTATGCCCCCAGCATCGACGAGGTCCTGGTGTGGGCGGAGAACGCGCGCGTCCGGTTCGACGAACTGCAGGACGACTCCACCCGGATCGAGGCGCTCGAGGCGGAAGTCGCCCTGACCGAGGCGGAACTGAAGAAGCAGGCCGCCGCGATCAGCAAGGTCCGGGGCAAGGCCGCCAAGGACCTCTCGGCACGGGTCAGCGCCGAACTGAAGGCCCTTGCCATGGCCGACGCGACTCTGGTGATCACCATCGAGCCGGCCGCCCAGCTGATGCCGTACGGCGCCGACGAGATCTCGTTCCTGCTCCAGCCCCATTCCGGCGCGCCGGCCCGGCCGCTGGGCAAGGGCGCCTCAGGCGGTGAACTGTCCCGCGTGATGCTGGCCATCGAGGTGGTGCTCGCCGCAGTGGATCCGGTGCCCACCTTTGTGTTCGACGAAGTGGATGCCGGCGTGGGCGGGCGGGCCGCCGTCGAGATCGGCCGCCGGCTGGCCATGCTGGCCCGGCATGTGCAGGTCCTGGTGGTCACGCACCTGCCTCAGGTCGCCGCGTTCGCGGACCAGCACATCACCGTCACCAAAACATCGGTCAGGGGGGCCGACGGCGGCACCGCCACCGGGTTCACCTCCAGCGACGTGCGGCTGCTCGATGGCCCCGAAAGGGTCAAGGAGCTCGCGCGGATGCTTGCCGGCCAGGAGGATTCCGAGACAGCCCAGGCGCACGCCCAGGAGCTGCTGGACGACGCCAAGCTGCTGCCCCAGCGGGCCTGAACGCGGAGGTCGGAGGCGGGGCCTAAGGGTGCTGCAGGCGGCCCGCCGCCCGGACTATCATCGCGTGCACCACCAGGGGATGCAGCACGCGGACAGGCGCGAAGTACAGCCGGCCCCGCCAGCCCTTGAGCCGCACTGTGGTGGTGACCCGAAGGAGCCGGGCTCCGGCGTCGAACGCCACCCCGCAGCGGAAGTCCAGGTGCTTGTCGTCGGCGCTGATGAGCGCCTCCTCGCCGCGGACATCCGAGACGGCGAAGACACCCTGCGGCGCCCTGTTGATTCCGACCAGGCCCACCAGGGCCTGGCGCAGGCCCATCAGTGCCGTCACCCATGCCGGCATTGACTGCGGCGAGAAGAGCGTCTCCGCCCAGACCCGCGGATCGGAAGGGCACCCCGCCGGTACTGGGACCACAATCACATCGGCATAGTCCGGGACCGGGATCGAGTCGAGCGCGAGGGACCTGAAGATGGGGCTGGAGCCCGCCCGGGCCAGCTCCTGCGGGTGTTCCCGGGTTTCGCCGGACAGATCCTCGGTGGTCACCCCTTGATAGTAGGGGGACGGCACGGGAGACTGAGGCATTTGGGGAATCCGATTTTCGACCCGTGGAAGGCTCAATTGATGATAGGCTCGAATTCCGTGGTGCAGCGATCAAATTCCCGTGTAAATTCCCGGTTCCCGGGCTCGTCCAAGACGACCAAACACATCTTCGTCACCGGCGGTGTGGCGTCCTCGCTAGGCAAGGGACTGACGGCTTCGAGCCTCGGACACCTGCTGCGGGCACGCGGTTTGTCTGTAACTATGCAAAAGCTCGATCCTTATCTGAACGTGGATCCGGGCACGATGAACCCCTTCCAGCACGGCGAAGTCTTCGTGACTGACGACGGTGCCGAAACGGACCTCGACGTCGGCCACTACGAGCGCTTCCTCGATGAGAACCTCGAAGGCTCGGCCAACGTGACCACCGGCCAGGTGTACTCCACGGTCATCGCCAAGGAACGCCGCGGCGAGTACCTCGGCGACACTGTCCAGGTCATTCCCCACATCACCGATGAAATCAAGCGCCGGATGCGCCTGCCCGCCGAGGGCAAGAACGCTCCGGACGTCATCATCACCGAGATCGGCGGCACCGTAGGCGACATTGAGTCGCAGCCGTTCCTCGAATCCGCCCGCCAGGTGCGCCAGGACATCGGCCGCGGAAATGTCTTCTTCCTGCACGTCTCCCTTGTGCCGTACATTGGCCCGTCGCAGGAACTGAAGACCAAGCCCACGCAGCACTCCGTTGCCGCCCTGCGCTCCATCGGCATCCAGCCGGAGGCGATCGTGATCCGTTCGGACCGCGAAGTCCCGCAGCCGATGCGCGACAAGATCGGCCGTATGTGCGATGTCGACATCGACGCTGTCATCGGCTGCCCGGATGCCCCGAGCATCTACGACATCCCGAAGACCCTGCACACGCAGGGCCTGGATTCCTACATCGTCCGGGCCCTGGATCTTCCGTTCAAGGATGTTGACTGGACCAGCTGGGACAAGCTGCTCGAAGCGGTGCACAACCCCAAGCACGAGGTTGAAGTCGCCCTGGTCGGCAAGTACATCGATCTGCCGGACGCCTACCTGTCGGTCACTGAGGCCCTGCGTGCCGGCGGCTTCGCCAACGACACCAAGGTCAAGATCCGCTGGGTGCCGTCAGACGAGTGCGAAACCCACGAGGGTGCGGTCAACTCATTGTTTGGCGTTGATGCCATTTGCGTGCCCGGCGGGTTCGGCATCCGCGGGCTCGAAGGCAAACTTGGCGCGCTGAAGTTCGCCCGCGAAACCAAGCTGCCGGTCCTGGGCCTGTGCCTGGGCCTTCAGTGCATGGTCATTGAGTACGCCCGGAACGTGGTGGGACTCGAAGGCGCATCGTCCAGCGAATTCGAACCGGACTCCAAGTACCCGGTTATCGCCACCATGGAAGAGCAGCTGGACATCGTCGACGGCAAGGGCGACCTTGGCGGAACCATGCGCCTTGGACTCTACGAAGCCAAGCTCGACGAAGGTTCCGTGATTGCCGAGACCTACGGCAAGACCACCGTCAGCGAACGCCACCGTCACCGCTACGAAGTCAACAACAAGTACCGTGACCAGATCGCGGCGAAGGGCCTCGTGTTCTCCGGAACATCCCCGGACGGCAAGCTTGTGGAGTACGTGGAGCTTCCCCGTGAAGTCCACCCGTACTATGTGGCCACGCAGGCGCACCCCGAGCTCAGCTCCCGGCCCACCCGGCCGCACCCGCTGTTCGCGGGCCTGGTCAAGGCTGCCTTGGACCACCAGAGGGGCGGGGACGTCCTTCCTGCCGCCAAGGGTGCGGAAACAGGCAGTGCGGAAACAGGCAGTGCGGTAACACCGGCTGAGACCGGCGGCACTGCCCGCAAGGTCCCGGCCAAGTAAACCCCAACTAAATCAAAGGACGGCGCGATGCCCGGTATGCCTGAAACCCCCAATGCTGCACGGCAGGTTTCGGATGCGCCGAGCCCGCGCCGTCTTTTGTCGTCCCGGAAGGTGTACGAAGGACGCATCTGGGACGTTGTCAGCGACAGCTTCCAGCTCAGTGAACACGGCGACGAACTGGTCCGTGACTACATCGACCACCCGGGGGCGGTGGCTGTCCTGCCGATGAATGACGCCGGCGAGGTGCTCCTGATGAAGCAGTACCGGCATCCCGTGGGTATGGACCTGTGGGAGATCCCGGCCGGGCTGCTGGACGTCGAGGGCGAGGACTTCGTCGTGGGCGCCGCGCGCGAGCTTGCCGAGGAAGCGGACCTGGTGGCCGGGACCTGGAACGTGCTGGTGGACTTCTTCAACTCACCGGGGTCCTCCAGCGAGGCGATCCGTATCTACCTGGCCCGGGGCCTGAGCGACGTACCCGATCACGAACTCCACGTGCGCACGGATGAGGAAGCGGAGATTGAACTGCACTGGACGCCTTTGGACGAAGCGGTGGCGGCCGTCCTGGCGGGCCGGCTGCACAACCCGTCCGCCGTCGTCGGGATTCTTGCCGCGGCGGCTGCCCGTGCTGACGGCTTCGAGCATCTGCGTCCGGCAAACGCCCCCTGGCCCGCCCATCCCAGCCAGCGTTGATGGGCAGCACCGTCACTCCCGCGCCGGAACGCTCCGGGGCCGAGCACGCACTGGCGGAACCTCCCGTTGCCCCGGCTTTGAAAGCGGCACCGGCGCAGCCCGGCAAGGCTGACCGGCCGCGCAATGCCATTGACCGCGCCGTCAATGACTATCTCCAGCACATGGGCGTGGAGCGCGGGCTCGCTGCAAACACGCTCTCCGCCTACCGCCGGGACCTTGCCCGCTACGCAAACTACCTCGCCGCGCACGGCCCCGAGCGCCCGGGTGACGTCACCCGCCGGCACGTCACCGGGTTCGTGCAGGCACTCGCCGACGGCTCCGACGGCGGGACAGCCCTCGGCGTCAGGTCCGCTGCAAGGACTGTGGTGGCTGTCCGTGGCCTGCACAAGTTCTGGGCCCTGGAAGGAATCACGACGGCGGATCCCGCCAGCGATGTCCATCCGCCGATGCCCGGCAAGCGGCTGCCCAGGGCCATCAGCGTCGACGAGGTCACCCGGATCCTCGAAGCGGCCGGCACGGACACGGCAACAGGCCTGAGGGACCGGGCCCTGCTCGAATTCCTCTATTCCACCGGCGCGCGCATCAGTGAAGCGGTGGGCCTGGACGTCGACGATATTTCGCTGCAGCCGGACCAGGCCGGCCCGGCGATCGTCAGGCTGTTCGGCAAGGGGTCCAAGGAACGCCTGGTGCCCCTTGGTTCCTACGGCGCACGTGCCCTTGACGCCTACCTGGTGCGCGGACGGCCGCTGCTCGCCGCCAAGGGCAAGGGCACGCCGGCGCTGTTCCTGAACGCCCGTGGCGGTCGCATCAGCAGGCAAAGCGCCTGGACCATCCTCAAAGCCGCGGCGGACAAGGCCAACATCACCAAGGACGTTTCCCCCCACACCCTCCGCCATTCCTTTGCCACGCACCTGCTGGAAGGCGGGGCGGATGTCCGGGTGGTCCAGGAACTTCTGGGACATGCCTCGGTCACCACCACGCAGGTCTACACGCTGGTCACTGCCGATACCCTCCGCGAGATTTACGCCGCAGCCCACCCCCGCGCACTCGGCTGAACTCCTCGGCGACGCAGGGGAGAATTATTTTTCCGCCGAATGTAATAACTGTGCCCCCGCCAGACACTTAACGGTTAGCACGTGAGTAACAGGATATTTGGGGGAGGAATGTTGGTTACAAGGGAACGCTCATTCACGGCGTTGCACTCGGAGAACTTCGGACGTATTACCGGTACATCGCTTATCGAATCAGCGATACAGACCGGGCGGAGGAGCTCGCCGGGGACGTCTTCAGGATTGCCTGGGAGAAAGACCTCCCGGAAGAACCCGGGATTGGCTGGCTCATCGCGGCCGCCCGGAACGTTGTGGCCAACGAATACAAGGGCCGCAACCGCCAGCAGCTGCTGCGGGAAGGTCTGCAGGAGCGGGCGAGGGTCGCAGCGGCGACCACTGACAATGAAAGCGACGCGGTGGCAGACGTCCTCGCGAAGCTGAATGAGAAGCATCGGGAGGTCCTGATGCTCGCCTACTGGGACGGGCTCACCACAGCTGAACTCGCCGAAAGCCTCGGCTGCTCCACCTCCGCTGCAGGCGTCCGCCTGCACAGAGCCAGGAAAGCATTCGCCGGCGTGGTCCCGGCACACCTGATGAACGAAAGGACGGCCTAGCCATGGATCGGATCGAACAGCTCATGAAAAACGCAAAACCGCAGATTCCCGGTCCCCGGCAGCAGTCCGTCCCGGCCAACCCTGGGCCGGCAGGCGGCGAACCGGAGGCACAGGCTTCCCACACGTTCTCCGGCACCTTCTCCGGCACCTTCACCGACGGCGACGGCGACGGCGTTACTTCCCTGGACCGTGCACGTCAGTCCAAACGCCGCACCGCTATTCGCGCCGGCGTCGCGGGACTGGCAGCGGCGGCCGTGGTGACACTGGCGGTAGTGGCCGGCAACATGGGTGCCATTAACTCTCCGTCGCCCGGACCGGCCGCCAGCAACACGGCCAGCGATGCAGCTCCCTCGCCCAGCCCGTCTGCAAGCCAGACTGCCACTGCGGCAACAACCCCGGCCTCACCGTCGGCGTCCGCAGCACAGTCATCGGCGCCGTCGTCTGTGCCGCCAGCAGCAGCCTGGCAGACCTTCGCCAGCGCCAACGGAAAGGTCGCCTTTGACCACCCGGCAGGCTGGAAGGTGGTGCCGCTCTCGGGGGACGGAGTGGGCAACGTTGTGAAGCTCCAGGTGACCGACAGTGCCGGCAAACCCGTCGCGGACCTCGTCTACGGTGATACCGGGGGTGCCCTGGGCGGCGCGTGCAGCAGCGAACCCCGGGCGTACACCGTCCTGGACACCGTGGAGATGCAATTGCCCTACAACTCCGGCGCGAGTGAGGTCACACCAAGATTCACCTTCCGTGCCCTCGAGACCGGATCCGGCGTCAACGCATCGTTCGGCATCACCACCCGCAGGGCCGGTGCAGATGGACAGTCGTGCATGTTCTACAACGTGGTGAACGGCCCCCAGGAGTCGCCGGTCTACATGTTCGCGGACTCGCTGCAGGTGAACTCCGCTCCTTCGCCGGAGGGTGCAACGGGTGCCAAATCGTTCAGCAGCGTTGCCGAAGCCCAGGCATACATGCAGACGTCCGCCTACCTCGACGCCAAACGCATGATCACGTCGCTAAAGATCACTGCTGGCTGAACCCGGCCGGGTTACGCTGTTGACCATGACCTCCGTTCCCGTGACCCTGTGTTTCCTGCTTCGGGACGCCGAAGCAGGGCTGGAGGTCCTGCTCGGCCTGAAGAAAACCGGATTCGGCACCGGCAAGATCGTGGGCCTCGGCGGTCACGTCGAAGCAGGCGAAAGCGACGCTGAAGCGGTGTGCCGGGAGGTTCTCGAAGAAGCAGGCGTCATGGTCCGGGAAGCGGACCTCCGGCACGCCGGCGTCGTGGAATTCGTGTTCCCCTCGCGTCCGGAATGGAACATGCATACGCGCCTGTTCACCACGCGGCGCTGGGAAGGCGAGCCGACCGAGAGCGCCGAAATCGCACCGGAATGGTTCCGTGCGGCGGCGCTTCCCGCGGACCGAATGTGGCAGGACGCTGATCACTGGCTCCCGGTGGTGCTCACGGGAACGGAGATCGACATTGTGATTGTCCTCAACGATGACAACGAAACGGTCCGGAAGGTGCTGGACAAAGCAGGCAACCGGTAGACGCACATCAGGTATATGGCAAGGCGTCGGCGTGATCCGCCGGCGCCTTTGCTGTCCCCGGCATCGGCAAAAACAGCAGGAGAATATCTCCAACAGAATGTAACCGCACCACCGCCTGCCGGAAACTACACAGTTAACCTGCAGAACAGGGCACTACGTCATAGGGGGAAACCGTGCTTTCTGAGCGTGAACTGGCATTTATTGCCCTTCACAAGGACAACTACCCGCGGGTGTACTCGTACATCCGGCGCCGGATCGATGATGCGGAGCTCGCCCAGGAGCTCGCAGCCGATGTCTTCCGTGTGGTCTGGCAGAAGCCGCAGACGACCGAGTCTGAAATCGCCTGGCTGCTGACCATTGCCCGGAACCTGGTGGGAAACGCCTACCGGGCCAGGGACCGCCAGCAGGCGCTCCAGGAAAAGCTTCGCTTCGCCACCGCAACCACTTTCGAAGGCAGCGACGAGAACGCGGCAGTACACGATGCCATGGCCGCGTTACGCGAAAAGGACCGGGACATCCTGCAGTTGGCCTATTGGGACGGGCTGACCATGGCCGAAATAGCCGGAGTGCTGCGGTGCACTGAATCTGCCGCAAAGGTCCGGCTGCACCGGGCACGGACGGCATTCAGAAAGCACCTGCCGGCCCACTCGGAATCGATCACACAGAAAATGGGTGCATAACCATGGATCCGATCAAGAACCTGATTGAAGGTACGGACCCGCTCCACGCCGATTCTGCCGTCATTCCTGACGGTGAAACCGCCCTGCGCCGCATGCTCTTCGAGCCGGCAGCCTTCAGCGACGACGCAACCGTTGGCATCGCTTCCCTGGATGACGCCCGACGGCGCCGCCGCGCCAAAGTTGCCGGGCTGGTGACCATTGCGGCAGCGGCCGTCGCCGCCGGCGTGCTGGTGGCCGGCAACCTCGGAGCCCTGACCTCAGCGCCCGAGCCCGCAAGCACCGTAGGAGCCACCGAAAGCGCCACGCCGACACCGTCGGCTACCGCCAGCGCGGCGGCGACCCCCACCGGAAGCGCACCGGCAGTGCTGAGCACCAACGGAGTGGCGTGCACCGTCGCGAACATCGACCAGATGCGCAACGACCGGCAACAGGTCCGCGGACCGATACCGGCCAGCGAACAGAAGTACTACTCGGTACTTGGTTGCGCCGAGGGGTGGCTCGCGTACGCCGTCTCCGATGACGGCGTCTCGAATCTCCAATTGGACGGAGGCAACGCCTGGTATCTGATCGCCAAACTTCAGGATGGCCGCTTCTTCACGGACTTCACCCAGGTGTGGTCCAGCGTCTTCACCTGGAAGTTCCATGCCCTCAACAACGACGTTTCGCAGAACGGCCAGCAGGTCACCCCCCAAGAGGCTATGGACAAGGAGTTTGCGGACAAGGGAATCCCGGTTGAACTTCGCCAGCGGCTTGTGGGCGACGGTCCAACACCGGCCGACACAGGAGGGGCTTCGTTCCAGCAGGCTTCCCAAGGACACATCGTCACTTTTCAGCATCCCGGCGCTTTCAAGGTCCAGTCCGGAACGGCCGGGCAGGTTGACGGGCCGCTGACGCTGCAGGTTGCGGACGGCTTCGATACCCGTATTGCGAGCCTGGCTTTTGGTGGGCCAGCGGCTGTCGATTTTGACATCTCCTGCGGACCGCAAGGCGGCTTTGAAATCCTCGAATCGGTTCCTGTGCCGGGGCTTACGGATCCGTCGGCCAGGCTGGTCTATGGTGTCTTTACGGGTGAGCCGCTGCGCGGGGCGTTGCTGGTAGCCCACGTAGCAGACGCCGGTGAGCAAACATGCGCGTTGACTCCGTTCCGGGTGGACGGCCTGACGCTAAATTTTGATACCGGGCTGGCGCAACCGAGCGACGCCGGAGCGATTGACTTGAGGTTCGACAATACGGAAGTGGCACGAGGCTGGACTGCCAGCCCCGAATACAACCAGATAGCCACGGTGCTGGGAACGCTGCAGGTGACACCCCAGCACGGCTGACAACGTGCTGGCGTTCCGGCCCACTAGGTTGGATCAATGAGCGCAGCCCTCGTCTCCCTTTGCTTCCTGCTCCGCGACACCATCGCGGGGCAGGAAGTTTTGCTTGGCCTGAAGAAAACCGGTTTTGGGACCGGAAAGGTCGTTGGCGTGGGCGGGCACGTCGAAGCCGGGGAACGGCCTGCAGAAGCTGCATGCCGGGAGGTCAGGGAAGAAGTCCACGTGGAGGTCGCCGAGCATGATCTGGTGCTCGCCGGAACTGTGGACTTCGTGTTCCCTTCCAGGCCGGAATGGAACATGTTCACCACGGTTTACCTCACCGAACGCTGGGACGGTGAACCCGGTGAGAGCGAGGAGATAGCACCACAGTGGTACCCGGTGCACCGACTGCCGGTTGAGCATTTGTGGGCCGACGCTGAACACTGGCTTCCTGTTATGGTCTCCGGTCAGCGTGTTGCCGTGCAGGTGGTCCTTGCCGAGGACAACGAGAGCGTAGCGGAGGTCCACAGCGAGGCCTGGTCCCGATTGCAGTAGGCCTGCGCCTGCGCCTGCGCCTGGCTCGGCTTCGCCGAAGCGTCGCCTGCGCAAGTTTCACGGCAACGGCTCGGTCATCTTGAAGCCAAGGTGACCGGGCCGCCGTCGTACGCTCAGTGGCACCTACGAAAGGTGCCGTTCCTCCACGCCGTTGTACTCGCTCAATGGACGGATGAGGGAGTTGGCATCGAGCTGCTCCATGATGTGCGCGGTCCAGCCGGTGATGCGGCTGGCAACGAACAGGGGAGTGAAGGTATCAGTGTCGAAGCCCATGAGGTGGTACGTGGGCCCGGTGGGGTAGTCGAGGTTCGGTTTGATTCCCTTGGCCTCGTCCATCGCTTGCTCCAGCCCGTTGTAGAGCCCCAGGAGTTCCGGACGGCCGTAGTGCGCGATCATCTTGTCCAGGGCGGCCTTCATGGTGGGGACGCGCGAGTCGCCGTGCTTGTAGACACGGTGGCCGAAACCCATGACCTTCTTCTTCTGGGCAAGGGCATCCTCCATCCACGCCTTCGCCCGGGCGGCGGCGTCCTCCAGGGATTCCTCCGGCCGGATGCCGATCTCGTCGAAGGTGTGCATCACGGCTTCGTTGGCGCCGCCGTGCAGCGTTCCCTTAAGGGCGCCGATGGCGCCGGTCACGGCGGAATGCAGGTCCGAGAGCGTGGACGTGATCACGCGTGCCGTGAACGTGGAAGCGTTGAAGGAGTGCTCGGCGTACAAAATCATGGAGACATTGAAGGCGTCCACCACTTCGGGGACGGCCTCCTCGCCGAACGTCATCCAGAGGAAATTGGCGTCGTAACCCAGGTCGCCGCGGGGCTCCACCAGGTCCTGGCCGTGACGGCGGCGCTGGTCGTAGGCCACGACAGCCGGCATCGCGGCGAACAGATCCATGGCCTTGGCCAGGTTGGCTTCGCGCGAGGAGTCCTCGGCGAGAGGGTGCCGTGCGCCCATGACCGATGCCGCCGTCCGGCAGACATCCATCGGGTGGGAGGTGGTGGGCAGGGCGTCGATCACCTGTTTGACCACCGGATCCAGGGCACGTCCGGCCCGTTCCTTTGCCGTGAACTCGGCCAGCTGCTCCGGGGTGGGCAGCTCGCCGTTCCAGAGCAGGTAGGCCACTTCCTCGAAGCTGCACCTGGCGGCCAGTTCCTGGACCGGGTAGCCGCGGTAGAGCAGCGAGTTCGTGTCTGAATTGACCTTGGACACCGCGGTGTAGTCCACCACGACGCCGGCGAGGCCCTTTTTGATCTCATTTTCAGCCATGCTGAAACTCCTTCGTTCCTTGTGCCTGTGGGCCGGCCGAAGCCGGAAGTCCGGGATGGTTGGGGGTCAGTGGGTACCTGGAACCTTGAAATTGAAGACTCCGGTGTCAAAGCGGTTGTAGGCTTCGTAATCCACGAGGTCGTACAGCCGCGCACGGGTCAGCATGCTCTCTACCTGTGCCTCCTGGGTGCCGTCGGACCTGATCGATTCCAGAGTACGCTCCGCGGCGCCCATGGCACTACGGAGCAGCGTGACCGGATAGATGACCATGTTGACGCCGACGCCCTGGAGCTGGTCGACCGTGAACAGATCGCTCTTGCCAAACTCGGTCATGTTGGCCAGGATCGGTACATCCACTGCATCACGGATGGCTTGGAATTCGCTGAGATCCTTCATGGCCTCAGGGAAGATGGCGTCTGCACCCGCCTCGACGAGTGCCTTGGCGCGTTCCTGTGCCGCTTCCAGCCCGTCCGTGGCGCGGATGTCCGTCCGGGCCATGATCAGGAAGTTGGCGTCGCGGCGGGCATCCGCCGCGGCGCGGATGCGCTTGGTGGCGGTGTCCAGGTCCACCACGTTCTTGCCGTCGAGGTGGCCGCAGCGCTTGGGGTTGAACTGGTCCTCGATGTGGCAGCCGGCAAGGCCGGCGTTTTCGAGTTCCTGGACGCTGCGGGCAACGTTCATGGGTTCGCCGAAGCCGGTGTCTGCATCCACGATGGCGGGCAGGTCGGTCATTCGGGCGATCTGCCCGGCCCGTGTGGTGACCTCGGTGAGGGTGGTCAGCCCGATGTCCGGCAGGCCGAGGTCGTTGGCCAGGACGGCGCCGGAAATGTAGACACCGGCGAAGCCCTTTTCCTCGATCAGCCGCGCCGAGAGCGGGTTGAACGCGCCGGGGAACTGCTGGATGGTCCCGGACGCCAGGAGCTCGCGGAGCCGGATCCGCTTCTGTTCCGGGGTGACCTTGGAGTACAGCATTTAGAACAGTCCCTTGGGGGCGGCGGCGAGGTCGATGACGCCGTCGGCTGCTGTGATGTTGAGCTGGTCCAGCTCGCCGGCGGCCAGTTCCGGGAGCCGGGCCGCGGCGGCAAGGAACCGTTCGATCTCCTCTTCCGCGACCAGCCCCGCGGCGAGGGTCCGGAATTTGTTGACGTACTGTTCCCGGGCGAACGGACGGGCACCGAGCGGGTGGGCGTCGGCCACGGCGATCTCATCGGTGATGACGGTGCCGTCGTTGAGCGTGATCTCCACGGAGCCGCCGAAGGCCTTCTCCGCGATGTCCAGGGAGTGGTAGCGGCGGGTCCATTCCGGGTCCTCCACCGTGGTGACCTTGTGCCACAGCTCCACGGTGTCGGGCCGGGCTGCACGTTCCGGTGCGTAGGAATCCACGTGGTGCCAGGCGCCGTCCTGCAGCGCGACGGTGAAGATGTACGGGATCGAGTGGTCCAGGGTTTCGCGGCTGGCCGTGGGGCTGTACTTCTGCGGGTCGTTCGCGCCGGAGCCGATCACGTAATGGGTGTGGTGGCTGGTTTTGATCAGCACGGACTTCACGTTGGCGGGGTCGGTCACCTCGGGGTGTTCGCCGTGGAGCTTGCGGGCCAGGTCGATCCAGGCCTGGGCCTGGTACTCGGCGGAGTGTTCCTTCGTGTAGGTGTCCAGGATGGCGCGCTTGGCCTCACCGGGCGTGGGCAGCGGCACCATGTAGGACGCGTCGGGGCCATCCAGCATCCAGGCGATGACGCCGTCCTCGCCTTCGTAGATCGGGACGGGGGAGGTCTGCCCGCGCATCGAGCGGTCCACCGCCTCGACAGCCATCTTCCCGGCGAAGGCCGGGGCGTGGGCCTTCCAGGTGGAGATCTCGCCCTTGCGGGACTGGCGGGTTGCGGTGGTGGTGTGCAGCGCCTGGCCCACGGACTGGAAGATGGTCTCCACCTCGAGGCCCAGCAAGGTGCCGATGCCGGCAGCGGCGGACGGGCCGAGGTGGGCCACATGGTCGATCTTGTGCTTGTGCAGGCAAATGGCCTTGACCAGGTTCACCTGGATTTCGTAGCCGGTGGCGATGCCGCGGACCAGGTCCGCCCCGCTGGAGCCTACGTGCTGGGCGACGGCCAGGATCGGCGGGATGTTATCGCCCGGGTGGGAGTAGTCAGCGGCCAGGAAGGTGTCGTGGTAGTCGAGCTCGCGGACCGCCACGCCGTTGGCCCAGGCGGCCCACTCAGGGGATACACGCTCGTCGATGCCGAAGACTTTGGATCCCTGGCCGCCGGTGGTGGGTCCGTGCGTCAGGGCCTGGGCGCGCGCTGCAATGATCGGCGCGCGGTTCAGGGAGGCGATGGCCACCGAGGCGTTGTCGATCACGCGGTTGATCACCATGTCGGTGACCTCATCGGAAACGGCGACAGGATCGGCCGCGACCATCGCGATCTTGTAGGCTAGCTGGTCCTCGCGGGGCAGGTTTTCCTCGCTCTTGTAAACGCGGACGTGGTGTTCCTTGACCATGGTGCTCCTTTTAGTGAGGTGTATGCGCAACTTTGACGTGGGAAAGACTTCGGTGCAGGTGAAGAGTGGTGGCAGCCTGGGCCAGGCGGGGATTCCGGGCGGCGATCGCTTCTGCAATGGCGGCGTGCTCGGCGGCGGCGGCCGTGAGCCGCTGCGCGTCGTCGGCGGCCAGCCTGCGGACCCGGACCAGGTGCACCCGCAGGCTGCGCATCGCCTGGGCGAGGTAGGCGTTGGATATTGCCGCATCGATGGCTGTGTCGAGCCGGCCCACGAGCTCGTAGTAGGCGTGGCGGTTGGGGTCGCTGCTGTTGATCAGTGCCGGGGCCTGTAGCAGTTCGAGACGGAGTTGCTCGAAGGTCGCGGCGTCGCCGCGCTCGGCGGCCAGCGCCGCCGCCTTTCCTTCGAGGGTTTCGCGCAGTTCGAAGAGTTCGTCGATGTCCTCCAGTGAAATGTCGGTGACGACGACGCCGCGGCTTCCCGCCGTCGTCGTCAGGCCTTCTGCGGTCAGCCGGCTCAGGGCCTCCCGAAGGGGAGTGCGCGAGATGCCGAGCCGTGCCGACTGCTCCACTTCCGCGAGCACCGTTCCGGGCAGGAGGCGCCATTCGATGATGTCGTCGCGGAGGGCCGCGTAGGCCTTGTCGCTGGCGCGCATCACTGCCTCCTTCATTGGTTGACGATCATCAGTGTATACACAGAAGGCTATTTTGCCCAGCAAAAGCTCAACTACAGCTAAATTCCTACCTTCTGTGTATACAAAGAGCTTGTGCGTGCCACCGGCCGGGGCTAGCATGGGCGTCATCACAATGTCGTGGACGGGATGCATCTCATGGTTACCAGGAGTTATCAGGACACTTATGCACAGAGCCTGGAGGAGCCGGATAAATTCTGGCTGGATGCTGCCGGAAAGATCTCCTGGGCAAGGCCTCCGCAGCAGGCCCTGGATTCCAGCCGGGCACCGCTGTACAGCTGGTTTCCGGACGGCGTCCTGAACACTTCCTACAACGCCCTCGACCGCCACGTGGCAGCCGGGCGGGGCGAACAGGATGCGCTCATCTACGACTCCGCCATGCTCGGGACCCGGCGCCGGTACAGCTACGCGGAGCTCACCGCACTGGTGGCCCGCTTTGCCGGTGTGCTGCGCAGCCAGGGTGTGGGCAAAGGGGACCGGGTGGTCATCTACATGCCAATGATTCCCGAAGCCGCCATCGCCATGCTGGCAACGGCGCGGCTTGGTGCGGTCCATTCTGTGGTCTTCGGCGGTTTCGCGCCCAAGGAGCTCGCCGCCCGTATCCGGGACGCCGCACCATCCGTGTTGGTCACGGCGTCCGGCGGCATCGAACCTTCGCGCCGGATCGAATACCTGCCCGCGGTGGAGGAAGCCGTCCGCCTGGCCGGCGCCCCCGGGCTCCCCGTTATTGTCACGGCGCGGGATGGATTTGCCTCCGCTGCTTCGGACTACCCCGGCTGGCTGGACTGGGAAACGGAGATGGCGGCCGCAACGCTGGCAGCGCCGGTCGACGTCAAAGCCACAGATCCGCTCTACATTCTCTACACGTCCGGAACCACAGGCACTCCCAAGGGAGTGGTGCGGGACAACGGCGGCCATGCCGTGGCGCTCAGCTGGACCATGGAAAACGTCTACGACATCGGGCCAGGGGACGTCATGTGGACCGCTTCCGACGTCGGCTGGGTGGTGGGGCACTCCTACATCGTCTACGGCCCGCTGCTGGCCGGGGCCACCACCGTCCTGTACGAAGGGAAACCGGTGGGCACGCCTGATGCTGGTTCCTTCTGGCGGGTGATCCAGGATCACAAGGTCAATGTCCTTTTCACCGCGCCCACCGCGCTCCGTGCCATCCGGAAGGCCGACCCTGAGGCGAATCTGTTGGGGGACTATGACATCTCCAGCCTCCGGACACTCTTCGCCGCGGGGGAACGGCTCGACACGGACACCTTCCACTGGGCCTCACGGGCACTGGGCGTCCCGGTGGTGGACCACTGGTGGCAGACCGAGACGGGCTGGGCCATCTGCGCCAACCCGCGGGGACTGGAAGAGCTGCCGATCAAGGCAGGATCGCCGAGCGTTCCGATGCCGGGGTTCAAACTCAACATCGTCGACGGACTGGGGGAGGACGTCGGAGCGGGGACTGAAGGCAACATAGTGCTGGGGCTGCCGCTGCCGCCCGGCACGTTGACCACCCTCTGGGGCAACGACGAACGCTACGTCTCCTCCTACCTGCAGGCGTTCGAGGGGAGCTATGCCACCGGTGACTCCGGTTACCGGGACGAGGACGGCTACGTCTTCGTGATGGGCCGCACTGACGACATCATCAATGTTGCGGGACACCGGCTGTCCACCGGTGCCATGGAGCAGGTCCTCGGCCAGCACCCCGCGGTGGCCGAGTGCGCGGTGATCGGCCTCTCGGATCCGCTGAAGGGCCAGCGGCCCAGCGGATACGTGGTGCTCAAGGCTGGCGTGGACGTGCCCGAGGACATTCTGGTCAAGGACCTGATCGCGCTGGTCCGCCGGGACATCGGGGCGGTTGCGGACTTCAAGCACGTGGCAGTGGTGGAAGCCCTGCCCAAGACCCGTTCGGGCAAGATCCTCCGCAAGACCATGCGGCAGATCGCCGACGGCGAGGAGTACGTGGTGCCGTCCACGATTGAGGACGCCGGGGTCATCGACCAGCTGATCGGGACACTTCGCCCCGCCGGCCCCCGGAAGTAACAGGCAGGATCAGCCCTGCGTTCGCCGGCAGGGTCCGGACGTCACCCGCGGTTCCAGCGGTACTCGTTCTCGGGCCTGCCCGGCGCGCCGTACCGGGCGGTCCGGGAGACGGTTCCGGCGTCCGCCAGGTATTCGAGGTAGCGCCGGGCGGTCACGCGGGACATCCCCAGGGCGTCCATCACCTCCGTGGCCGAAACTGCGTCCTGCTGCTGCTTCATGAACTCCTTCACGGCGTCGAGGGTCGACGTCGACAGGCCCTTGGGAAGCGGCAGCTCGCTTGGGGCCCGCAGGCTCGCGAAAGCCTGGTCAACGTCGCTCTGGGAGGCCCCGGACCTGGCCCCTCCCGCCCCGAGCTGCTCCCGGAACTGCTGGTAGCTGGCCAGCTTGTCCGCAAACGTGGCGTAGGTGAAGGGCTTGATGAGGTACTGGACAACGCCAATCGACACGGCGCTGCGCACGATGTTGAGTTCGCGAACGGCCGTGATGGCAATAATGTCTGCCAGCAGACCTGAAGCCCGCATCCGCCGGGCAATGTCCAGGCCATGGAGATCGGGAAGGTTCATGTCCAGCAGGACCAGCTCCACCGGGTTGCCGGCGGCCGAGAACTCTGCCAGCAGGCGCAGCGCCGATTGACCGTCGGGGGCCGTGCCGGCAAGGGAAAAGCCTTTGAGCCTCCCCACGTAGGCGCCGTGCGCCGCCGCTGCTACGGGTTCATCCTCAACGACGAGGACTCTGATATCGCTCATTAAAGCTCCTTGGTGGTGCCGGCTGTGGTGCCGGCCGCGGCGTCGGAGGCCGTGCCTGAACCGGTGCCTGAACCGGGGGCGGCAGGGAGGTGAATGTGGAAATGCGCCCCGCGGGGATTCGTGATGGTCATGGTGCCGCCGAGCCGGTGGACCGCCTGCCGCACCAGCGCCAGGCCGAGCCCCCGTCCGTACTTCCCGGGCGCCTTGGTGCTGAAACCGTACCGGAACACGTCGTCCACCGCATCGGGGTCGATTCCGCGACCGGAGTCCTCCACGGTGATATCCACGCCCCGGATGCCCGTATCCACCGACAACTCGACCCACTTGGGGGCCGGGGCATCGGCTGCAGCGTCAATGGCATTGTCCAGCAGGTTGCCGAGGATGGTCACCAGGTCCTGCACGGCCACACCGGCAGTCCCGGCGGTACTGGTTGCCTGCAGGCCAAGTTCGACGCCGCGCTCGTGCGCCTCGGCCGCCTTGCCCATGACGAGGGCGCTCAGGACCGGTTCCTCCATGGAACCTACCATCTCATCCGTGAGCTGCTGGCTGAGCTCCAGGTCCTTGGTGGCAAAATCCAGGGCTTCGTCCGCCCGCCCCAGTTCCATCAGCGAAACGATCGTGTGGAGCCGGTTGGCGTGCTCATGGGTCTGGGCCCGCAGGGCGTCGGAAAGAGTGCGCATGGTTTCCAGTTCGCTGCCCAGTGACTCGATCTCCGTACGGTCGCGGATGGTTGCGACCGTGCCAAACACCGCCGGGCGCTGCCGGCCGGCAGAGGATGCGGGTCCCACCGCAGGCCCCTGGTTGATCACCAGGACCCGGGGCCCGGCCAAATGGATTTCATCCAGCACCGTCCTCCCGGATTCGAACAGGTCCTTCAGGCTGGTTGCCAGCGGGAGGTCACTGATCAGGACGGCGTCGGCAGGGTCCACCCCCGGGGAGCGCGGCGCCAGCCCCAGGAGTTCCGCGGCCTTGTCGTTGTACATCACCACACGGCCCTTGGGATCGATGAGAATGACCCCTTCCCGGACGGAGTGCAGGACGGACTCGTAGTACGCGAACAGCTGGGCGAGCTGTTCGGGCCCCCAGCCCCGGGTGACATTGCGCAGGTAGCGGCCCAGCAGCCAGGACGCCACCGAGCCTCCCACCAGGAGGGCAAACGCAATCGCCAGGATCGCCGGCAGCCGGCCGGCGAGGGCAACGTCCACTGTATTTACCGTCACTCCGGCTGCCACCAGGGCCTTCACGTTTCCTGATGCGTCCTTGACGGGTGCGATGGTGCGTACGGACGGCCCCAGCGTGCCGGCCGTGATTTCGGTGAACACCTGGCCGTTCAGTGCGGCGTCGATGGAGCCGATGTAGGGCTTGCCGAGTTCCTCGTTCCGCGGGTGCGTCCACCTGGTCCGGTCCGGAGCCATGATGGTGATGAAATCCGCGTCGGCGTCGCCCATGACAGCCAGCGCGTAGGGCTGAAGCACGGCGGACGGGTTGGCCGACCCGGCGGCCTGCAGCACGAGGGGATTGTCGGCAATTGCCGTGGCAATGCCGGACATGCGCCGTCCTGCCTCGTTGTAGGCGTGGTCCCGGGCATCAATGAAGGTGGCCGTCCCTACCGTCGCGGTCAGAGCGAGCATGAACAGCAAATGCGCCACGAACAGCCGGCGCGCGATGCTCCACTTATGCCTCATTCCAACCTTTCATGACCAATATGAACGCAACGGTGAGCCAGGTCACGCCATGCCCAATGATGGATATCACACCGGACGGACGTGAAGAGCCCAGAGAATGTGCCGCAACGTCTTCCAGATTATCCATAAGGAGACACATCATGGCTTCTCAACGAGGAGAGTCAGCCGCGCCTGTGAAAGCAAAGCGCAAGGGACTCGACAAGTCGCACTACCTCTACATCGCCGTCATCGTCGCCGTCATCCTCGGTGCAGTGATCGGATTGCTGTTCCCGGAGGTCGGCAAGTCACTGAAGCCGCTGGGCGACGGCTTCATCAAGCTGATCAAGATGATGATCGCCCCCATCATTTTCTGCACCATCGTGCTCGGCATCGGGTCCATCGCCAAGGCTGCCACCGTAGGCAAAGTCGGCGGCCTGGCCCTGGGCTACTTCATCCTGATGTCCACCTTCGCCCTGGCCATCGGCCTGGTCGTAGGCAACCTCATCCACCCGGGCGAAGGGCTTAACCTGACCCCGTACGATCCCAACAAGAAGGCGGCCACGGACAGCACCGTCGACTTCCTGCTTGGCATTATCCCCGGCGACATTCCGGTGCTCCCCACCCTCCTGGCCGCCATTCTGGTCGGCTTCGCCCTCCAGAAGATGGGCCCCCAGGGTGCACCCATCCTCAAAGCGATCGGGTACGGACAGGCCCTGGTCTTCCGCATCCTCATCATGATCATGTGGCTTGCCCCCGTCGGCGCCTTCGGTGCGATCGCCGCGGTCGTCGGTGCCACCGGCTTCCAGGCAATCGTGAGCATGTTCACCCTCATGATCGCCTTCTACATCACCTGTGCACTGTTCATCGTCGTCATCCTCGGCGGACTGCTGCAGGTCGTGGCTGGGGTCAACATCTTCCGGCTCATGAAGTACCTTGCCCGGGAGTACCTGCTGATCTTCTCCACGTCTTCCTCCGAGGCCGCACTGCCCCGCCTGATCGCCAAGCTGGAACACCTGGGTGTCTCCAAGCCGGTTGTCGGCGTCACGGTTCCCACGGGCTACTCGTTCAACCTCGACGGAACCGCCATCTACCTGACCATGGCGTCCCTGTTCGTGGCCAACGCCATGGGCACCCCGCTGGACCTTGGCGCCCAGATTTCCCTGCTGATCTTCATGATCATCGCTTCCAAGGGCGCCGCCGGTGTCACCGGCGCCGGCCTGGCAACCCTGGCGGCGGGCCTCCAGGCCCATGCACCGCAGCTGCTCGGCGGCGTGGGCATGATCGTCGGCATTGACCGGTTCATGTCCGAGGCCCGCGCCCTGACCAACTTCACCGGTAACGCGGTGGCCACGGTCCTGATCGGCACCTGGGTCAAGGAGATCGACGGCGGTCAGGTGGAACGTGTCCTGTCCGGCGAAGAGCCCTTCGACGAGCAGACCATGATCGCCGGCCACCACCACGTCGCCGAACCGGAAGCTCCGGCCAAGCCGGTAGCCGCGAACGCCTGAGCCCGTACCTGAGCCAGAACCGAAACCGCCCGTGCAGGATCATCCTGCACGGGCGGTTTTTCGTGCCCGCGGCAACAACCTTCGACCTTTACCAGAAGGTAAAGGCTCAATCAAGGGCGCGTGTCAAGTTCCGTTGAATCACGGTTGCGGCGCTGTAACCTTGGGTGGAAGAACCATCGGCGCTGAACATTCAGCGGCAGGACATCAACGTCATCGAAAGTGTGGATAGATACGTGAGCAGCGAACAGGGTTCCGCAACTCTGGAAGGCACCGAACTCGACCTGGAAGACGCCGTCATGGGTCCCACCGGGCGCCCCTACCGCGAATTTCCCGAGCCTGCGCCGCTGTCGTCCCACGGCCCCGCCCGTGTGATCGCCATGGTGAACCAGAAGGGTGGAGTCGGTAAAACGACGTCCACTATCAACCTGGCAGCCGCGCTCGCCGAATACGGCCGCCGTGTCCTGCTGGTGGATTTCGACCCCCAGGGGGCGCTGTCCGCGGGCCTCGGGACGAATCCCCATGAACTGGACCTGACGGTCTACAACGTCCTGATGGACCGCAAAGTGGACATCCGCGACGCCATCCAGCACACCGGCGTCGAGAACGTTGACCTTTTGCCGGCCAACATCGACCTCTCCGCCGCGGAAGTGCAGTTGGTCAACGAGGTTGCGCGTGAGCAGGTGCTGGACCGTGCCTTGAAGAAGGTCGAGGACGATTACGACGTCGTCCTGATCGACTGCCAGCCGTCGCTTGGCCTGCTGACGGTCAACGCCCTCACCGCCGCGCACGGCGTCATCATCCCGCTGATCTGCGAATTCTTTGCCCTGCGCGCTGTCGCACTGCTGGTGGAAACCATCGACAAAGTCCAGGACCGGCTGAACCCCAGGCTGCAGGTGGACGGGGTGCTTGCCACGATGTACGACGCCCGCACACTGCACAGCCGCGAGGTCATCAGCAGGCTGGTGGAGGCGTTCGGGGACAAGGTCTTCGAGACCGTTATCAAGCGCTCCATTAAGTTTGCCGACGCCACAGTGGCCGCGGAACCGATCACCAGCTACGCCGCCACCCACATCGGCGCCGACGCCTACCGCCGCCTGGCCAAAGAGCTGATTTCGCGCGGCGGCGCGCCCTAGCCAAGGCTGTGGCACTGGCAGGCACCCCGCTCGCTCCCACCCGCCCCCAGGCAGAGCCAGAGGCAGGGCCGCTGGCGGATTCCCCGGCAGACCCGGCGGCGGAGCCGGCAAAAAAACCCGGCTTCGAAGTCAGGCTTGCCAACTTCACGGGTCCCTTCGACCTGCTGCTCGGCCTGATCACCAAGCACCAGCTGGACATCACGGAAGTGGCCCTGGCCACCGTGACCGATGAATTCATCAAGTACATCAAGAACCTGCAGCAGCTGGGCGAGGAATGGGCGCTTGATGAGGCCAGCGAATTCCTGGTGATCGCAGCCACCCTCCTGGACCTCAAGGCCGCCCGGCTCCTGCCCGCGGGCGAGGTTGAGGACGATGAGGACATCGCCTTGCTCGAGGCGCGGGACCTCCTCTTTGCCCGGTTGCTCCAATACAAGGCCTTCAAGCACGTGGCCGGAATGATCAATACCACCCTGGAGCTCGAAGCCCGGAGCTACCCCCGGCAGGTTGCCCTGGAAGGCCATTTCGCCGCGCTTCTGCCTGAACTGGTGTGGCGCCATACGCCGGGGCAGTTCGCTGCCTTGGCCGACGCCGCCCTGAAACCCCGGGAAGCCGCCCCGACCCAGGTTGGCCTGGCACACCTCCACGGCAGCACCGTCAGCGTCAAGGAGCAGGCCGAAATCCTTGGACTGAAACTCCAGCAGGGAAGGCCGCTGTCCTTCCGGGCTCTGACCGCCGACGCCGAGTCCACGCTCGTCGTCGTGGCCCGTTTCCTGGCCCTCCTGGAGATGTTCCGGGACAAGGTGGTTTCGTTCGACCAGCTCCTGCCGCTGGGCGACCTCACGGTGCACTGGACGGCAGCGGACGATGAGTGGAGCAGTCAACATCTCAGCGAGGAATACGAGGAACAGCCGTGAGCGCAACGTCGCCGGATCCAACCACCAGCGGGGAGGGGGAGGGCGGACTGAATGTGGCCGATCTCCCAGGCGGCGCACGCGCCGCCATCGAGGCGGTGCTGATGGTGATTGACCAGCCGGCCACCGCCACGGAGCTCGCCGCCGGGCTGAACCTGACGGTCGACGCCGTCGAGAAGCTGCTCGCGGAACTTCAGCGCGAGTATAACGGCTATACTGTTAATGCCCCGGACACGGACGTTGCCAGCACTGCGTGTATCAACACTGCTGACCACAAATCCAGCCCCCGGGGTTTTGAATTGCGGAATATCGCCGGAGGCTGGCGCATCTATTCCCGCACGGAGTTCGCCGATGTCGTCGGCGGGTTCGTGCTGGAAGGACAGACAGCCAGGCTGACGCAGGCGGCGTTGGAAACGCTCGCCGTCATCGCATACCGCCAGCCCGTGTCACGGGCCAGGGTGTCTGCAATTCGAGGAGTTAACGTTGACTCTGTCGTGCGGACGCTGCTGCAGCGGGGACTGATCGAAGACTCGGGAACCGATCCCGAGTCCGGAGCCATCCTTTACCGCACGACGTCGTATTTCCTGGAACGCATGGGAATCGGCTCGGTGGCTGAGTTGCCGCAGCTTTCACCCCATCTTCCGGGGCTTGAAGGCATCGAAGAGTTCTACGACGCCGGAAGAATGTAGGCAGTATCCCTGCCTGCGCACGAGTATCCACCAGGGCGGACTCAATCCGCCCGGCTGGCCAGTGTTGTCGGGAGACAACCTCGCCGGCCAACATAACGAAGGACGGGTCATGACACAGGCGGGACGCCAGGGTTCACCACGTAACAGTTCGGGACGCAACAGCGCCGGACAAAGCAAAGCCGGACGCAATCCGGCACAGGGCGGCAGTCGTGCAGGCGGTGCCGGCTACAAGGGCGGCGGCGACCGTCCCTTCAAGCACCCCAAGCCTCGGGAAGAGGCCTTCATCGATCCGGACCTGCAGGGTCCGGCCGGTGAGCTGGCAGACCGCCCGGCATCCGGTGACTGGAAGCAGGGCAAGCCTGCAGCCCGGAAGCCCGGTTCACGCAAGCCCGGCGCCGGCAAAGCGCCCGGCACTCCCGGAGCCCTCAAGCCCAAGCCGCGGTCCGCTGCGGCCAAGACATTCGGTACGCGCGCATTCGGCGGCGAACGGTTCGGCCAGAACCTCGGAGCCGTCCGCAAGCCTTCGCGCAAGCGCGGTCCCCGCGGCGATGTTCCGCAGTCCGAAATGCACGATGCCGACGGCATCCGCCTGCAGAAGGTCATGGCCTCCGCCGGCGTCGCATCACGGCGGGTCTGCGAGGAAATGATCTCCGAAGGCCGCGTTGAAGTGGACGGCAAGGTTGTCACCGAACTCGGCGTCCGCGTCGATCCGAAGACTGCCGTGATCCACGTTGACGGCCTGCGCATCCAGCTGGACGAAAACATGGTCTACATGGTGTTCAACAAGCCCAAGGGCGTTGTGTCCACCATGGAGGATCCGGACGGCCGTCCGTGCATCAGCGACTTCGTCCGCAACAGCCACGGCGAACGCCTCTTCCATGTGGGACGCCTCGACGTCGCCACCGAGGGACTGCTGCTGTTGACGAACGACGGCGAACTCGCCAACCGTTTGACGCACCCGTCCTACGAGGTGCCCAAGACATACCTGGTCCAGGTCCGCGGCCCGTTCCCGCAGGGAATCGGCGCGCAGCTGAAGTCAGGCGTTGAACTCGAGGACGGATTCGCGTCGGTGGACTCGTTCAAGCTGGTGGACTCCACCCCGGGCCACGTGCTGATCGAGGTTGTGCTGCACTCGGGCAAGAACCGCATCGTACGCCGTCTCTTCGACGCCGTCGGCTTCCCTGTACTGCGGCTGGTGCGGGTCAAGGTGGGCCCCATCGGCCTGGGAGACCAGCGCCAGGGGAGCATCCGCAACCTCGGCAAGCAGGAAGTCGGCCACCTGCTGGCATCCGTAGGGCTGTAGAGCATGTCAGCCTTTCGTACCCACGGCCGGGGGCACCTGAACGGCCCGGCGGTGGTTATCGGAACGGGACTGCTGGGAACCAGCATCGGCCTCGGACTCCGGGGGCGCGGCGTGTCCGTGTTCCTGTCCGATCCGTCACCCACCAACCAGGCGGTCGCCGTTGACATCGGGGCAGGCCTTCCCTTGTCGCGCCTCGGCGACGAACAGCCTGAACTCGTTGTGGTCGCCGCCCCGCCGGACGTAACAGCTGACGTGGTGGAACGGTCGCTGGCCGACTACCCGGCGGCAACCGTCGTGGACATCGCCAGCGTCAAGGCCGGTATCCTGGCCGACCTGCGCGGTCGTGGCGTGGATCTTTCCCGCTACGTGGGGACGCATCCGATGGCCGGCCGGGAAAAGTCAGGACCTGTGGCGGCCCGTGGCGAACTCTTTACTTCCATGCCGTGGGTGGTGTGCCCGTCGGAGGAAACGTCGCCCGGCGCACTGCAGGCCGCCCGTGCCCTGGCGACGGATCTCGGTGCCATGGTCACCCAGTTCGGCGCCGAGGAACATGACCAGGCTGTGGCACTCGTGTCGCACCTTCCCCAGGTCATGTCCTCCCTCGTTGCCAGCCGGCTGCAGGGTACGCCCATACACGCCTTGTCGCTTGCCGGCAACGGCCTGCGCGATGTCACGCGGATCGCGGCCAGCGATCCCACGCTGTGGGTCCAGATCCTTGGCGGCAACGCGGCGCAGCTGGTCGAGATCCTGCACGGGGTCCGCGAGGACCTCAACCGGCTGATCGGGACCCTCGAAGATCCCACAGCACCGGGCGCCCGCCTTGACCTGGCACAGCTGATCAGCGAGGGTAATGCCGGACAGTCCCGCATTCCGGGAAAGCACGGCGGCCCTCCGCAGGCGTACTCCTGGCTGACCGTCCTCGTGGACGACCGGCCGGGGCAGATCGCCCGTCTCCTGACGGAGATCGGCGAGATCGGTGTCAACCTCGAGGACCTGCGGCTGGACCATTCCTCCGGGCAGAATGTAGGAATGGTGGAACTGTCGGTTTTGCCCAACAAGCATGATCTGCTGATCGAAGCACTCAACGACCGTGGATGGCGGGTACTGCAGTAATGACACAGGAACTCATCGATACCGTGCCCATGCTCCGTCAAGGCAGGCCGCTGGTTGTTGCCATCGACGGCCCTTCGGGGTCCGGAAAATCAAGCGTCAGCCGCGAAGTCGCACGCCGCCTGCGCCTCTCTTACCTGGACACGGGCGCCATGTACCGTGCCCTGACCTGGTACTGCCTGGAGCAGGGCATTGACCTGAACGATGCCGCCGCCATCGAGCAGGCCTCCGAAGACCTGCCGCTGGAAGTCAGCACCACCCCGAACGAGGAATACGTACGGGTCGGCGGAACAGACGTCACCCTGGCCATCCGGGAACCGGCCATCTCCTCGGCCGTCAGTGCCATCGCCACCACGCTCGGTGCGCGGAAGGAACTGGTGCGCCGGCAGCGTGAGCTGATCGAGGTCCACCACCGCCGCATCGTGGTGGAAGGACGCGACATCACGACGGTCGTTGCGCCCGGCGCAGAAGTCCGCATGCTGCTGACTGCCAGCGAGGAGGCCAGGCTTCGCCGCCGGGGCGTCCAGCTCGGCGGCACGCAGAGCGCAGAACAGCTGGCGGCCCAGGTCACCCAGCGCGATGCCAAGGACTCCACCGTAGTGAACTTCACCACGGCGGCGGACGGCGTTGTCACCTTGGATTCTTCGGATCTGGACTTCGACGGCACAGTTGACGCGGCCCTGGGCATAGTCAACAAGGTCGTTAATCGTGACTGACGCCGAAGGGCACCTGCCCCGCCCGTTCCCCGGGCGCGCTTCCGTCCTTCCGGGCGCCTGGACCATGGCTTGGAGCAGGCCCGTCGGCTGGTTCCTCGACCACGTCGTCTACCGGACAACTGTCCACGGACGGCAGAACGTTCCAACGGCGGGTCCCGTGATCTTCGCAGGGAACCACATCAGTTTCCTGGACGGGCCGGTGATGTTCGGCGCCTCACCGCGCCCCATGCACATCCTGGTCAAGAAGGAAATGTTCAAGGGCTTCCTAGGGCAGGTTCTCAAGGCCTCGGGCCAGCTGCCCGTGGACCGGTCCGGTGACCGCGCCGCACTGCAGATAAGCAAGTGCGCGCTCGACGCCGGCCGCTGCGTCGGTATCCTCCCGGAAGGAACCCGGGGGAGCGGCGAGGCATCCACCATCAACAACGGGGTGGCCTGGCTCGCGCTGAACTCCGGTGCGACGGTGGTTCCGGTTGCGATCCTGGGCACCAGGATCGCCGGCGAGCACCTCGACGCAGTTCCCCGGCCCGGCCGGAGACTGCACGTCAGTTTCGGCGAGGCCGTAGCAGTGGGCCGCCGGCCCGGCGAGACAGGCCGTGTTTCAATGGACAGGGCGGGAAACGAGATCCGCGCTGCTCTGGCACGGCATGTCCAGCAAACGATTCAACTCAGCGGGCAGCCTTTGCCCGGCGCGGATTCCCCGCAAGAACGTCATGAAGAAGTAGCCGGGACGCCGGCAGATCACCACTAAGGAAAGTGCAATGAGCGATACGACTCAAGCCTCCGGCAAATTTGGCGCCGGCGAAGACGAATACACGCCCACCGGCACGGACCAGGTGGCAGAGCATCTTGCTGCCCTGGACGATGACGAGGCCGAGCGTCGTGCTGCCTCCCTCCGGGCAGGCCTGGACGACTACGAGCTGGACGAGGAAGACGCCGCCCTCCTGAGCGGCGAATATGACGACCACGACTTCGACGGCCCGGTCAAACTGGATCCCGTCCTGGCGATCATCGGCCGGCCCAACGTGGGTAAGTCCACCCTGGTGAACCGTATCCTCGGACGCCGCGAAGCGGTCGTGGAGGACACCCCCGGCGTCACGCGTGACCGTGTTATGTACTCGGCCACCTGGAACGGGCGGAACTTCACCGTCGTCGACACCGGCGGCTGGGAGCACGACGCCCGCGGCATTCACGCCCGCGTAGCCGAACAGGCCGAGATGGCCGTGGAGCTTGCCGACGCCGTGCTGTTCGTCGTTGACTCCGCCGTCGGCGCCACCGCCACGGACGAAGCCGTTGTCAAGATGCTCCGCAAGAGCAAGAAGCCGGTCATCATGGTGGCCAACAAGGTGGACGACTTTGCCCAGGAAGCCGATTCGGCAACCCTGTGGGGCCTCGGCTTCGGCGAACCGTACCCGGTGTCCGCACTGCACGGCCGGGGCGTCGCCGACCTCCTGGACCACGTCATGGACACCCTGCCTGAGTTCTCCACTATTGAAGGCCTGGAGCGCTCCGGCGGTCCGCGCCGCATCGCCCTGATCGGGCGTCCCAACGTGGGCAAGTCGTCGCTGCTGAACAAGCTGGCCGGCTCCGAGCGCGTTGTGGTGGACAACACCGCCGGCACCACGCGTGACCCGGTCGATGAGTTCATCGAGCTCGGCGGGCGCACCTGGCGCTTCGTGGATACCGCTGGCATCCGCCGCCGCCAGCACATGGCACAGGGCGCTGACTTCTACGCCTCGCTGCGCACCCAGAGTGCCCTCGAAAAGGCGGAGGTCGCCGTCGTGCTCCTGGCCGTGGATGAAGTGCTCAGCGAGCAGGACGTCCGCATCCTGCAGCTTGCCATCGAATCCGGCCGCGCGCTGGTTCTCGCATTCAACAAGTGGGACCTGCTGGACGACGAACGCCGCACTTACCTCGAGCGTGAAATTGAGCAGGACCTGGCCCATGTGGCCTGGGCTCCGCGGGTCAATATTTCGGCGCTGACCGGCTGGCATAAGGACCGTTTGGTTCCTGCCCTGGATACGGCACTGGAAAGCTGGGACAAGCGCATCCCCACCGGCCGCCTGAACGCGTTCCTCGGCGAACTGGTGGCGGCTCACCCGCACCCGGTCCGCGGCGGCAAGCAGCCCCGCATCCTTTTCGGCACCCAGGCTTCCAGCCGTCCGCCCAAGTTTGTGCTGTTCACCACCGGTTTCCTGGATCCGGGCTACCGTCGTTTCATCACCCGGCGCCTCCGCGAAACCTTCGGTTTCGAGGGCACACCCATTGAGGTCAATATGCGTGTCCGCGAAAAGCGGGGCAAGAAGCGTTAATTCCGACACACCTTGCCCGTGACACCCACAAAGTGTCACGAGCACCCTCCGGAATCGTGTAAGCTTTTGGAGGTGGTTCGGCCGGACTGCTGAGGTGAAAATCGCGGGGAAACCCGGGAGTAAACCGAGGCGGAGAACGGCGGAACTAACGGGCTGTAGCGCAGCTTGGTAGCGCACTTGACTGGGGGTCAAGGGGTCGCAGGTTCAAATCCTGTCAGCCCGACCAAAGAAACCGCTCCACCGCAGGGAAGAATCCCGGCGGCGGGGCGGTTTTTCTTTGTGCCGGTTTTTGGCGCCCCTGCCTTTGTGCGGCGCTACTTCAGGAAACGGGAGGTCCGCCGGTCGGCCAGGATCTTGCCTCCCGTCTGGCAAGTAGGGCAGTACTGCAGGGCCCTGTCGGCAAAAGACACTTCCCGGACCGTGTCCCCGCAGACGGGGCAGGGCTGCCCGGTCCGGCCGTGGACCCGCATGGTGCTCCGCTTTGCATCCTTCAGTTCGTTTGGCGCCTTCCCGACGGCGTCTGTTACGGCCGCACCCAGGACACTGTGAACGGCGTCGTACAGGACGCGGACAGTGTCCGGATCCAACGACTTTGCGATGGCGAAGGGCGAGATCCGGGCAGCGTGGAGGATTTCGTCGCTGTAGGCGTTGCCGATCCCCGCGATCACCCCCTGATTGCGTAACAGTCCCTTAATCTGCTGGGTGCTGGCCGAAAGAATCGCGGCGAACGCACCCAGGCCGAACGAATCGCCCAACGGGTCGGGACCCAGGCTGGCGACCCCCGGGATATCCGCCGGATCCCTGACCACGTAGAGCGCAAGACTCTTCTTGGTGCCGGCCTCGGTCAGGTCGATTCCTAGGTGGGTTTCGCCGCTGTCGGTTTCCGGGCTGTTCCTGGCGAATTCCAGCCGCGCGGCGATATAGCCCTTGCCCCGCGGCAGTACGGCATTCGAGGGCGATTCCGTGTATCGCAGCCAGCCGGCCTTGGCCAGATGGAACGCCAGGTAGATTCCGCCGGTATCCAGGATGATGAACTTCCCCTGGCGCTGGACGTCGGTGATGGTCCGGCCTTCCAGTGCCGTGTATGGCGGGTCCGCCGTCTTGAGGACCGCAAACGAGACGATCTGGATTTTCGTCAGCACGGCTCCGCGAAGCTGGGTGCCCAGGAAAGCGCTCAGCCCGGCCACTTCGGGAAGTTCTGGCATGTCACCACTGTGCCACAAGGGTCCGACAGGGCGCTCCCTGCCGCGGCAGTTGATATGCATATACTTTCAGCGGCGGCTTGTTCTGCAGACCTCCGATGACATTGCTGATTGACCGTTATTCCTGGTTGACCCGATGAAAGGCCCCTGATGAGCAACATTCCCGAAGACCTGTCCTACACTGCCGAACACGAGTGGGTTACCGCGCCGAACGCTGACGGCGTGGTGCGCGTCGGCATCACCGATTTTGCCCAGGACGCGCTGGGTGACGTCGTCTACGCCCAGATGCCCGAAGTCGGCACGAAGGTAACCGCGAACGACGTCGTGGGCGAAGTGGAGTCCACCAAGAGCGTGAGCGACATTTATGCTCCCGTGACTGGTGAAATCGTTGCCCGCAACGAAGCGCTGGACACCGATTCGGCGCTCATTAACAGCGATCCGTACGGCGAGGGCTGGCTGATTGAAGTCAAGCTTGCAGAGGCTGATGCAGTGGAGTCCCTGCTCAGTGCATCGGAGTACGAACAACAGGTAGGCTAAAGACAACTGGCATGGCGGTCCGGCTGTTAAGCAATTAACGGCCGGACGACACGCCGATTACCGGATCAGCCAGGCTTTTCCGGAGGGTACGCGTTGTTTGCAGGGGGACATCTGCAACGGAAGAGGAGGAATCCATGGTTGGTCACGAGAAGAACCACAGCAGTGGTGATTACGGCACGGGCGGAGTGAAGGCTTCGGAGACCACCTCGATCCACCTCACGCCAGTCCGTGACGAGCCGATCATTGAGCCCAGGCTGTCCCGGGAGGAACGGGTCGCCGTCGAGGCGCTTCCGTTCGGTTCGGCACTCCTGGTCGCCCACAGCGGACCCAATGCCGGTGCGCGGTTCCTGCTGGACTCGGACGTCACCACAGCCGGCCGCCACCCGGACGCGGACATCTTCCTTGACGACGTCACAGTGTCCCGCCGCCACGTCGAATTCCGCCGGACTGCCCGCAGCTTCGAGGTCGTTGACACCGGCAGCCTCAACGGCACCTACGTCAACCACGACCGCGTGGACAGCGTGGAACTCAAATCCGGGAATGAAGTCCAGATCGGCAAGTTCCGGCTCACTTTCTACCTCAGCCCTGCCCGCGCAGCAGGCAACGTCTGATCCCGGGGTAGTTGCCTGTGGCACTGGCACAACCGGAACGGCGCGGACCCCAGGTCCTGAACATCGGGGAAGTACTCGCGCAGCTGAGCGACGACTTTCCCGGCATGACCGCGTCCAAAATCAGGTTCCTTGAAGAAAAAGGCCTGATTAACCCGCAACGCACGCCCGCCGGCTACCGGCAGTACGCGGACACCGATGTCGAGCGGCTTCGATTCGTCCTTGCCCTCCAGCGGGACCAGTATCTTCCGCTCAAGGTCATCAAGGACTATCTGGACGCCATCGACCGCGGCGAACGCCCGGAGAACCTGCCGCCTGGCGTCACGGTGTCGCCCCGGATCGTTTCCGACGAGCTCGCCACCGAACTCCAAAACAAAGTGCGCAGGCTGAGCGAGGACCAATTGCGGGCCGAGTCCGGCGCCAGCGTGCCGCTGCTGCAGTCCCTCCTGGACTTCGGCCTGATCGGCCACGTCAACGGGAAGTTCGACGAGCACGCCCTGCAGGTGGCGCGCGCGTGCGTGCAGTTGGAAAGCCACGGCCTCGAACCCCGCCACCTTCGGCCGTTCCAGGCCGCCGCGGAACGCGAGTTCGGGCTGGTGGAACGCGCTGTCGCGCCGCTGACCTCCCGCAAGGACGCTGCATCCCATGCCCGGGCCGCTGAGGCAGCCCGGGAAATCAGTGATCTGTGCCTGACGCTGCACCGTGCCCTGGTGCAGGACCGTATATCGCGAATGGACATCTGATGATTGAAGTGGAGATCGTGGGTGTGAGGATCGAACTGCCCTCGAACCAGCCGCTGGTGCTGCTGCGGGAGATCCACGGAGAAAGGCACGTGCCCATCTGGATCGGCACCCCCGAGGCCAGTGCGATCGCGCTGGCCCAGCAGGGAGTGGTGCCGCCGCGGCCCATGACACACGACCTTCTGATCGACGTCGTCGAGTCATTGGGCCACTCGATCGTCAGCGTGAACATCGTTGCTGTTGAAGACAACATCTTCTACGGCCAGCTGCAGTTTGAAGACGGCACCACCGTGAGTTCCCGGGCCTCTGACGCCCTGGCCTTGGCGTTGCGGGCCAAATGCCGCATCTGGTGCGCGGACTCGGTGATGGATGAAGCCGGTGTCCGGATTACCGAGCACGACGAAGGCGAGGACACCGAGCCCCCCACCGTGGACGAGGAGCGCGAACTGCGGCGCTTTCGGGAGTTCCTGGACGACGTTGAACCGGAAGACTTCGACGGCTGAGATCGCATTAAGGTTGAAGTTGAGGCTGAAAGTTTCGACACGCCCCCGAAATGGGGCCAACGTCTTTGACCTTGGGGCGTGGCAGGCCTAACGTCGAAGGTATCAAGTTCCCATTGCATACAACAGCCGCGCAAGTCACACTGGAATGTGCAGCCCCGGCTGAATTACACGGATGAATTTCAAATCCGTGATCGCTGTTGCTGCGACTTCCTTAGGGGAGCATACGACGAGGAGGGTCCACGTGAGTCCGAAAGGCGAAGCAGGCGAGCTAAAGCAGGCTTCAACGGCAGGCGTAGCCCTGCCGGCGAGCGGTGCCCAGGGCCTCCTCTTCACGGAAGACCTCCCCGTCCTGGACGAGGACGCAGGTTACCGCGGACCGACAGCCTGCAAGGCCGCAGGCATCACCTACCGCCAGCTCGACTACTGGGCCCGCACGGGCCTCGTGGAGCCGGCCGTGCGCGGTGCCGCCGGCTCCGGCTCGCAGCGTCTCTACGGATTCCGCGACATTCTGGTGTTGAAAGTGGTCAAGCGGCTGCTGGATACCGGCGTCTCGCTGCAGCAGATCCGTTCTGCGGTGGAGCATCTGCGCGAACGCGGCGTTGAAGACCTCGCCCAGATCACCCTCATGAGCGATGGCGCAAGCGTTTACGAGTGCACGTCCGCCGATGAGGTCATCGATCTGGTCCAGGGCGGCCAGGGCGTCTTCGGAATTGCCGTCGGCCGCGTGTGGCGCGAAGTGGAAGGCAGCCTCGCGGCGCTTCCCAGCGAGCACGCCGTCGAGCAGTCCTTTCCGGACGATGAACTCAGCAAGCGCAGGGCCGCCCGCAAGATCGGCTGACCGCAGCAGCCTGGCTGGATGTCAGGTCAACACGAGACCAACGGAAAAGGCCGCCTTCCATCAGGAAGGCGGCCTTTTCTGCGCTGTGAAACGCGGAAGCGCGCTACCGCAGGCTGCGTTCCCGGGCTGCCCCGGTGGAATCCACGCCGTTGGAGGCCAGGAGGTTATCGAGCAGCGTGTTGAACAGGCTGGCGGCGTTCTTGGCGGAATCGCCCGGCCAGTGATGAACAGAATGGGCGGCGCCCTGGATCTGCTGCCAGTTTGCCTGCTCCGGAATGTGCGGGGTCAGCAGCAGTTCACCGAACATGGACTGCATCTCGGCCAGGCGGAAGGCGTGCTCGGACGAACCGGTGCGGACACGGTTTGCGATGATCCCGGCGGGGGAGAGGTTCGGGGCAAATTCCTGGCGGAAGAGCTGGATGGCGCGCATGGTGCGCTCCGTGCCGGCCACCGAGAACAATCCCGGTTCGGCAACGAGGGCCACCTTGCTGCTGGCCGACCATGCCATCCGGGTCAGGCCGTTCAGCGAGGGCGGGCAGTCAACCAGGATCAGCTGGTACCTGTCCGTGCCGGCCAGGACTGCCGAGAGTCTGCGCAGGTCCCGGCGGCCGAGGTCCGGGCGGTCATAAATGCCGGTGTATGCGGAACCGACGGCCACGTCCAGGACGGCGGGCCGGGCTCCGTTGTAGTTTTCGCGGGCCACCCAGCTGCTCGTGACGACGTTCTCCGCCAGGCGGGCCCGGCGCGGTGACTTGAGCATTCTGCCGATATCCATTTGGTCATCGGGCTGGACGCCCAGTGCGGTGCTGGCGTCCGCATGGGGATCAAGGTCCACCACGAGAGTGGGGATGCCGGCGGCCAGGGCCGCAGATGCCAATCCGGTGGTGACGGAAGTTTTGCCGACCCCGCCTTTGAGGCTGCTGATGCTGACTACTTGCACTTGAAAAACCAATACCTAACGCCGGTTGCCGTGTTGGGGTAGTGCCGGCTCCGGCTTGCCCGGAGCGGAGGGCGGGCTTGCGCCACCCCCAACTCATCATATGTTGCCGCGCCCGTGAATCCCGTTTCATCGGGCGTGTGTGCGGCGCATCCGGCAGGGCCCAGGCGCCGGTGCCACCCCGGCGTGCCTATTCCCGCCCGCATGACGGATAATTCTGTGATGGTCGACACAATGATTTGTGTTTCCCCGCGCACGTCTTACACACTGTGACCACTTACCGATACACCCGCGCAATGATGCAGGAGAAGTATGTTTTCCAAGATTCTGGTGGCTAACCGCGGCGAGATCGCGATCCGCGCCTTCCGTGCCGGCTACGAGCTGGGCGCCAAGACTGTAGCTGTGTTCCCCAACGAGGACCGTAACTCCATCCACCGCCAGAAGGCTGATGAAGCGTACCTGATCGGCGAAGAGGGCCATCCCGTCCGCGCCTATCTCGACGTGGACGAAGTGGTGCGGGTGGCCAAGGAGTCCGGCGCGGACGCCATCTACCCGGGCTACGGCTTCCTGTCCGAAAACCCGGATCTGGCCCGCGCCGCAAAAGCAGCCGGCATCACCTTTGTGGGTCCGCCGGCTGAGGTCCTGGAGCTGGCCGGCAACAAGGTCGCCGCGCTGAAGGCCGCACGTGAAGCAGGCGTCCCTGTCCTGAAGTCGAGCGAGCCGTCCAAGGATCTGGACGAGCTCATCGCGGCCGCCGACGAGATCGGCTTCCCCATCTTCGCCAAGGCCGTAGCCGGCGGCGGCGGCCGTGGCATGCGCCGCGTGGACACGCGCGACGCACTCCCGGAAGCCCTGCAGGCCGCCATGCGCGAGGCCGACGCCGCATTTGGTGACCCCACGATGTTCCTGGAGCAGGCCGTCCTCCGGCCGCGGCACATCGAGGTCCAGATCCTGGCCGACGCCGAGGGCAACGTTATGCACCTCTTCGAACGTGACTGTTCCATCCAGCGGCGCCACCAGAAGGTCATCGAAATCGCTCCGGCCCCCAACCTGGACGAAGGGATCCGCCAGGCCCTGTACCGTGACGCGGTCAAGTTCGCCAAGGCCCTGAACTACGTCAACGCCGGAACCGTCGAGTTCCTCGTTGACACCGTCGGCGAACGCGCCGGCCAGCACGTCTTCATCGAGATGAACCCGCGGATCCAGGTGGAACACACCGTCACCGAAGAAGTCACGGACGTGGACCTCGTACAGGCCCAGCTGCGCATCGCTTCCGGTGAGACCCTTGCCGACATCGGCCTCTCCCAGGAGACTGTGCAGCTCAAGGGCGCAGCGCTGCAGTGCCGCATCACCACCGAGGACCCCGCCAACGGGTTCCGGCCCGACGTCGGAAAGATCACCGGTTACCGTTCTGCCGGCGGCGCCGGTGTACGGCTCGACGGCGGCACCGTCTACTCGGGTGCCGAAATCAGCCCGCACTTCGACTCCATGCTGGTGAAGCTGAGCTGCCGCGGCCGCGACTACCCCGCCGCCGTCGCCCGCGCCCGCCGTGCCCTGGCCGAATTCCGCATCCGCGGCGTCTCCACCAACATCTCCTTCCTGCAGGCCGTGCTGGACGACGCCGACTTCATCGCCGGCGACGTCGCCACCAACTTCATCGATGAGCGGCCCCAGCTCCTGAAGGCCCGCGTCTCCGCGGACCGCGGTACCAAGCTGCTGACCTGGCTGGCAGAGGTCACCGTCAACAAGCCCAACGGCGAACTCACGGTCCACTCGAACCCCGCTGCAAAGCTGCCCGCCGTCGGGGACACCCCCGCCCCCAAGGGTTCGCGCCAGCGGCTTCTCGAGTTGGGTCCCGAGGGCTTCGCCAAGGCCCTGCGCGAGCAGACTGCCGTGGCCGTCACCGACACCACGTTCCGCGACGCCCACCAGTCGTTGCTGGCCACCCGCGTCCGTACCCGCGACCTCGTCGCGGCGGGCCCCGCCGTCTCCGCGCTGCTCCCTGAGCTGCTCTCCGTGGAGGCCTGGGGCGGAGCCACATATGACGTCGCCCTGCGGTTCCTCGGCGAGGACCCCTGGGACCGGCTCGCAGCCCTCCGGAAGGCACTGCCCAACATTTGCCTGCAGATGCTGCTCCGCGGCCGGAACACCGTGGGCTACACGCCGTACCCGGAGGAGGTCACCGAGGCCTTCGTCAACGAGGCAGCAGCCACCGGAATCGACATCTTCCGGATCTTCGACGCCCTGAACGACGTCAACCAGATGGCTCCGGCCATCCGCGCTGTGCGGGCCACCGGCACCGCCGTCGCCGAAGTCGCCCTCTGTTACACCGGCGACATGCTCGATCCCGACGAAAAGCTCTACACGCTCGACTACTACCTGGAGCTGGCGCAAAAGATCGTTGACGCCGGCGCGCACATCCTGGCAATCAAGGACATGGCGGGCCTGCTGCGCCCTGCGGCCGCTGCGAAGCTTGTCGCGGCCTTGCGGGACCGCTTCGACCTTCCGGTCCACTTGCACACCCACGACACGGCAGGCGGGCAGCTGGCCACGCTGCTGGCCGCCGTGGATGCGGGAGTGGACGCAGTGGATGTCGCCTCGGCGTCCCTGGCCGGCACCACCAGCCAGCCCTCGGCATCCGCCCTGGTTGCCGCCCTGGCCCACACACCGCGCGACACCGGCCTGGGCCTGGCCAAGGTCAGCTCGCTGGAACCGTACTGGGAGGCCGTGCGGCGTGTCTACGCCCCGTTCGAGTCGGGCCTGCCGGGTCCCACGGGTCGCGTCTATCAGCACGAGATCCCCGGCGGCCAGCTCTCCAACCTGCGGCAGCAGGCCATGGCCCTGGGTCTCGGCGAGCGTTTCGAGGCCATCGAGGACATGTACACGGCAGCCGACCGGATCCTGGGCCGGCTCGTGAAGGTCACTCCGTCCTCCAAGGTGGTGGGTGACCTCGCCCTGCACCTTGTGGGCCTCAACGCCGACCCCGCCGACTTCAACGAGAACCCGCAGAACTACGACATCCCGGACTCCGTCATCGGGTTCCTGTCCGGCGAACTCGGCGATCCTCCCGGAGGCTGGCCCGAGCCGTTCCGCACCAAGGCCCTCCAGGGCCGCAGCATCAAGGTGCGCGACGCCGAGCTGAGCGCCGAGGACAGCGCCGCCCTGAAGAGTGATTCCAAGACCCGTCAGCAGACCCTCAACCGGCTGCTCTTCGAGGGGCCCACCAAGGATTTCCTGAAGAGCGTGGAGACCTACGGCAACCTCTCGGTCCTGGACACCCGCGACTACCTGTTCGGGCTCCAGCGCGGAGCGGAACACGAGATCGAACTCGAGAAGGGCGTGCGCCTGATCGCCTCCCTCGAAGCGGTTTCGGAGCCGGACGAGAAGGGCATGCGCACCGTGATGTGCACGCTCAACGGGCAGTCCCGGCCGGTTGTGGTCCGCGACCGCTCCGTTGTCAGCAACGTCAAGGCTGCTGAGAAGGCAGACCCGACCCAGCCGGGCCACGTCGCCGCGCCGTTCGCCGGTGCCGTTACGCTGACGGTCAAGGTGGGCGACGCCGTCAATGCCGGCGATACGGTCGCCACCATCGAGGCCATGAAGATGGAGGCCTCCATCACGACGCCGGCGGCCGGCACGGTTTCCCGGCTGGCGGTGTCCGCCGTGGAGCAGGTCCAGGGCGGAGACCTGCTGCTCGTGGTCGAATAGGCCAGCGGAGTAAGCGACAAGCGAAAAGGCCTCCCGGCGAATGCCGGGAGGCCTTCCGTTTAATGACCGTGCCGGCAATCGCCGGGACGGTCATAGGCAGCCAGTGCTGGCCCTGGATCTAGTGCTGTCCTGACGGCTCGGCGCGGGCCGGGCGGGGTGCAGCGTACATTTCCACGATGACCGATTCGAAGTCCTTCATCACCTGGTCCCGCTTGACCTTCATTGACGGCGTCAGGTGGCCGGATGCCTCGGTGAAGTCGGACGGCACGATCCGGAACGACTTGATGGCCTCGGCCTGGGATACGGACTGGTTGGCGTGCGTGATCAGGTCCTGGACTGCAGCCTTGACCACAGGATGGTCCGCCGCTGCCGCAAGGGTGGTGCTGGCAGGCAGTCCGTGGCGCTGCAGCCAACCCGGCAGGGCTTCCTCGTCCAACGTCACCAACGCGCCGATGAACGGCCTGTTGTCTCCCACCACAAGGACCTGCGACACGAGAGCGTCAGCCCGGATCTGGTCTTCCAGCAGGGCGGGCACCACGTTCTTGCCGCTGGCCGTGACGATGATTTCCTTCTTGCGGCCTGTGATGGTCAGGAAGCCGTCACTGTCCATTTGGCCGATGTCGCCGGTGCGGAACCAGCCGTCCACGAAGGTGTCGGCCGCGAGGTCGTCACGCTTGTAGTAGCCGCGCATTACGCAGACGCCCTTGGCGAGGATCTCGCCGTCGTCGGCTATCTTCACCGCATTTCCGGGCAGGGGGGCGCCCACTGTTCCGATCCTGATCAGCTGGGGAGTGTTCACCGTGATCGGGGCCGTGGTTTCGGTCAGGCCGTAGCCTTCGAGGATCTGCATGCCGATGCCCTGGAAGAAGTGCCCCAGGCGTTCGCCCAAGGGGCCGCCGCCGGACACTGCGTGGGCGACCTCGCCGCCCATGGCCGCGCGCAGCTTGCTGTAGACGAGCTTGTCGAAGAGAGCATGCCGGAGCTTGAGGCCGAAGCCCACAGACCCGGCCTGCCGGGCACGCGAGTAGGCGATGGCGGTGTCGGCCGCCTTGTGGAAAATGGCTCCTTTGCCGCCGTCCTCGGCCTTCGTCAGTGCGGAGTTGTAGACCTTTTCGAACACCCGCGGCACCGCCAGGATAAACGTCGGTTTGTAGCTCTGCAGGTCGGGCAGGAGGTGCTTGATGTCCGGCGTGTGGGCCACGGTGACACCGGCAGCCACCGCCAGGACCGAGATGAAGCGGGCGAACACGTGGGCCAGCGGCAGGAACATAATGGTTCTGGCTTGCTCATGGACGATACCGGACAGCGAAGTGGCCAGGGCGTTCTCGGAAAGCTCCACAAAGTTGCCGTGCGTCAGTTCGCAGCCCTTGGGCCGGCCCGTGGTGCCCGAGGTGTAGATGATCGTGGCGACGTCAGAGAGCGAAGCCAGGCTCCTGCGTGCTTCCAGGTCTTCGTCGCTGATGGCCGTACCGGCGGCGCGCAGTTCCTCCAGCCCTGCACCCTCAAGCTGCCAGACGTGGGCAAGCGAAGAGAGTCCTTCGGAGGTGGCGGCCTGCCGGATGATGTCCTCGTGGTGCGCCGACTCGCCAAACGCGGCGACTGCACCCGAGTCGCCCAGGTTCCAGGCCACCTGCGTGGGTGAGGACGTCTCGTAGATGGGAACGGAGATGCCGCCGGCGAACCAGATGGCGAAGTCCACCAGTGCCCACTCGTACCGGGTGCGGGACATGATGCCAACGCGGTCCCCGGCTGCGACGCCGCTGGCCATGAGGCCCTTGGCCAGGACGCGGACGTCCGCGAGGAAGTCGGTGGCGGAAATATCCTGCCACTGCCCGGCGGAGTCGAGACGCGAATACAGGGACGGGTTCGAGGCCTTGGCGGCTTGCCGCAGCACCAGATCGGTGACGTTGGTTTCCGGGGGTACTTTGACCAAGGGCGGAACACTGAATTCGCGCACGATAGCTCCTTTGTTATCCATAGACCCGCAGGGGGTACTGCTAACACTAGTACGCCCGTTGCGGAGGTGTGTTCTGATTCACCTACTGGCGAGTAACTTTACGGTTAAGTGCGGGAATCCCGCCAGTCCGGCCCGTCTGGAGCCATCCCTGGAGCCCCGCCCGGAGCCGTTTCGCGCATGGCCGGCGGCGCAGGAAAACAGGGGCCGGGCAATAGAATGGGGAACCATGCACACACCTTCGCCCGGCGACCTGCCCAGACCCTACCGACGGACGGCCGCCTGGCGGCGCAGGAAGCCTTCCGCGCAGGATTCGCTCTCTGCAAGCCAGAGCTTCCGCGAGCACCTCCGGCTGGGCCGCAAAGGGTTGGCGATCGGGGTGGACATCGGGGGAACCAAGGTTGCCGCCGGCGTGGTGGATGCCGACGGCCGGATCCTCAGCCAGGCCAGGCGTTCCACGCCCGGGAACGATCCCCGGGCGGTGGAACAGGTGATCGTGGAACTGGTGGAGGAGTTGGGCCGCGGCCACCGCATCTGGTCGGTGGGAATCGGCGCCGCGGGATGGATGGACCTCGACGGCGGGACGGTGCTTTTCAGCCCGCACCTCGCCTGGCGCAACGAACCGCTGCGGGAAAACCTCCAGCGCCTGCTGCGCCGGCCGGTCCTGCTGACCAACGACGCCGATGCCGCCGCGTGGGCGGAGTGGCGCTTCGGTGCAGGGCAGGGACAGAACCGGCTCGTCTGCATCACGCTTGGCACCGGGATCGGCGGTGCCATGGTGATGGACGGCAGGGTGGAACGCGGACGGTTTGGCGTCGCGGGTGAGTTCGGCCACCAGATCATCATGCCCGGCGGGCACCGGTGCGAATGCGGAAACCGCGGCTGCTGGGAACAGTACGCGTCCGGAAACGCCCTGGGCCGCGAAGCCCGTGAGCTGGCGGCTGCCAATTCGCCCGTGGCGCAGGAACTCCTGAAAGCCGTGGACGGGCAGGTGGACCGGATCACCGGGGCCATCGTGACGGATCTGGCCAAGGCCGGAGACCCCACGTCGAGGGAATTGCTGGAAGACGTCGGGGAGTGGCTGGGGCTCGGCCTTGCCAACCTAGCGGCCGCGCTGGATCCCGGAAAGTTCGTGATCGGCGGGGGCCTCTGCGACGCGGGAGAACTGCTGGTGGCGCCGGCACGCAAGGCTTTTGCCCGCAACCTGACCGGGCGCGGGTTCCGGCCGGCCGCGGAGATTGCACTGGCAGCACTGGGGCCCAACGCCGGACTGATTGGCGCCGCGGACCTGTCCCGGGTCAGCAGCCGGATGCACGGCTAGACGCTAAACCCGGGCGCCGTCGTCGTGATCGTCCTTTTCCTGCGGCAGCTGCATGATCAGGTAGATCACTGACAGGACGAACGCTGCGACAATGCCCAAAATGGCCATCAGGGGCGCCGACCGCCAAAACATGGCGGCGAGCACCAGGGCCACGGGTCCGCCCACAGCCCCCAGCCAGGCCAGCATGGTCAGGGGATTTGTTCCTGCCAGGCTTGGCGGTTCCTCGGGAACGAACGGGTCGTCGTCGTCGTCCGCTTCATAGTCCCGGGGCCCGGTGCCCGCCGCTGCCTGGTCCGCCCGGGGGAGTGGTTCATGGGACGCGGCCTGGCGTTCCGACGCCGAGGGCTCTGTCGGGGCGGCGCCGGACAGCCCCAGGGGATCGAAGTCGCGGAACGGCCGTTTGGACGGGGCGCTGCCTTCTTCGGCCGGAGCCTCCGGGTCGCGGCCCTCGAGCCGCGAGACCAAGTCCTGCCATACGGCGTCGTCCTGGTTCGCGCTCTGGTCCGAGGAATTAGAGTCGGATCTGGTCATCAGCCGTGTCCTTCAGGGCGAGAGGGGCTAGCGTCCACGTGTCCCGGCACCACTCTGCGGATGAATTCCGCGGTCCCGCGAAAAATCTCCTCGGCATCATTGTCCAGGGTGGCCACGTGGTAGCTGTTTTCCAAGGCGCTGAGCTCCAGCGGGGCGTTGGTGAGGCCACGGCGCAGCGCCACAATGCTGGAGTCGGACACCACATGGTCCACCGTGGAGCGGAACACCCGCACGGGTGCGGTGATCAGGGGCAGCAGCCGCAGGGTGTCCTTGAACATCTTGTTGAGTTCGTGGGCCGCCGCCACCGGTGTCCGCGGGTAGGCGCCCTCGTCCATGTCCGGCTTCAGGATGTCGTTCGCGATGGCCGGAGTGCTCTTCATCACCAGCTTCAGGATGCCGGCGAGGGGGGCGCGGGGATCGTCGATGACCAGGCCCGGGTTGACCACGATTGTTCCCGCCACAGGACGCCGGGCGGCCACCCTCAGGGCGAGAGCGCCTCCCATGGACAGGCCGGCCGTGAAGACGTGGTCGCATTCGGCCTCAAGCTCAAGGTAGGCAGCGTCGTAGGCGGCATGCCAATCCTGCCAGCGGGTCCTCGCAAGTTCCTGCCAACTGGTGCCGTGTCCTGGCAGGAGCGGCATCCGCACGGCAAAGCCGGCGTCGGCCAGGGATCGGGCCCAGGCCCGCACGCCGTGCGGGCTGCCGGTGAAGCCATGGGAAACGGCGACGCCAACCGACGGGCCGTCGCCGGTAAAGGGGCTGCTGAAAGGGCTGTGGTCGGCGGCGATGCTCATGATGTCTCCGAGGATACGTGGTGCGGCGCGTGCTCATGGAAAAAGCGGGTCGAATTCTCGAAAATCACCGGCGCGTCGTTGTCCAGCGTGGCGACGTGTCCGCTGTTTGGCAGCGGGATGACGCAAAGGTCGGCTGACCCCAGCCGCCGCCTGATCATCGCCAGGGACGACGGCGGCACAACGTCGTCGTTGTCCGATTTGAAGACCAGGACCGGGGCGGTCACGCGCGGCAGTCCGCGGCGGGCGGCAGCAAACAGCTTCTTCAGTTGGTGGACGGCCGCGAGCGGTGTCCGTGAATAGTCGCCATCCTCAGTCGTGGCCGCGGTGGGGTTGGCCTCAACAATCGGCACGGTGGTCCGCTGGAAGTACTTCAGGATGCCGATGATCCGCACCCTGCGGTCGTAGAAGCTGAGCCCGGGGTTGACCACGGCCACTCCGGCAACGGGGTAGCGGGACGCCGTCCGCAGGGCTACGGCGCCGCCCATGGACAGCCCTGCGACGTAGCAGGCCTCAGTCCGGCCCGCCAGCTCAATGTAGGCGGCATCGAAGGCTCCGGCCCATTCCCGCCAGCCGGAACGGGCCAGCTCGCGCCAGTCGGTCCCGTGCCCGGGCAGGAGGGGGACGGAGACCGCAAACCCCTGCTCGGCCAGGTGCAGGGCCCACGGCATGACGCTGAGGGGACTCCCCGTGAAGCCGTGGCAAATGGCAATGCCAATCCTGGCATTCCTGCCATGGCCGGGGTAGCTGAAAGCGGCAGGCATCGACGGTTTGCTGCTTTCTCTCATATGCCCATCGTGTCACTCTTCGCCACAAATCTCACTAGAGTAGGGTTGCATTGAAGGCCTGGCCGGACCCGACGGAGGGCCGGTCAGACGCCCTCCGGAGAGGTACGCCACGTGTTTTATTGGTTCATGAAGACGTTCGTTCTGGGACCGGTGCTCAAGCTCCTGTTCCGGCCCTGGGTCAAGGGGCTCGACAACGTCCCCGCCGAAGGCGCAGCCATCCTGGCTTCCAACCATCTGTCCTTCTCCGACTCCATCTTTATGCCCCTTATGGTGCCGCGGCCCGTGATTTTTCTGGCAAAGTCCGAGTACTTCACCGGCAAGGGCCTCAAAGGCAGGCTGACGGCCCTCTTTTTCCGGCTGACGAACCAGCTGCCGATGGACCGTTCCGGGGGAGCGGCCTCCGCCGCTTCGCTCAACGCCGGAATGGACGTCCTCACGCACGGCTCGCTGCTTGGCATTTATCCGGAAGGAACCCGAAGCCCCGACTCGCGGCTCTACCGCGGAAAGGTCGGCGTGGCGAAACTCGCCCTGCAGGCCAGGGTTCCGGTGATTCCCGTAGCCATGATCGGAACGGACAAGGTCCAGCCCATCGGGAAACGGATGCCGAACATCCGGCGTATCGGCATGATCTTCGGTGAACCGCTGGACTTCAGCCGGTATTACGGCATGGAGGATGACCGCCTGATCCAGCGGTCCGTCACGGACGAAATCATGTATGAACTCATGCGCCTGTCCGGGCAGGAGTACGTGGACGAATACGCGGCCGTGGTCAAACTGCGGCTGGCGGGCAAACCCACTGAGGGCTCAGGCGGTTCCGGCAGCGGCCCCGCAGAACCCGGGAAGGCCTGACGCCGGTTCAGTAACGCTTGTTCCCGTACGCCGGTTCTGTGACGCCTGTTTGGGACGAATGACGGTTACGGTGCGGAAACCCGGATCCGGGAACTAGTCTTGTAGTGTGACTGAGCTATCTGCAAAACCTGCCTCCCTGCTGACCAGTACCGCCCAGAGCGGTGCCGCCAACTATCCGGGACTGGACCACTGGCGGGAACTGCCGGTCTCCCAGCAGCCCAGCTGGCAAAACAAAGAGGTCTTTGACGCCTCCGTGAAGGAACTTTCCGTCCTTCCGCCGCTCGTCTTCGCCGGCGAAGTGGACATCCTGCGTGAACGTCTGGCCGCTGCCGCGCAAGGCAAGGCCTTCCTGCTCCAGGGCGGGGACTGCGCGGAAACGTTCGAGGCAGCGACCGCTGACAAGATCAGCGCACGGGTCAAGACCATCCTGCAGATGGCCGTCGTCCTCACCTACGGCGCGGCGATGCCCGTCATCAAAATGGGCCGCATGGCCGGACAGTTCGCGAAGCCGCGCTCCTCCAACGACGAAACGCGCGAAGGCGTGACGCTCCCCGCGTACCGCGGCGACATCGTCAACGGCTACGACTTCACCCCGGAATCCCGCGCCCACGACGCCGGCCGGATGCTGAAGGCGTACCACACGTCCGCTTCCACCCTGAACCTCATCCGTGCCTTCACTCAAGGCGGTTTCGCGGACCTCCGCCTGGTGCACCAGTGGAACAAGGGCTTCACCGAAAACCCGGCCCACGCCCGCTACGAGTCGCTGGCGCGGGACATCGACCGTGCCATCAAGTTCATGGCGTCCTGCGGTGCGGACTTCGAGGCCCTCAAGCGCGTGGAATTCTACGCCAGCCACGAAGCGCTGCTGCTCGACTACGAACGCGCACTGACCCGCATCGACTCCCGCACGGGACTTCCGTACGACACGTCGGCGCATTTCCTCTGGATCGGGGAACGCACCCGCGAACTCGACCACGCCCACGTCGACTTCCTCTCCCGCGTCCGCAACCCGATCGGCGTCAAGCTGGGCCCCTCGACGTCCGGGGATGACGCCCTGCGGCTGATCGACAAGCTGGATCCAAACCGCGAACCGGGCCGGCTCACCTTCATCACCCGGATGGGCGCGGGCAACATCCGCGAGAAGCTCCCCGCCATCGTCGAAAAGGTCACGGCCTCCGGCGCGCAGGTCCTCTGGGTTACCGATCCCATGCACGGGAACACGGTCACCTCGCCCAACGGCTACAAGACGCGCAACTTCGACGACGTCATTGACGAAGTGCGCGGCTTCTTCGAGGTCCACCACTCGCTGGGCACCATTCCGGGCGGCCTGCACGTCGAGATGACGGGTGACGACGTCGCGGAGTGCCTCGGCGGCGCCGACCCCATCGACCAGGAAGCATTCCTGGACCGCTACGAATCGGTCTGCGATCCGCGCTTGAACCACATGCAGTCCCTGGAAATGGCCTTCCTCGTCGCAGGGGCGCTGTCCAAGCGCTGACCCCCGCACCGGTTGACAGAAAAAGCTCCGCCCGGCTCTACCAGCCGGACGGAGCTTTTTCGTGGGGAAGCCATTCAGTGTGTGACCCGGGTCTTGCCGCGGTCAGCCGCCCGCATACCGCCTAGACGACCGTGAGGGTTACGACGGAGCCCTCAGGCACCTGGGTGTTCACCGGATCCTGGTCCCGCACTGTTCCAAAGAAGCCGCCCAGGATGTTGTTCACCCGGACTTCGAAGCCGAGCTTCTCCAGCGCCTTGCGGGCATCGTTGGCCTGTTTGCCGATGTAGCTGGGGACATCCACGAGCTTGGGGCCCTTGGACACCGTGAGTGTGACGGCCTCGCCGCGCGTCAGGGCGCCGGAAGACGGATCCTGGGCTACTACAGCGCCCTTGGGGACCTTCTTGTCGTTGACCGTTTGAGGTGAGATGACGGCCTTCAGGCCTGCGGCCTCAATAGCCTTGACCGCGGCACCCTGCTCCTGTCCGCGCACGTCGGGCACCGGTATGGGCTCGGGTCCCTTGGAGACGGTCAGGCTGACGGGCGTACCGCGCCGGGCGGGAGTGCCGGCCGCAGGATCCTGGGCGAGGACGGTGCCTGCGGGGTCTGTTTCGCTGAAGGTCTCGGTGACGGTGCCCAGTGCCATCTCGGCGCCGTTGAGCTCGTTCTTTGCCTCGTCCAGGGACTTGCCGCTCATTCCGGGCAGGGGAAACAGCTGGGGACCTTTGGAAACGAAGAGCGATACCGGCTGGAACTTGCGGATTTCCCGCCCCGCCTCAGGTTCGGTGCCCACCACGAGCCCGGCCCGGATGTCGTCGTCGAAAACATCCTTGGTGGTGGACTGGAATCCGGCATTGCCCAGCAGCTGCTGGGCCTCCGCCACTGTCTTGTTGGCGACCCGGGGAATTGTCCCGGGGGAGCCGGGCCCCATACCGAAGAACCAGCCTGCGCCCGTTGCCAGCAGCGCCGCGATCACCAGGATGATGATCCAGAGGAGGCCACGACGGCGGGGGTTGCCTTCGCGGAGCGACCGGACCGGCGTGGACGCTGCCTTGGTCTGCGCCCTCGCCGCGTCGCGGTCAAGCTTGCGCTGTGCCCGTTTGCTCATCGGGGACGCGGTGTCCGGGTCGTCCCCGGCATCCCCGAAAGCGGCTTCCGGCTCGGCTGGGGCCGCCAGGGCACCGAACTGGCCCGGATGCCGCGGTGAAGACGAGAGCACCGTGGTGGGATGGTTCTGGCGCGAGATGATTTCTGTTGGATGCTGTCCGGCGGACAGGACTTCTGTTTGGTCCTGATGTGCAGGGGGCGGCGACCCGACAGGCAGGTGTGCAGGCGGGCGCAGCCCGGCCGGTGAATGGGCGACGGCGGCGATCGCGGCGGGCGGCTGGAGATCCAGTTCCGCATCGGTGAGGTTGGTACGGATGTGCCTCAGCTCCGACAGGAGCGCGTTGCCGTCCACCGGGCGCTGCTCGGGGTCCCTTGCCGTGCACCACTGCACCAGCTCGTCCACTTCGGCAGCCAGCCCCGGCACGTTGGCCGAAGGGGCTTCCACCGAGGAATTCACATGTTGGTAGGCCACCTGGATGGGGACTTCGCCGTCGAACGGCTGCTTGCCGGTGATCATTTCGTACAGCATGATGCCCACCGAGTAGATGTCGCTGCGGGCATCCGCGGTCCTGCCGAGCACCAGCTCCGGCGACAGGTAGGCCACCGTGCCGATCAGGGCACCGGTGCTCGTTGAGGTGGTGACCGCCCGGGCCAGGCCGAAGTCACCCAGTTTGATGCGCCCGTCATCGGCGATCAGGACATTTTCCGGTTTGATGTCCCGGTGGATCAGGCCGGCTGCGTGGGCCGATCCCAGCCCTTCCACCACGGGGTCGATCAGCGCCAGGGCAAGGCGGGGAGACAGCGCGCCTTTCTCCCTGATCACGTCGCGGAGGGTGTGGCCCTTGATGTACTCCATCACCAGATAGGCGGTCGGTCCGTCCGAGCCTTGGTCCAGGACGCCTACGACATGGGGGTGGGACAGTTTGGCCGCGGCCTTGGCTTCCCGGCCCAGCCTGTCCAGGAAGTTATCGTCGTTCACCAGGTGCGGATGAAGGACCTTGAGTGCAACGTCGCGCTCGAGCCGCTGGTCCGTTGCGAGGTAAACGGTGGACATTCCGCCGCGCGCCAGTCTGGACTGGACCCGGTAACGGTTGTCCACCAGCGTTCCAACGAGGGAGTCCGACACTTTTTCCTGCACCCTACGATCCTAAGTGCTACACGGAAACGGGCCCGAATCGACATGCAATCCGGACCCGTATCGTTACCCACCCGGCACGCTTTGGACGAGTGCCGGAACGGACTAGCTGAAGTTCTTCTTGTGCGCCTTGATCGCAGCGACGTAGGACTTGGTGTCCTCGTACATGCCGTACTTCTTGACCGAGTACTGGCCCTGGTAGTAGCCCGCGATGGCGTTGTCCATGTCCTTGCTGGTACTGATCAGCTGGCGGATGATGGCCACGCCCGCAGTTGCGTTGTCATACGGATCGAGCAGGTTCAGCTTGCGGCCCACAAGATCCGAAGCCCATTCGCCCGACGTCGGGATGACCTGCATGGTGCCAATCGCGTTGGCCGGTGAGACGGCGCGCTGGTCGAAACCGGACTCCTGGTACGCGAACGCCAGGGCGAGCGAGGGATCTACGCCCATCCGCCGCGCGGTGTCCGCGACGATCGACTTCATCTGTTCCCGGCTGGGCACGGGGGAGGCGTTGAGCAGGGCTTTGTTCTGGTTGGCGGACGAGACCACGGCCGCAGGGTATGTGAACCCGAGGAACGAACCCGGCACCAGGGGAGTGACGCTGGCAGCGGGCTGGATCGAGGCTCCGGGGATGACCAGCTTGTTCCCCGGGTAGATCATGCTGGACATGGTCAGCTTGTTCGCGGACAGGATGTCTGACAGCTTGACGCCGTTTTTTGCGGCAATGGCGGACAGCGTGTCGCCGGACTTGACCGTGTAGGAGCCGGAACTGGCGGCCGGTGCCGGCGCCTGCGCCGGAGCCGGTGCGGGGTTGGCGGCCGGGGCCGGGGCCGCGGACTGGCCGCTGCCGATCTTGACCTTTTGTCCCGGGTAGATGATGGAGCTCATGTTGAGGCCGTTCCAGCTCAACACTTCCGACAGCTTGACGCCGTGCCGTGCGGCGATGGCGCCCAGGGTGTCGCCGGATTTGACGGTGTAGACGCTGCCGCCGGTGCTGGCTGTGGCTGCCGCGGGGGCAGCAGGCTTGGCCGTGGGGGCCGCAGCCGAACCGGTCAGCTTGATCTTCTGCCCCGGATAGATGACGGTGTTCGGCTGCAGGTTGTTCAGCTTCAGGACCGCGTAGGTGTCCAAGCCGTAGCGGCCCGCGATGCTGCTGATGGTGTCGCCGCGCGCAATGGTGTACTCGGCGGGTGCCGCGGGCTGGGCCGGCCGCAGGGAGCTGGGTAGGGACGTGGAAACCGACGCCGCAGGGATGACGCCTGACTTCAGTGCCGCTTCCTGGGCCTGCATGGCCGCAGCGAGCGTGGCGGGCACGGTCCGCGGGCGGGATTCGGCCAATGCGGGCTGGGCCATGGCCAGTGAGGACAGGACGACTGCCGGGAGGGCGGCCGTAGTTGCCGCAATCACAGGCAGGCTCGGCCTGGGGTGCTGCTTTGGCGATCGGGGCGTCGTCATGGGGATGATCCTCTTCTCAGCGGCGAGTGCTGTCGGTCAGGCCTGTGTTACGAATGATACTAGTGTTACTAAAGTTAGTGTTGGTGCAAATGTGATCTATGTGAATCTCTCACGAATTACCGATTAGCACAAGAATTGTCGGGCATTGTCCATATGCCTTTTTTCGGAGTGTCGATTTGCGGGTTCAGGCCGCCGCTTCCCGCTGACTAGGCGCAATAGCGCTTCCGTGGCAATCTTGTTCCGTGAGTACTGTAGAAAGCCTTGTAGGCGAATGGCTGCCGCTGCCCGACGTTGCAGAAATGATGAACGTTTCCATCACTAAGGTCCATGGATTCCTGGACGAAAAGGCGCTGGTCGCGCTCAGGGTCGGCGACCGTCGAATCCGCTCCGTGCCCGCCGATTTTATGCAGGACGGCCATCCGGTGGAAAGCCTCAAGGGGACCATCGTCGTCCTGTCGGATGCGGGCTACTCCGATGAGGAACTGATTACCTGGCTTTTCACCCCGGACGAATCACTGCGGGGCCGGCCTATTGACGCGCTGCGTGAAGGCCGCAAGACGGAAATCCGCCGCAGGGCGCAGTCCCTCGCCTGGTAGTACTCGCCAGGATCCCAGCAAAGTCCCGATGAGCGCCGGGCCGCGCCGCTGAATTCAGGCGGCGCGGCTGACGGTTGCCTCGGCCAGCTTCCGCAAGGCCGTCTTGGGCAGGTCTTCCAGCGGCAGCAGGTCGAGTTCCGTGAATGCTGCCCGACCGAATTCCTCAATCAGAACTTCAGTTGCCTGGAGTGCTCCGCAGTCCACGATGATGCGCCGGATTTCCTCCACGTCCGCATCCGAGAGGTCCGGGCTTCCGAGCCTGGCGTCAAGGAAACGGGATTCTTCCGGTGCCGCCTGGTCCAGGGCTAAAGCCACCAAGACCGTGCGCTTGCCTTCCCGGAGATCATCGCCAGCGGGTTTGCCGGTGGTGACGGGATCGCCGAAGACTCCCAGGACGTCGTCCCGGAGCTGGAAGGCTTCGCCGAGGGGCAGGGCAAACGCCGAGTAGCCGCGGAGAAGTTCATCGGAGGCGCCTGCAAGCGCACCGCCCAGGGCAAGCGGGTGCTCGGTGGAATACTTTGCCGACTTGAACCGGATGATGGACTGGGCGCGGCTGACCGCACCGGCGCGGTCGCGCATGGGTCCCGCGACCTCTTCCAGGATGTCCAGGTACTGGCCCGCCATCACTTCTGCCCGCATCAGGTTAAAGATCAGCCGTGCCTGGCTTCCCGAGGCCGCCGCCTCGCCGATGTCCGTGAACGTCTCCTCGCTGAACGAGAGGCACAGGTCCCCGGTCAGGATGGCGGCAGCATGACCGAAGCGTTCACTGTCCAGGGCCCAGCCCTGGGCTTCATGCAGCTGGCTGAAGCGGCGGTGCACACTGGGGCCTCCGCGCCGTGTGTCCGAACGGTCAATGATGTCATCGTGGATCAGTGCCGCCGCCTGGAAGAGCTCCAGCGCCGATCCCGCTGTGATCACCTCGGCGGCCGCCGCGTCTCCGCCGGCGCCGCGCCAGCCCCAGTAGCACATGAGTGCCCGCAGCCTTTTGCCTCCGGTGACGAGGTTGGAGATGGAGCCCATCAGCGGATCGATGTCCTGGGATATGGCGGACATCACGGATTGGCGGGTGGCCAGGAAGTCGTTGAGCTTGCCGGCGACGGCGGCCACGAACGCCGTCTGCTCAAGGCGCAGCTGCTCGGCGACCGTCACTTGGCGGACTCGGCTGCGACGTTGGCGCCAATCGTGAACGTGGAGACCCCGCCGGTCTCCACCACTGCTATGTTCACGGTTTCGTTGTCACCTCGGAGGAAGTCCTTTGACGCCACTGCGCCCACATTCTCCCCGGGCACAGCCTTGAAGCCCTGGGCTTCCAGCTCCTTCGTATAGAAAGCCACGACGGCGGCAGCCGGGGAAGTGATGTTTCCCACCAGGGCGGCCGTCGCCGGAGTGGACGTCTTGTCGAAGCTGCTCGAGACCACCTTTGACCCGGGCATGACCGGCAGGAGCTTCTCCGGGAAGCCGGAGACGAGCGCGCCGACGGTTGCCGTGGTTCCGGGTGACGCCGAAGGGCTCGGCGGTGCAGTGGTGGATGCCTGTTCAGTGACGGAAGCTGAAGCGCTGGCCGTCCCCGAGGCCTTGGCGCCGGGATCGGCCGGGGTGCATGCCGCCAGGGCCAGCACGGCGCCAGCCACGATCACGGCACAGCCCGCAGGCTTGAGCTTTCCAATTACCTTCACAGAAACTGTCCTCCTGGTGTTGACGCCGGATTCAGCCTCCAGTTTAGTCAGTCCCACGGCATAGGATTGTAGGCGTGGGGTCGGAACAGGATAAACAGAAGCTCGAAGCGACCCTCAGGGAGCTCCGTCGAAGCAGCATCCTGCATGTGGACATGGACGCTTTTTTCGTCTCAGTGGAACTCCGGAGCCGTCCGGCCCTGCGCGGAAAACCGGTGATCGTCGGTTACCCGGCGGAGCGGTCGGTTGTCCTGTCCGCCTCCTATGAAGCCCGGGCCTTCGGGGTGAAGTCCGCGATGCCCATGGCGGTCGCGGCGCGCATGTGCCCCTCGGCAATCATCATCGAACCCCGGCACAAGCTCTACTATGAGGTTTCCGCGCAGCTGATGGCGATCTTCGGGTCCATCACGGACCTCGTGGAGCCCCTCAGCGTCGACGAAGCCTTCCTCGACGTCGGCGGAGCCATCCGGCGGCTGGGAAGTCCGCGCGAGATCGGTGAGATTATCCGCCGGCGCGTGGTGGGCGAGCTCGGCATCACCGCATCCGTCGGCATAGCTGCCAGCAAATTTGTGGCCAAGATAGCGTCCACCCGCTGCAAGCCGGACGGACTCCTGCTCATCGCGCCCGATGAGACAGTTGCCTACCTGCACAGTCTTCCGGTCAACGCGCTCTGGGGTGTCGGAGCCAAGACCGTCGAGGTATTGGCGCGCATGGGGATCCGGACTGTGGCGGATGTGGCCGCGACGCCGCCGGCCTCGCTGAAGAAATCGCTGGGGGCCTCCGGCGAGCACGTCTACAGGCTTTCGTGGGGGATTGACCCCCGGCCGGTGACTCCGGTCCGCCTGGAGAAGAGCATCGGTGCCGAGGAAACGTTCGCCGTGGATACGGCCGATGACGTGCTCCTGCACCGGGAGCTGCTGCGTTTGTCGCACCGGACAGCCGAGCGGCTCCGAAGCACAGGAATGGTCGCCAGGACCATCTCCCTCAAACTCCGCTACGCCGATTTCTCCACCATCACACGCAGCCGGACCGTGCATGCCCCCGTAGACAGTGCTCAGCTGATCTATGCCGTTACCGTTCAGCTCCTCGAATCACTGGGCACGCGGCCCATGACAGTCCGCCTTGTCGGAGTGCGGGCGGAGCAGCTCGAGGACGCCGCCCACACCTCACTGCAACTCAGCCTGGACCGCCGCGATGACAATTGGCGGGCGGCGGAACAGGCCCTGGACAGGGTGGCTGAGAAGTTCGGCTCGAAATCGGTGCTTCCGGCGCGGCTCCTGGACCCGCTCAACACCGCCGACTGAGCACGGTAGCCCCTCGGAAAGCACTCCGGAAGCCGTCCTGCCCTCCCCGGCTGATAATGCGCCTGTGCCTCCGCCCGGCTCCGCCCGCAGCGTCTTTCAGAACGGGGCACAACAAACTATCCTTAGATATACATAGATTTCGAACGTCTGGAATTACTGAACAGCCAGCTGCATCAGTCCCTCGTCCGAATGCGTGGAACCCGGGTCCTCCGGTATACGGTGGCCGGGAACCTCCTGCGCATGCCGGACGTTATCGGATTGAGAACCAGAGGCCACGGCACGTCCGGACGTTGGCCGACTTAAGGAGGTCGTGATGCCGCTCTCGGAGCACGAACAGAAGTTGCTCGAGCAGCTGGAGAAGCAGCTGCACGAGGACGATCCGAAGTTTGCCAACTCAATGGGATCGGATCCGGGCCGCAACTGGTCCACGCGCCATATTGTGATGGGCGTGCTGGCCACCCTGGCCGGTGTCCTCCTCCTGCTGGTGGGCGTATCACTTCAGAGCATTTTTGTTGGTGTCCTCGGTTTCATTGTGATGGGAGCCGGAGTCTATTTCGCAACGATGCGTAGTTCCGCTGCCGGGAAAGCAAAATCGTCCGGCGCCAAGAAGACCGGTAAGGGGCGCAGCTCATTCATGAGCGGCCTTGAAGAGCGCTGGGACGAACGCCGCCGCGGCGAACCGTGACAGCCGTTCGCTAACGCTCCACTTCGCACCACCCTGCCTCCGGCAGGCCAGCATGAAGACCCGCCCCGGCGGGTCTTTTGCTTTTTAAACGCCCACAATCCGGGGCGGCGATCCCGGAGGCTCGTCGCGGCGGGCGGGGCCTCCCGCCGTCGTCCTCCCAAATGACGTCCGCGTGCGCCACTCAACGCCATAACCCCTCCACTTTCCACCACGCCCCCTGAACCCTGTATTTCCGGGGGAGTATTCGTCCAATCCCGGGATGAATCTTTCGTGTCGCGTTGACTGTGGAGCGATGTGGAGTAAAGTGGAGCGAGTAAGAGGGTAGTGGCAGCACAGGGGACGTGCAGCTCCTGACGACAGACAGGCGGGTGGCCATGTTTCTTGGCACTCACTCGCCGCGTTTGGACGAAAAGGGGCGGATCATCCTCCCAGCGAAGTTCCGTGAGGAACTTGCCAGCGGACTGGTACTCACAAGGGGCCAGGAACGTTGCATCTACGTCTTCAGTGAGCGGGAATTCGAACGGATTCACGAGCAAATGCGGGAGGCGCCCATCTCCTCCAAGCAGACTCGTGACTACATCCGGGTTTTCCTCTCTGGAGCCTCGGACGAGGTACCTGACAAGCAGGGGCGCGTGACTATTCCTCCCGCACTCCGGGCATATGCAGGTCTTGGCAGGGAGCTCGCCGTCATTGGCGCCGGCTCCCGGGCGGAGATCTGGGATGCCCAGGCCTGGAATGAGTACCTGGCGGAGAAGGAAACCTCCTTCTCCGAAACCGACGACGCCATCCCGGGAATCTTCTGAAACCCGGAGGCGACGACGTAAGCGTTTCTTGAACGAGATCTCCAGCCGCCCATCCGAACGTTTTCCTGGCTCACTTCCCCGGAGCCAGGCGGACGCTGGGATAGGCGCGGATGGGGATCTGGCTTAAGAAACACACCCCGAGGCACAACGGCAAGAAAGGACAACGGTATGAGCGATCCCAACCAGCCAAAACCCACGTCCGAACGCCATGTACCGGTCCTCAAGGACCGGTGCATCAATTTGTTGGCCCCGGGTATCGAGGCAGCCCGCCAACGCGGCGAGAGCCCCGTGGTCATCGATGCAACCCTCGGGATGGGCGGCCACTCCGAAGCCCTGCTCCAGCGGTTCCCGGACCTCCACCTGATCGGAATCGACCGCGACGAGGAAGCACTGGCCCTCGCCGGTGAGCGTTTGAAAGCCTTCACCGGCCGGACTGACCTGGTGCACGCTGTCTACGACGAAATCCCCGATGTCCTCCGCGAGCTTGGCGTTACCGAGGTCCACGGCGTGCTCATGGACCTGGGGGTTTCCTCCCTGCAGCTCGACGAGCGTGAGCGCGGGTTTGCCTACTCCTTTGATGCCCCGTTGGACATGCGCATGGACACGAGCCGGGGACAGACGGCCGCGGACGTGGTGAACAACTACAGCGAAGAGGACCTGGTCCGCATCATCCGCAAATGGGGTGAAGAGAAGTTTGCCGGGAGAATCGCGAACCGCATTGTGGCGGCGCGCGAGGCGAAGCCTTTCGCCACCACGGGTGAACTCGTTGACACCATTCGCGCCGTTGTCCCGTCAGGGGCAGCAAAAACCGGCGGACACCCGGCCAAGCGGACCTTCCAGGCACTGCGGATCGAAGTCAACGAAGAACTCGATGTGCTGGAGCGCGCGGTGCCTGCTGCCGTGGACGCCCTGGCCATGGGAGGCCGCGTGGTGGTCATGTCGTACCACTCGCTGGAAGACAAGATCGTCAAGAAGGTCTTCCAGGCCGGCTCAAAGTCGTCAGCGCCGCTGGGGTTCCCGGTGGAGCTGGAGGAGCACAAGGCCGAACTCAAGACCCTGACCAAGGGCACCGAGGTGCCCACTGCCGACGAAATCGCCGAAAATCCACGCGCAGCGTCCGCCAGGTTGCGCGCAGTTGAACGAATCAGAGCCAGGAGGGCCGCATGAGCACCGCCGCTGCCAAGAACTTCCCAGCCGTGTCCGGCACGGCGGCCCGTGCCCTCACGGGGCTCAAGCCTGACGGAGGCTCCGAGCGGAAGCTGCGGACGCCACTGTCGGTAGTGCGCTCCACGCCGCGCAAGCGCCGGGCCCCCTTCGTTGTGCTCTGCTTCGCCCTGCTGGCTGTTGCTCTGATGGCTGTCCTGGTCCTGAACATCTCCGTCTCCACTGCCCAGTATCAGTTGGTGCAGTTGCGGAGCGACCAGTCCACGCTGACGAAACAGAACCAGGACCTGACACAGCAGGTCCAGAACTTCGATGCCCCGCAGAACCTGGCTGCCAAGGCCGCAGAATTGGGCATGGTTGCTTCCACCGGCAAGGGCCAGATCGACCTGTCCACGTTGACGGTCAGCGGGACCCCCAAACCGGCGGCCAAGGGTGACAAGCCGGGCGCCGTCATTGCAGCGCCCGCTGTTGCCGGACAGCTCACTGTCGTTCCGCCCGCCACCACCAAGGATCCGCTGGCCGCCCGCAAGCCGGCGGACGCTGCGGCCGCAAAACAGCCCGCACCTGCGGCACCGGCGGCAGCAGCCCCGGCCGCCGCTGCGCCAAAGCCCGCGGTTGATCTCCACGGCGGTTCCGTTCCGGCGCCGAAGCAAAAGACGCCGGGACAGTAACTGACAGGACTGACCACCAGTACGCAACCAGCAAGGACTCATCGTGGCGCAGAGCACGGGCAAGAAGACAACCGCAAAAGTGCCCAACGCCACCAGGAGGCTCCGCCTCGGACTGGGCATGATGCTGGCGCTGTTGCTTGTGGTTGGCGGCAAGCTGTTCATGGTCCAGGGGCTGGACATCGGCGGAATGGCTGAGGCCGCACTGAACAACCGCCTGACCCCGATCGAGCTCCCTGCCGAACGTGGCAGCATCCTGGACGCGAACGGGACGGTCCTGGCCGACAGCGTGATCCGTTACAACGTGGTGGTGGATCAGCGGGTCAACACCAAGACCGAGTCGTTCAGGCGACTGGACACCGTGGGCGAGAAGGAAGAGCTCGTTACTGTCTCCAGGGACAAGGGCATCGAGGAGCTGGCCGCTGTCCTGGGACAGAACCCCGAGGACATCAAGGACGCCCTGACGGGGGAGAAACCCTATTACATCGTGGCGAAGGATCTCAAGCCCGACATGGAGGACCGGATCTCGAAGCTGCAGATCCCGGGAATAGTCACCGTCGGCACCAGCAAGCGCGTTTACCCGAACGGCTCAGTGGCCGGCGGGATCGTCGGATTCCTGCAGGACGGAGCCAGCGGCCAGGCAGGACTGGAACAGACCCAGAACGAAGTCCTCAAGGGAACTCCCGGCAAGCGGCTTTTTGAAATTGGCGCCGACGGCCTGCGCATCCCGGTGGGCGTGGACGAGTTGACTCCAGCCGTCAACGGCAAGGACATCCGGCTTACCCTCAATTCGGACCTCCAATACTTCGCGCAGCAGGCCATCCAGAGCCAGTCGGACAAGCTGAGCGCCGAATGGGGCGTCATCATCGTCCAGGACATCAAGACCGGCAACATCATCGCCATGGCGGACACCAACGCCCCGGACCCCAACGACCCCGGCAAGGTGGCTGCCAAGGACCGTGGCGTCCGCTCGGTGACTGCCGCCTATGAGCCGGGCTCGGTGGAGAAGATGATCACGGCGGCCGCCGTGATCGAAGAGGGCAAGTCCAGCCCGCTCGACCATTTCACTATCCCGTCATCCCTTGTAGTGGACGGCCAGGTCTTCACGGACTCCTTCGACCATGGCACCGAGGAACGGACGCTGGCCGGGATCCTTGGCTGGTCCATGAACACCGGAACTGTCATGGCGGGTTCGCGCCTCACCAAGGAACAGCGCCACGACTGGCTGCAGAAGTTCGGCATCGGTGAGGCACCCGACATCGGGCTGCCCGCCGAGGCCGGCGGCATCCTCACCCCGGCCGATCAGTGGGACGGCCGGCAGGAGTATACGGTCCTGTTCGGACAGGGTGTCTCGCAATCCACGCTGCAGACCGTCCGCGCCTACCAGTCCATTGCCAACGGCGGCGTGATGCTCCAGCCGCGCCTGATTGACAGCTACATCAACCCCGATGGAACCGAAGAAAAGGTCCCCGCGAAGGAAAACCGCCAGGTCGTGTCTCCGGAGACCGCGAAGCAGGTACGGGACATCCTGGAGAGCGCCGTTACCGAAGGCCAGATCAAGGACGCGGCCATTGACGGGTACCGCGTCGGGGCCAAGACCGGAACGTCCGAATCACCGTGCGACGACGGCAAGTCCGGGTACTGCGGGTACACGGCGTCCATGGTGGGGATGGCGCCGATGGACGATCCTCGGTTTATTGTTGAAGTTGTCCTGCAGCGCCCCAAAGGCAGCATCTACGGAATCACCAACGGTCCGGTATTCCGCTCGGTGATGAGCCAGGTTCTGCGGACTTACAACGTTCCGCCATCAACGGGCGCGCCGGTCAGGCTGCCCCAGTACGTCAAGTAGCACGTCCACAACATCGTACGCATCAGGGGAACTTCCCCTACGCCCGGTGTGATCCACTAGCACCAACGGAGATCCACTTGTCAGAGCACCATGCCCCAGGCAGCACCGACGCGACGAACGGCACGGAATCCGGTTCCGGCTTCCGGCCGACGGCCGTTGCCGCGGTGCCCCTGGGCACCATCGGCGAGTCTGTCGGCGTCGTAGTTCCCGGGGCCTCCCGCTCCATACCCGTCACCGGGATTTCGCTGAACTCGCGAACGGTGCAGCCGGGTGACCTGTACGTTGCGCTGCCCGGCGCAGCCCGGCACGGGGCGGACTTCGTTTCCCAGGCGGTCACGGCGGGGGCGGTTGCGGTCGTGACGGACGACGACGGCGCGCGGCTCCTCGCACTGTCTGCAAACACTCCCGTGCCGGTCCTGGTGGTTGACCGGCCCCGCAACGCCGTCGGAGGCCTGGCGGCGCTGATCTACCAGAGCCGGCCGGAAACGGGCGCCGCTCCGTCACTGTTCGGCGTCACCGGCACCAACGGCAAGACCACCACCACCTACTTCATCAACGCGCTGCTTCAGGCGCTGGGCCGCAAGACCGGACTGATCGGCACCATCGAAATCGTGGCCGGCGGCCAGCCGATTCCCAGCCTGCTCACGACGCCCGAATCCACGGACATCCACGCCCTGCTGGCGCTCATGCGCGAACGCGGCCTGGACGCTGCCTCCATGGAGGTTTCCTCGCACGCAGTGTCGTTCCACCGGGTGGACGGGGTGCAGTTCGACGTCGCCGGCTTCACCAACCTGACCCAGGACCATCTGGACCTCCACGGCACCATGGACGACTATTTCCAGACCAAGGCGGAGCTGTTCACACCGCTCCGGGCCAGGTCTGCGGTCATCACAATCGACGACGAATGGGGCAGGCGCCTCGCGGCCGGCGCAGCCATTCCGGTCACCACCCTGGCGACGGCCGAAGGCACCGACCCGTCAGCATCCGCCGCCGACTGGACCGTCACCGCCACCGCGCCGCGGGGGCTTGGCACGGAATTCCGGCTGAGCCACCGCGACGGCACGGAACTCCGCGTCCACACGGGCCTGCCCGGGGGCTTCAACGTCTCCAACGCGGCCCTCGCGACCCTTATGGTGCTGGCCAGCGGAGTCGACGCAGAAACGCTGCAGTCAGTGCTCGACTCGGCCGATCCGTTCACCGTAGCCGTACCCGGACGCATGCAGCTCGTTTCCACGGCGCCGGCCGCCGTCGTCGACTTTGCCCACAACCCGGACGCCCTCCAGCGTGCGCTGGAAGCCGTGCGCTCCGCGGAACCGGGCTCGAGGGTGATCGTGGTCTTCGGAGCCACAGGGCAGCGGGACCAGGGCAAACGGCCGGCCATGGGGGCCATCGCTGCGCGCCTTGCTGACGTAGTCATCGTCAGCGACGACGACCCCCACGACGAGGACGCCGCTGCCATCCGTGCCGACGTCCTGGCGGGCGCCCGCCACGCCCAGGAAACCGAAGGCCTCGCATGCACAATCCTTGAGTCGTACCCGCGCGACGCAGCCATCCGGCAAGCCGTTGACATGGCCGATCAGCGGGACACGATCCTCGTGGCCGGGCGCGGCCACGAGGTCTGGCAGGAAGTCAAAGGCGTCAATCTGGCGCTCGACGACAGGGTGGAGCTCCGCGAGGCCTTGACAGCCCGCGGATTCACCGTTCTGAATGACGAGCGGATAGAGTCCTAGACCGAGATGATTGCATTTACTGCGGCGGAAATTGCCGAAATTACAGACGGCCGCCTTGCCGCCCTCCCGACCATCACGCCCGTCGCGGTGGTCACGGATTCCCGGGAGGCCACGGAGGGATCCCTCTACGTGGCCAAGCCCGGCGAGACCGCTGACGGCCACGACTTCATCGGTGCGGCCTTTGAACGCGGCGCCGTCCTTGCCCTGGTGGAACGTGACGTCCACGACGATTCCGGAAACCCGTATCCCGCCATCGTGGTGAAGGACGCTGTCCTCGCCATGGGCGCACTGGCCGCCGAATCCGTCCGCCGCATCCGGGCCCGCCGTGAGGCCGAGGGCTCCGACTTCACCGTTATCGGCATCACCGGATCCGCCGGCAAGACCACCACCAAGGACCTGCTCGCCGGAATCCTCGCCGCTGAAGGCAACACCGTTTCGCCCCAGGGTTCCTACAACGGCGAGGTGGGTGTACCGCTGACCGTCTTCAAGGCCGGATTCGACACCCGCTACCTGGTGATCGAGATGGGTGCCACCGGGATCGGCCACATCCGCTATCTCGCGGACATGGTCCGGCCCCGGATCGGCGTGGTCCTGGGCATCGGAACCGCCCATGCCGGTGAATTCGGCGGAGTGGACAACATCGCCGTTGCCAAGGGGGAACTGGTCGAGGCCCTCCCTGAAAGCGGAACCGCGGTCATCAACCTCGATGACGGCCGCGTTGCCGGAATGACGGGCAGGACCAGCGCCAGCGTGCTGGGCTTCTCCGCGCAGGCCGCCGAAGACATCCCGGACGCCGGGCTTCGCGCCACGCAGGTGGAAACAAACGCAACCGGAAACCCGGAGTTTGAACTTTTCTTCCCGGATGAGGCAGCGGGGTATCAGGTCCGCAGCCGCCTCATCGGCGCGCACCACGTGACCAACCTCCTGGCAGCGGCCGGAGCGGCCTATGCGGCGGGGGTACCGGGGGAGCGGATCGCGGCTTCCCTCAGCGCCCAGTCGGCCGCCAGCCGCTGGCGGATGGAACGCACGGAGCGCGCGGACGGCGTCACCATCATCAATGACGCCTACAACGCCAACCCCGAATCAATGCGGGCCGCCCTGCGGACGCTGGCCGACCTCGGCCGCGGCCGCCGCACCTGGGCGGTGCTCGGGGCCATGCTGGAACTGGGCTCCGATTCCATCCGGGAGCACATGGCAGTCGGCACCCAGGTGGTCAGGCTCAACATCTCCCGCCTGGTCGTGGTCGGCAACGAGGCGCGTTCGCTCTACGTCTCGGCCGTCAACGAAGGCTCCTGGGGAGACGAATGCGTCTTCACCGAGACCGCGGACGAGGCCTATGACCTGCTCCAAAAGGAGCTCGAACCCGGCGACCTGGTCCTCTTCAAGTCCTCCAACAGTGTTGGGCTGAGGCATCTAGGGGATCGGATAGCATTACCTCCACAAACCCAAGCAACCGCCACTGAAGGGAGCGAGTCGCTGTGATTGCACTGCTCATCGGCGCTGGCCTGGCCCTGCTGTTTGCCTTGGTGGGAACCCCGCTGTTTATCCGTCTCCTCGTCCGGAAGAGCTACGGCCAGTTCATCCGCGACGACGGCCCCACGTCGCACCACACCAAGCGCGGCACGCCGACCATGGGCGGCACAGTCGTCGTGTTTGCGGTGCTGCTGAGCTACGCGCTGACGCACCTCATCATGTGGATGATGAACCCGCGGTCACCCGGGCCGTCCGCCTCCGCCCTGCTCCTCCTGTTCCTGATGGTGGGCATGGGGCTGGTGGGGTTCCTTGACGACTTCATCAAGATCTCCAAGCAGCGCAGCCTCGGCCTGGACGCCAAGGCCAAGCTGATACTCCAGGCAGCCGTCGGCATCATTTTCGCGGTGATGGCCCTGAACTTTCCGGATGAGAATGGGCTGACGCCGGCATCCACGCAGATCTCCCTGGTGCGGGACATCCCGTGGCTGAACCTCGCCTTCGGCGGGACCGTCCTTGGTGCCATCCTGTTCGTCCTGTGGTCCAACCTGATCGTCACGGCGGCCACCAACGGCGTGAACCTGACCGACGGCCTGGACGGGCTCGCGGCCGGAGCTTCGGTCATGGTGTTCGGCGCGTACACGCTGATGGGAATCTGGCAGAGCAACCAGGCCTGCGGCTCTCCGCGGCAGGCCGGCGGCGGCTGCTACACCGTCCGCGACCCGCTGGACCTCGCGCTCCTTGCAGCCATCCTCAGCGCAGCGCTGGTGGGCTTCCTGTGGTGGAACACCTCGCCGGCCAAGATCTTCATGGGCGACACCGGTTCGCTGGCCATCGGCGGCGCGGTCGCCGGTTTCGCGATCCTGTCCCGGACCGAACTGCTGCTCGCCTTCATCGGCGGCCTCTTCGTCCTCATCACGCTGTCGGTGATCATCCAGGTCGGCTACTTCAAGATCACCAAGGGCAAGCGTTTCTTCAAAATGGCTCCGCTACAGCACCACTTTGAACTCAAGGGCTGGGCGGAAGTCACCGTTGTGGTCCGGTTCTGGATCCTCGGCGGCCTCTTCGTCGCCGCGGGCCTCGGTATCTTCTACGCAGAATGGGTGGTCCTGCTGTGAGCAGTCCTATACCTTCGCCGCTGGCAACGTCGCCCCGGCTCGATAACCTGGTGAGCTGGGACTCGGACTGGGCCGGCCTCCGGGTCGTCGTGACGGGAATAGGCGTCTCCGGGTTCGCCGCCGCAGACACCCTGATCGAACTCGGCGCCCGGGTTGTGGTGGTTGACGCCGCCACCAGCCCCATCGCCAAGGCCCAGGCGGACACCCTGAAAATCGTCGGTGCCGTCGATGTCCTGCTCGGCGAGGACGCGGTGCACTCCATGCCGAAGATCGACGGCCAGAAACCGGAACTCATTGTGACCTCCCCGGGTTGGCGCCCGGACCAGGCCCTGCTCGCGTTGGCCGCGCGGACCCACATCCCCGTCTGGGGCGATGTGGAACTCGCCTGGCGGGTGCGTGAGCGGGAGGGCCGCAAGACCGCGGACTGGCTGACCATCACCGGAACGAACGGGAAGACCACAACCGTTGGCCTGACCGAATCCATGCTGCAGGCCGCCGGACTCAAAGCCATCGCCGTCGGCAACGTGGGAACGCCCATCCTGGACGCCCTGCGCGACCCGGTGGAGTACGACGTCCTCGCCGTGGAGCTTTCGAGCTTCCAGCTGCACTGGAGCCATTCCGTCTCACCCGTCGCCAGCGTCTGCCTCAACGTCGCTGAGGACCACGTGGACTGGCACGGCTCCTACACTTCGTACCTCGCCGACAAGGCGAAGGTCTACGAACGGACCCAAAGGGCCTGCATTTACAACGCCGAGCAGATCGAAACCGAACGCATGGTGGAAAATGCGGATGTCGTGGAAGGCTGCCGGGCCGTGGGCTTCACCACCGTGACGCCCGCCATCAGCATGCTCGGGGTGGTTGAAGGCCTCCTGGTGGACCGTGCCTTCATCCCCGGACGCAAGGACAGCGCCGCCGAACTTGCCGCCATGGCGGACCTCGGCCCTGTGGCGCCGCGCCACATGGTGGCCAATGCCCTGGCCGCGGCAGCCCTGGTCCGGGCCTACGACGTGGAGCCGCAGGCCGTCCGGCAGGGCCTGAAGAACTACATCCCGGGAGCCCATCGCATCCAGCTCGTCGCCCGCCACAACGATGTGCTGTGGATCAACGACTCCAAGGCCACGAATCCGCACGCCGCAGCGGCGTCGCTGTCCGCTTTCAGCAACGTCATCTGGATCGCCGGCGGCCTCTCCAAGGGTGTGAGCTATGACGACCTCGTCAAGGACCAGGCCCCGCGGCTGAAGGCCGTAGTCCTGATCGGAGCGGACACGACTGCGCTCACGGAGGCCCTCAAGCGACACGCACCGGATGTCCCGGTTATCGGACGCGCCAAGGGCGACACTGAAAACGTGCAGTCTGCCGACGCGGCCGGTGCCGGCGCAGTGCCCTCGCCGATCTACGGGGAAACTGTGATGGCCCAGGCCGTTGCCGCAGCGGCACAGCTGGCCTCTCCGGGGGACACTGTGCTCATGGCCCCGGCGGCTGCTTCCATGGATCAGTTCTCTTCCTACGCTCACCGTGGGGACGCCTTCATTGAAGCTGTCCGCGGGCTCGTGGAAGGGCAGGCTCAGACCGGCGAGGAGTAACAATGGTCAGCACGCCCACCCGTGCCCCGGCTGCCAAACAGCGGGGTGCAACGCGGCCCCCGGGGTCGTCGCGGACAGCCAAGGCGGCCGGGTCCAAGCCAAAGGTACAGGCGTCCGGGAGTGCCGGGAAGGGCCATGTGCCCCCGCTGGCGAAACTCCGCAGCGGCTACCGGAGCTTCTGGGCAAAGCTGGAGGGAACCGGTAAATCACGCAACGGTTCCACTTACTACCTCATCCTTGGCTCCACCCTCGCGCTCACAGCCATCGGCATCATGATGGTGCTTTCCGCGTCCAGCGTTGAAGCCATAGCCGCCGGAGAGTCACCGTACACGGCCGCGCTCAAGCAGGGCATGTTCGCCGCCATCGGGGTCTTCCTGATGTTCGTGCTTTCTCGCGTCAATGTTGTCTGGCTCAAACGGCTCGCCTGGCCGGGGATCGCCGGGGCTTATGTCCTCCTGGTCCTCGTGCTCCTGATCGGTACGAGCACGAACGGCAACCAGAACTGGATTGAGTTCGGCGGCATCACCTTCCAGCCCTCAGAGGCGGCCAAACTGGCGCTGGCGCTCTGGATGGCCACGGTCCTTGCAGTGAAGGCCAAGCTGCTCCACCGCTGGCAGCACGTGGTGGTCCCGGTCCTTCCCATCGCCGCGGGCATCATCGGGCTGGTCCTGGCAGGAAATGACCTCGGCACAGGCATGATCATCATGATGATCATGGCCGCTGCACTGTTCTTTGCCGGGGTTCCGCTGTACATGTTCGGCATTGCGGCTTTGGTTGCCGTGGCCGGGGCCGGACTCATGGCCGTCACGAGTTCAAACCGGATGTGCCGCATCACGTCCTGGTGGACCGGAAACTCCTGTGGCGAAGGCATCGATGCCAACTACCAGTCAACCAACGGGCTGTACGGCCTGGCCTCCGGCGGCTGGCTGGGCGTTGGCCTTGGCCAGAGCCGGCAGAAATACAGCTGGATCCCCGAAGCCCACAACGACTTCATCTTCGCGATCATCGGCGAGGAACTCGGCCTCGTGGGCACCGTCGTCGTCCTCATCCTCTTCGCCATCCTCGGTGCTGCGATCTACCGTGTGGTGGTGGCGCAGGAGGATCTGTTCCACCGCGTCCTTGCCGGGACCATCATGGTGTGGCTCCTGGGCCAGGCCACCGTCAACATGTCCGTGGTCACCGGCCTCGTGCCCGTCATCGGCGTGCCGCTCCCATTCATTTCCTATGGCGGATCGGCCCTGCTGATGTCGCTGTGTGCCGTCGGCGTAGTGTTGTCGTTGGCACGGGCACAGATGGCGCCAAGCGTCCAGCCCAAACGGCTGCTTAAGTTCCGCACCAAAGGCGGACGCCCACACTCCACACGAAAGCGTAAATAGCACTTAATGAATGCCGAGTCTTTGTCAGTAGTCCTCGCCGGCGGCGGAACGGCGGGGCACATCAGTCCCCTCCTGGCCATAGCGGCCGCGTTGCGGGAAGTGCGCCCGGAAGTGCGCCTCCTGGCCGTGGGAACGCCCAGCGGGATGGAGACCAGGCTGGTTCCTGCGGCCGGCCTGGAACTGGCCACCATCAGCCGCGTGCCGTTTCCGCGCAAGCCTTCCCTTGATCTGCTGCGGCTCCCGGGACGGCTGGCCGGTGCGGTCAGGCAGGCCGGAAAAATCCTCGACGACGCCGAAGCCGACGTCCTGGTGGGCGTCGGCGGGTACGTGTGCACCCCGCTCTACCTCGCCGCCTGGCGGCGCAGCATCCCCATCGTTATCCATGAAGCCAACACCCGGGCCGGCCTGGCCAACAAGGTAGGCGCCCGGTTCAGCCGCCACGTTGCCGTTGCCTTCGCCGGCACGAAACTCCGCGGGGCCAGGCACATCGGTATGCCGATGCGCAGGGAAGTCGCCGCGCTGGACCGCGCCGCCTCACGGCACGAAGCACGTGAGCTGCTGGGGCTGGAGCAGGACCGGCCAACGCTGATCGTCACCGGCGGCTCATCCGGTGCGCAGAGCATCAACCGGACGATCGCGGCGTCCGTGGAAGCCCTGGCTGCGGCGGGCGTCCAGACCCTCCACATCACCGGCAAAGGCAAGACAGTCCCCGACGCCGATGGCAAGCCCCTCGCCGCGGACGGTTACCGCCAAGTGGAGTATGTCGACGGCATGGAGAACATCTACGCGGCTGCCGACCTCCTGCTGGGCCGTGCGGGCGCAGCCACAGTCTGCGAGACCGCTGCCGTGGGGGTTCCGGCGGTCTTCGTTCCGCTCCCGATCGGCAACGGCGAGCAGGCCCTGAACGCCGCCGGCCCCGTAGCGGCGGGCGGGGCGCTGGTGGTGGACGACGCAGCATTCACACCCGAATGGGTCAGCAAAGTGATCGTCCCCCTGCTGTCCGATCCGGCCCGGCTGGCCACGATGGCGTCGAAGTCCGAAGCCCTGGGTATCCGAAATGCCGATCGCCAAATGGCTGATCTTGTCCTGGAAGCAGTAAGCAAATGACCACATCCACGTCCGGCCCCGGTACGACGAGCCAGGAATCTCTGGGCCGCGTGCACTTCATCGGCATTGGCGGCGTGGGCATGTCCGCCGTGGCCCGGATCATGGTGGCCCGCGGTATCCCGGTCACCGGATCCGATGCCAAGGACCTGCCCGTCATGGCCGACCTGGCTGCCGCCGGTGCCGGCATCTACGTGGGCTATGAGGCCGGAAACCTGGGCACCGCCCAGACGGTAGTGGCCGGCTCTGCCATCCGCGCCGACAACCCTGAGCTCCAGGCCGCGCATGCCGCGGGGCTGCCGGTGCTCCACCGCTCGGAGGCCCTCGCGGCAACCATGGCGGACGACCGCGTGGTCACAGTGGCCGGAACCCACGGAAAATCGACCACGACGTCGATGATCACGGTCCTGCTGCAGGGTGCCGGCCATGATCCCAGTTTTGCCATCGGCGCCAACGTTCCGGCGTTGGGCGTCAATGCCGCCAGCGGCACGTCGGACATCTTTGTTGCCGAGGCTGACGAATCCGACGGCTCGTTCCTCAACTACCGTCCGCGGATAGCCGTGGTCACCAATGTGGAACCCGACCACCTCGACTACTACGGCACCGCCGAAGCCGTGTACGCCTCGTTTGACCGCTTTACCGAACTCCTGCCGGCCGACGGCGTCCTGGTGGCCTGCGCCGATGACTCCGGCGCCCGCGCCCTCGCTGAGCGGACCATTGCCCGGGGCAACACCAGGGTGGTGCTCTACGGCACCACCGAGGATTCGCAGCTGCGGCTGCACGACGGCGGACCCGGTGATGTTTGGGTGTCCACTCCAGCGGGGAAGTTTGCGCTCCAGCTCCAGGTCCCCGGCCGGCACAATGCGCTCAACGCCGCAGCAGCGTTCGCCGTGGCGCTGGAGCTCGGCGTCGCTCCTGAAGCGGCATCGGCTGCACTGGCGGGGTTCTCCGGTGCGTCACGCCGTTTTGAGTTCAAGGGTGAGGGGCGGGGCGTGCGGGTCTATGACGATTACGCGCACCACCCCACGGAGGTCCGGGCGGCGCTGGCGGGGGCACGGTCCGTGGCAGGGAACCACAAGGTGCACGTGCTGTTCCAGCCGCACCTGTTTTCCCGCACCCGCGAGTTTGCGGCAGAATTTGCCGAAGCGCTCAACACCGCAGACACCGCCCTGGTCCTGGACATCTATCCGGCCCGGGAAGACCCGATTCCGGGCGTCAGCAGCCACCTGATCGGGGACCGGCTGTCCGACGGCGGGCGGCTCGTTTCCGCCGAAGACGCAGTCCGTGCCATCGTGGCTGACGCGGCCCCCGGGGACATTGTGCTCACGGCCGGCGCCGGCGACGTCACGGCCTACGGCCCGCTGATTGTGGAGGCCCTGCAGGCAGAGGCTCCCGGTGGCTAGCACCCGCCGGCCGAGCTACAAGACCGGCGGCCCGGCCTCGAGAGGCAAAGCCGATCCGGGCAGCGGACGCGCGGACGTGATCTCCGCGTCCAAGGCCGCGCCCGCCGCCGAACGCAGCGTTACCAGTGCTCCTCCGGCGCCGGATAACGTGCTGTCCTTTCCGGAGCCCAAAGGCAAACGGATCCGCCGCAACATCATCCTTGCTGCGTGCATTGCAGCGGCGCTGGTCGCGGGCCTGCTCGCAGCAGCCGTCTACTCGCCCGTGTTCGCCGTGCGGACCGTGTCGGTGGACGGCACCAAAATGCTGACGCCCGAGCAGGTTCAGGGGGCGCTGGAACCGCTGCACGGCAAGCCGCTGCCCCAGGTGCACGACGACGAAGTCAGGCAGCTGCTGGAGCCCCTTGTCCAGGTCAAGGAAGTGACCACGGAGGCACGGCCGCCGTCGGTGCTGGTAGTCCACATCCGGGAACGCACGCCGGTGGCCCTGGTGAAGCAAGGGGAAGTCTTCCAGCTGGTCGACGTCGACGGCGTGCAGCTTGGCACCACCGCGGATCCCGCCAGCATCCAGCTGCCGGTGATCGACGGCGGGGCAGGAGTGATCGGAAAGGATCTCTTCAAGGCCATCACGGGCGTGCTGGCCGCACTGCCTGCCGATGTGCTCGCGAAACTGTCCGATGCCTCCGCGAAGTCCGTTGACGCCGTCGAACTCAAACTGGTGGACGGACAAACAATTGTCTGGGGCAACGCGGGGGAGAAGGAGCTCAAGGCGAAGGTGCTCGAAGCCCTGCTTAAGGCACCCGCGGACCCGAAAAACCCCGTGCAGGTCTACGATGTCAGCGTGCCGCGGCATCCCGTGACACGATAGTGGACGAAATCCCGGGATTAGCACCGGGACGAGCATTCGGGCGCGCTGTGCAACCAGCCGGCCGGCAGCAATGGTGCACGGCGATTTCCGCTCTATTTAGCGGGTATTCCCACGACACGCGGTGCCGGTCATTGAATGTCTCAGGCATAGGAAATAGCGTCACAGCATGAGTTACTTGACATAACTATAACCTTCAAGTCGAAGGTTAAGGTTAGGGCTTTCAAGCAAGACTCCATCAGTTTTCGCAATAGGACACGAACAAGGGACACGTAACGTGGCAGCTCCGCAGAATTACTTGGCCGTCATCAAGGTCGTCGGCATCGGCGGCGGTGGCGTGAACGCAGTCAACCGCATGATCGAAGTCGGTCTTCGCGGTGTCGAATTCATCGCAATCAACACCGATGCCCAGGCCCTTCTGATGAGTGACGCAGACGTCAAACTTGACGTCGGACGCGAGCTGACCCGGGGTCTTGGCGCAGGCGCGAACCCCGAAGTGGGCAAGCAGGCGGCAGAAGACCACGCTGATGAGATCGAAGAGGTCATCCGCGGCGCGGACATGGTCTTCGTGACGGCCGGAGAGGGCGGCGGCACCGGCACGGGCGGCGCCCCCGTGGTTGCCCGCATTGCACGCTCCCTCGGCGCCCTCACCATCGGTGTTGTCACCCGCCCGTTCACCTTCGAAGGCCGCCGTCGTGCCGGTTCCGCCGAGGCGGGCATCGACGCCCTTCGCGACGAAGTCGACACCCTGATCGTGATCCCCAACGACCGCCTGCTGTCCATCAGTGACCGCAATGTCTCTGTCCTGGATGCATTCCGCTCCGCTGACCAGGTCCTGCTGTCCGGTGTCCAGGGCATCACCGACCTGATCACCACCCCGGGCCTGATCAACCTCGACTTCGCGGACGTCAAGTCCGTGATGCAGGGTGCAGGCTCCGCGCTGATGGGCATCGGTTCGGCGCGGGGAGAGGACCGGGCAGTCAAGGCCGCGGAACTCGCCATCGCGTCACCCCTCCTTGAAGCATCGATCGACGGCGCCCACGGCGTCCTCCTGTCCATCCAGGGCGGCTCCGACCTCGGCCTCTTCGAGATCAACGAGGCGGCCCGCCTGGTGCAGGAAGTTGCCCACCCGGAGGCCAACATCATCTTCGGCGCCGTCATCGACGACGCCCTCGGCGACGAAGCCCGCGTGACCGTGATCGCCGCGGGCTTCGACGACGTCAAGGCGACGTCGCCTTCCATGGACCAGTCACTGCCGCAGGCCGCACCCCAGCGTCCCGCCGCGCCCGCCTCGGCTCCTGCCCCCGCGCAGGCGCCGGCACAGCATGTCCAGCCCGTGCACGCCGGCATCGGGGCGTCAGGCCTGAGCAACTGGGGCCAGCAGCGCCCCTCCGCCGTCCCCGCCGACTCGGGGTTCGACGTCGACCTTCCGTCCGTCGTGGAGCCGGACCTTTCGGGCAGCCGCTCGGATGACCTGGACGTCCCCGACTTCCTGAAGTAGAAATCGGCTGGACGCTTTGTCAGCTAGTCAGTTAGCGGTGTTTTGATTGTTTTGGTGGCGAACCGAGGTCCGGCCTGGCGTTTGGGTGGCATTCACCGACGCCAAGGCCGGAAACCTCGCCCTGCATGTGGGCGACGACCCGGCTGAAGTGCGTCGCCGGCGAGGATTCCTTGAAGCGGAGGTTGGCCTGGCGGCAGGCAGCTTCCAGTACATGAACCAGGTGCACGGCAATGCCGTGGCCTATATTGGCGACGCGGCAGGCAGCACTGGAGCGGACAGCTCAACGGCAGGCGGCCCCACTGCGGACGCGATGGTATCCGCCGGCCGTCCGCTTGCCGTGATGGTGGCGGACTGCGTACCTGTCGTCCTTGCCGGGCAGGCATCCGGGGGACGTCCGGTCCTGGGCGTGGCCCATGCGGGCCGGCCGGGGGTTGCCGGCGGCGTGATCCCCGCAACCCTGGCGCGCATGCGTGCCGAGGGGGCTGAAAGCATTCAGGCCTGGATCGGTCCGTCGATCTGCGGATCCTGCTATGAGGTGCCGGAAGGCATGCGTGCGGACGTTGCGGCGGCAGTACCGGCAACCTGGGCCACAACATCCTGGGGCACTCCCGGCCTTGATCTTCCGGCCGGGGCACGCAGCCAGCTGGAAGCCGACGGCGTCACCGTGGAGTACTCCGGGCCGTGCACCCTCGAAAACGAGGACCTGTTCTCCTATCGCGGCAACCCGGCCACCGGACGGTTCGCCGGGCTGGTGTGGACCGCATGAGCGAGCACCGCGACGTGACGGCGGCAGACGACGCGCGCATGATCGAACTCCAGGGGCGCCTGGCCGCGGTCCGGCACCGAATTTCGGCCGCCACGGAAGCCGCCGGCCGGCCCGGCAACCCTCCGAAACTGATCGTCGTGACCAAATTCCACCCCGCCGATGACGTGCGGCGGCTGGCAGCACTGGGTGTCACTGATGTGGGGGAGAACAGGGACCAGGAAGCGTCAGACAAGGCAGCCCGGCTCAGCGACCTTGGGCTCCGGTGGCATTTTGTCGGCCAGCTGCAGAGCAACAAGGCCAAGTCCGTGGTGCGGTATGCCCACGCCATCCATTCCGTGGACCGGCCGCAGCTGGCAGCAGCCCTGGCCCGCTCCATCGCCACGGAGCAGGACCGGACCGGCCGGGGCCCGCTCGAATGCTTCATCCAGGTGAGCCTGGATGACGACGCCGGCAGCCACCGCGGCGGCGCGAGCCGCTTGGACGTGCCGGCACTGGCGGACCAGCTGGCCGGATCGCCGGGGCTTGTGCTTGCCGGCCTGATGGCAGTGGCTCCGCTCGGTTCCGATCCGGATGCTGCCTTCGGCAGGCTGGCCGAAATTTCGGCGCAGCTGCTGCAAGACCACCCCTCTGCTTCCGGCATTTCCGCGGGCATGAGCCAGGACCTCGAATCCGCCGTCAGGGCAGGTGCGACACACCTGAGAATTGGCTCGGATATATTGGGTTCGCGTCCTGCGTTGCGGTAGCGTCAAAGCATTGGAAGAGAATGGCGGGGATTCCAATACTGTCAAGTCAACTCAGCGGCCCGCTTACGGACACGATTAGGAGTCGACCATGGCTGGCGCTCTGCGCAAGACAATGATCTATCTTGGGCTCGCCGATGGCGATGAACATTACGAGTCTGAGCACCACACACCGCATAGGGACGAGGACGATTCAATGGAGCATGACCGCGAGGAACGCCGGGCACCGGCGCCCGTCCGCGAGGTCGCCCGGGAAACTCCGACTCCACACGCCGCCGAAGAGGAATATCGCGCACCTGTGACACCTATCAAGCGCGCGGCCTCGAGCCGCGAAGAGACCACCGGACTCCGCCAGATCACCACGATCCACCCGAGGTCCTACAATGATGCCAAGCTGATCGGCGAAAGCTTCCGTGACGGCATCCCCGTCATCATGAATGTCACGGACATGGGCGAGGCCGACGCCAAGCGTTTGGTCGATTTCTCGGCCGGGCTGGTGTTTGGCCTCCGCGGCAGTATCGAACGGGTCACCAACAAGGTCTTCCTGTTGTCGCCGTCGTACGTAGAGGTCATCGGCGACGACAAGAAGGTCAGCGAGACCCAGGCCAGTTTCTTCAACCAGAGCTAGCACCGGACTTACGCGGATGCCAGGCAGGACACCTGTCTGGCATCTGTGCTGAAATAGATAAGAACGTCAACAGGGCACTTCGGTAGCCGGAATGAACATGGAGATATGAGTTAAGTCATGGGAATTGTTTTCGGACTTGTCTATCTCGCTTTGTTATTCCTATTTGTGGCATTGATCATCCGTTTGGTCTTCGACTGGGTGCAGATGTTTGCACGAGAGTGGAGGCCGCGCGGCGCCGCCTTGGTGGCTGCCCACACTGTCTACTCCGTCACAGATCCGCCCCTGAAGGTGCTGAGGCGCCTTATTCCGCCCTTGCGGCTGGGCGGCATTTCGCTGGATCTCGGGTTTTTGCTGTTGTTCATCGCTATCAGCGTGGCTATGGCAATCGTGAAGTCTTTCGCGTAATTTTCATAACAGCTTGCGGCGCAGTAACAGGGCGGGTAACCGTCACCCACAGCATCGCTCAGAAACTCCGGTTTGACACCTCAGTGTTGAATTAGAGGAACCAGACCATATTTAGGTACCGTAGTTTTGACGGCCGGAAGGCCTACTGACTAACTAGACCAACGAGGTGACCAGATGGCTTTGACGCCAGAAGACGTTGTCAACAAGCGCTTTCAGCCGACCAAGTTCCGCGAAGGCTACGACCAGGATGAAGTTGACGACTTCCTGGACGAAATCGTCGTCGAACTGCGCCGCCTGAACCAGGAGAACGACGAGCTTCGCAAGAAGCTTGCCGAGGGTGGCTCCGGCACGCCTGCCAGCTCCGCAGTAGCGGCGCCGGTAGTGGAAAAGGTCCCTGCACCGGTCAAGGCCGAAAAGGACGAGACCCGGGCCAAGGCGGAAGCCGAGGCCAAGGCCGCTGAAGCCAAGAAGAAGGCTCCCGAGCCGGCAACCGCCCTTGCGGCAGTTCCCGCCGCGGCAGCCCCTGCTGTGGCTAACCCGACGGCCGAGTCGGCTGCCGGTCTCCTCGCCATGGCACAGCAGATGCACGACAAGCACGTCGCCGACGGCCAGCAGCAGAAGGACAAGATCATCGCCGAGGCGCAGATCGAAGCCAGCAGCCTGGTCAACGACGCGCAGGAGAAGTCCCGCAAGATCCTCGGCGCCCTGGAACAGCAGCGGTCCGTCCTGGAGCGCAAGGTGGAGCAGCTGCGCGGCTTCGAGCGTGACTACCGTTCACGCCTGAAGGCCTACATCGAAGGCCAGCTCCGCGACCTGGACGCCCGCGGCTCCGTGGCGGCCCCTGAGGTCGGCGACGGCAGCCCCGCCGTTTAGCAAGTATTCTGAAAGCCGGTGGCTGAGGACTCCTCGGCCGCCGGCTTTTGCCATTAACCGCCACCGGTGCGACCACGGGCCGGCATGAGCACCTTCCTTCCAGTCCCGGGACTGGCTCCTGAATGAAAGCTTTATGACAGACGAAACAGCATCTGCCGCAGCGCAGCCAACACCGACGCAAGCCCGGCCGCGAAAGGCGGTCCTGCTCACGCTCTTCGCCGGCTTCGCTGTTTTCGCCTACGTTTTCGATCAGCTCACCAAACTCTGGGTCACCAGCACCATGGTGGAGGGGGAGCGGATACCGGTGCTGCCCCCGCTGCTGCACTGGTACTACATCCGCAACTCGGGTGCTGCGTTCTCCATCGGCGAGAATGTCACCTGGGTGTTCACCATCATCATGGCCGGCGTTTCGATCGCCATTCTCTTCCAGCTGCGCAAGCTCGGATCCGCCTGGTGGGCCCTGGCCCTCGGCCTGCTCCTGGGCGGTGCGCTGGGAAACCTCACGGACCGGCTGTTCCGCGAACCGTCGTTCGCCATGGGCCATGTGGTGGACTTCATCCAGCTGCCCAATTTCGCGATCTTCAATATTGCCGATTCGGCTGTTGTCTCCGCCGTCGTGATCATCTGCCTGCTGACGCTCCGGGGAATCTCCCTTGACGGATCACGGCTCCAGAAACCGGCGGAGGACCACAATGCCTGAGAAACTCACTGTTCCTGAAGAGCTGGCCGGCACGCGCGTGGATGCGGGGCTCGCCCGGCTGATGGGCATTTCCCGTTCGCAGGCGGCAACGCTGATTGCCGAAGGCAACGTCAGCTCCGGGGGCAAAGCCGTGGGGAAGTCCCTGAAGCTCGCCTCCGGCACCGTGCTGGATGTGGTTGTTCCCGAACGGCGGGACCCCCTGGAAGTCGTGGAGGAAGTTGTGGAAGGCCTTAAGGTACTGCTGGACGACGAGGACTTCGTGGTCATCGACAAGCCGGTGGGTGTGGCCGCGCATCCGTCCCCGGGGTGGGTGGGACCCACTGTTGTGGGCGGCCTCGCCGGGCTGGGTTACCGGATCTCGACGTCGGGCGCACCGGAACGCGCGGGCATTGTGCACCGCCTCGACGTTGGCACCTCCGGGGTCATGGTGGTGGCCAAGTCGGAACGGGCCTACACGGCCCTCAAGCGCGCGTTCAAGGACCGGACGGTGGACAAGGTGTATCACGCAGTGGTCCAGGGACTCCCGGATCCCCTCGCGGGCACCATCGATGCACCCATTGGCCGTCATCCCGGCCATGACTGGCGCTTCGCCGTCCTCGAAGACGGCCGGGATTCCGTGACCCACTACGAAGTCATGGAAGCCTTCGGCAAGGCATCGCTCGTGGAAGTCCACCTGGAAACGGGCCGGACCCACCAGATCCGCGTGCACTTCTCAGCCCTTCGGCACCCGTGTGCGGGAGACCTGACGTACGGGGCGGACCCGCGCCTGGCCGCCACGCTGGGACTGACCCGGCAGTGGCTGCACGCCAGGCAGCTCGGCTTCGACAGTCCCCGGACCGGGGAACGGGTCACAGTGACCAGCGAATACCCCCAGGACCTGGCCCACGCACTGGAGATTCTTGCCTCCGGGCAGGCCTGAGCCTGAACTGTCGCCGGTCGGCACTAGAATGGTCCGGTGACTTCCAGCAACGACTCGTTTGTCCATCTCCACAACCACACCGAGTACTCGATGCTGGACGGCGCCGCCCGGCTCGGCGAGCTCTTCGATGAAACCGAGCGGCTGGGCATGCCGGCCCTGGCCACCACGGACCATGGCTATCTCTTCGGCGCCTTCGATTTCTGGAAGAGGGCCACAGACAAGGGCATCCGGCCGATCATCGGCGTCGAAGCCTATGTGACTCCCGGAACCGCCCGCGGTGACAAGAGCCGGGTGCGCTGGGGCGAGGAAAGCCAGCGCAAGGACGACGTCTCCGGCGGTGGTTCCTACACCCACATGACGCTGCTGAGCTATAACAACGTGGGCATGCGGAACCTGTTCCGTGCCTCGTCGATCGCATCATTGGATTCGGTCTTCGGCAAATGGCCCCGGCTGGACCGCGAGCTGCTGAACACCTACTCGGAAGGGCTCATCGCCACTACGGGCTGCCCGTCCGGTGAGGTCCAGACCCGGCTGCGGCTCGGCCAGTACCGCGAAGCGCGTGAGGCTGCTTCGGAGTTCCGCGACATCTTTGGCGCGGAGAACTACTTCTGCGAGCTGATGGACCACGGCCTGGATATCGAGCGGCGGGTCACCGGCGACCTGCTGCGCCTGGCCAAGGACCTGAACCTGCCTTTGGTGGCCACCAACGACCTGCACTACACGCATGAGCACGACGCGAAGGCGCATGAGGCCCTGCTGGCCATCCAGTCGGGTTCCACCCTCCTGGAGCCGACCTACGACAACGGCGGTTCACGCTTTGCCTTCTCGGGCAGCGGCTACTACCTGAAGTCACCGCAGGAGATGCGCGAACTTTTCCGCGACCACCCGGAGGCGTGCGACAACACGCTCCTGATCGCCGAGCGCTGCGAAGTATCGTTCAACACCGGTGCCAACTACATGCCCCGGTTCCCCTGCCCGGAAGGGGAGGACGAAACGTCCTGGCTGGTCAAGGAAGTGGACAAGGGACTCCAGTACCGCTACCCCCAGGGCATCCCGGACAAGGTCCGCAAGCAGGCCGACTATGAGTTGGAAGTCATCACATCCATGGGCTTCCCGGGTTACTTCCTCGTGGTTGCCGACTTCATCAACTGGGCCAAGAACAACGGCATCCGGGTAGGTCCCGGACGTGGCTCGGGTGCAGGCTCCATGGTGGCGTATGCGATGCGCATCACCGACCTTGATCCGCTGCACCACGGCCTGATCTTCGAGCGGTTCCTCAACCCGGACCGCGTCTCCATGCCTGACTTCGACGTCGACTTCGATGACCGGCGCCGCTCCGAAGTGATCGACTACGTCACGCGCAAATACGGTGACGAGCGCGTAGCGATGATCGTCACCTACGGCACCATCAAGACCAAGCAGGCGCTGAAGGACTCCTCGCGTGTGCTGGGCTACCCCTTCAGCATGGGCGAGACGCTGACCAAGGCGCTGCCGCCGGCCGTGATGGCCAAGGACATCCCGTTGGCCGACATCCAGAACAAGGAAGCCAAGCGGTACAGCGAAGCCGGTGACTTCCGCCAGCTCATCAGCACTGACCCCGAGGCTGCCAAGGTTTTCGAGACGGCACTGGGCATTGAGGGACTGAAGCGGCAATGGGGCGTCCACGCCGCCGGTGTCATCATGTCTTCGGACCCCATCATCGACGTGATTCCGATCATGCGCCGTTTCCAGGACGGCCAGGTCATCACGCAGTTCGACTATCCGACGTCCGAAGGCCTCGGCCTGATCAAGATGGACTTCCTGGGCCTGCGGAACCTGACGATCATTTCGGATGCCCTGGAAAACATCAAAATGAACCGCGGCATCGACCTGGACCTCGAAACCCTGGAGCTTGACGACACCGCGTCCTACGAACTCCTTGCCCGTGGCGACACCCTGGGCGTGTTCCAGCTCGACGGCGGCCCCATGCGTTCGCTGCTCAAGCTCATGAAGCCTGACAACTTCGAAGACATCTCCGCAGTGCTGGCCCTGTACCGGCCGGGTCCCATGGGCGCCAACGCGCACACCGACTACGCGCTGCGCAAGAACAAAATCCAGGACGTCATCCCGATCCACCCGGAACTCGAGGAACCGCTCTCCGAAATCCTCGGTGGCACCTACGGCCTGATCGTGTACCAGGAGCAGGTCATGGCCGTGGCGCAGAAACTCGCCGGTTATACGCTCGGCCAGGCCGACATCCTGCGCCGCGCCATGGGCAAGAAGAAGAAATCCGAGCTGGACAAGCAGTTCGCCGGCTTCTCGCAGGGCATGCAGGACAACGGCTACTCCATGGCCGCCGTCAAGACGCTCTGGGACATCCTGCTCCCGTTCTCCGACTATGCCTTCAACAAGGCGCACTCGGCCGCCTACGGCGTGATCTCCTACTGGACCGCGTATCTGAAAGCCCACTATGCGCCGGAGTACATGGCGGCCCTGCTGACCTCGGTGGGCGACGACAAGGACAAGTCGGCGATCTACCTCAACGAATGCCGGCGGATGGGCATCACGGTGCTGCCGCCCGACGTCAATGAGTCAGCCCTCAACTTCACCCCTGTGGGCAACGACATCCGCTTCGGGATGGGCGCCATCCGCAACGTCGGTGTGAACGCCGTCGAAGCCATGGTGGCGGCGCGAGAAAAAGAAGGCGCCTACACGTCCTTCAAGGACTACCTCATGAAGGTCCCCGCGGTGGTCTGCAACAAGCGCACCATTGAATCACTGATCAAGGCCGGTGCGTTCGACTCCCTGAACCACCACAGGCGTGCGCTGGCCATGATCCATGAAGAAGCGATCGACTCCGTCATCACCCTCAAGCGCAACGAGGCGATCGGGCAGTTCGACCTCTTTGCCGGTTTTGACGAAGCCGAATCCGAGGCGTCCCTGAGTATCGAGATCCCGGACCTCCCCGAGTGGGAGAAGAAGGACAAGCTCTCGTTCGAACGCGACATGCTCGGGCTCTACGTCTCGGACCACCCGCTGCAGGGGCTGGAAGGCCTCCTGAGCCAGCACGCGGACCAGTCCATCACCTCGGTCATCGCGGAGGACGGCCCGCACGACGGCGCCATCATCACCATTGCGGGCATGATCACCTCGCTGAGCCGACGGATCGCAAAGGCCAGCGGCAACGCCTACGCCCGGGCGGAGATCGAAGACCTGGGTGGCTCAATTGAGGTCATGTTCTTCGGCCAGGTGTACGGTCCCATCGCGTCCGTCCTGGCCGAAGACCTGGTCGTCGTGGTCAAGGGCCGGCTGCAGCGCCGCGACGACGGTGCCGTTGCGCTGAACTGCATGGAACTCTCGGTGCCGGACCTTAGTGAAGGCCTGAACGGCCCCGTGGTCATCACCATGCAGACGCACAAGGCCACCGAGGCCGTGGTGACGGAACTCGGTGACGTGCTCCGGACCCACCGCGGCAATTCGGAAGTCAGGCTGCACCTGCAGGGCGACACCCGCGTGGAAGTCATGGCCCTGCCGGTGCACCTGAGGGTCAACCCCAGCCCGTCACTTTTCGGCGACCTGAAGGTGCTCCTCGGCCCGACCTGCCTTGACAGCTAGATTTCGTAGTCGAGCGGGACGGGCTGGCTGTAGGAGCCCGAGTGGTAGAGCAGCGGCGAGCCGTCCTCGCCCACCTGGCCCTCCACGACCTCCACCACCACAACGGCGTTGTTCTCAAAGGAGAGGCGCATCTGGATCTTGCCGATCAGCCAGCCAGCCACGTCTTTGAGGATGGGCACGTCGTGCGGTCCGAGCTCCCAGTGGTCACCCTCGAACCGGTTCTTGGTGCGGGCGAAGCGGTCAGCAAGTTCCTGGTTCTCCAGCCCGAGCATGTGGACGCCGATGTGGGTGGTGTTGGCCACGGCGGGCCATGAACTGGAGCTGCGCGCCATGTTGAATGTGAAGCGCGGCGGCTGCGCGGACAGCGATGCCACGGAGGTGGCCGTGAAGCCGTACGGGACGCCGTTGTAGTTCACCGTGATAATTGCCACGCCGGCCGCGTGCCGGCGGAACATCTCCTTGAACGTGCCTTCGAAGGCTGCGTTGTCTGAGGTCACTGTGATCTAACTCCCTGCTAAAACTGTTGTTCGTTGCGTCCTGCATGCCAGCGTATGGGTGCGCCGTGGAGTGGCCGTCACTTATTTACCTGCCGCGTCATTTGTTTAACCACGGTGAACGTTTGTTAATGTTTGTTTCATGACACAGCCACCAGGCAACGGCCCGGTTCCACAGAATCCGAAGCATTCCAAGGATGCCGGCAGCCCACCCGCCTATGGTGAACTTTACCGCGCTGACGGCGATTCGGATTTCGGCGGGCGCGGCCGGACGGCCTGGTCCGGCGAGGACTCCGGCTCCGGAAACGCGCAACCGGCGGCGTGGCGGCGGCCCGCAATCATTGCCGCTGCCGGCCTTCCGGCGGGACTTCTGTGGTGGCTGCTGGCGCCGGGCGGCCTGAATCTCCTGACCCGCGACCCCGCCCTGGCCACCGGCACGAATGCCGAAGGATGGCTGCCGCGGGATCTGGTGCTGGCCGGCCTGTTCCTGCTGGCCGGCTGCCTGACGGGTTTCCTCCTCAACGGGAAACGAACCGGCGCTCCGGCGCCCGGAACCGTGGTTCTCGCCGTGATCGGTGGGGCGCTTGGAGCCGTCATCGCCTGGCAGGCCGGTGTGCTGGCAGGGCAATGGTGGGGCCCGGCAGAGGATACTGCCCCCAACGCCAGCATCGCCTTCTCACTCCGTTCTTACGCCGTCCTGGCAGTGTGGCCCGCAGCCGTGGCCATCTCAGTGTTTGTGGTGAACCTGCTCAGCCTCCTGGGCAAACCGCCGGTACAGGAGAGCTAGCTGTACTAACCCGGTACGTTGGTGACGCGGCTTGCCGGTGAGGCGCCGTTGAGTGCGGTGTGGGGCCTGCTGTGATTGTAGTGCTCGAGGAAGTCCTGATAGCAGGCTTGGCGTTCGGCTTCTGAGCTATAGGCCTTGGCGTAGGCCCACTCCTCCTGGAGGATGCGGTTGAACCGCTCGACTTTGCCGTTGGTCTGGGGCCTGTATGGCCTTGTGCGCTTGTGCTTTATCCCGACTTCGGCGAG
>NZ_JBFUKK010000019.1:0-81104 GCF_056400885.1 Arthrobacter sp. P4_H3
ACCGGGTGTGCCGGTTCGCGGTTTTCGAGGACGTCGATGACGGCGTGCGCGGCTGCCAAGCCGGCCCGTGTCCGGGCTTCGGTCGTTTGTCCGGCGAGGTGGGAGGTGATGAGCACGTTGTCCAGTCCCCGAAGGGGGCTGTCGCCTGGCAGGGGTTCGATCGCGAGCACGTCCAGCGCGGCGCCGGCGATGGTGCCGTCGGACAGAGCCTTGGCCAGAGCCCTTTCATCGACGAGTGAGCCGCGGGCCGTGTTAATGAGGACTGCGGTGGGCTTCATCGCTTGCAGCCGGGGCGCGTTAATGAGTTTGCCGGCGCCGTGGCCTCCGCGGGTGTGCAGCGAGAGGTAGTCGGCGTCGCGGATGACGGTGTCGAGATCGGCGAACCGGACCGCGTTGTTATCGGAGTCGGGGTGGGTGGTGCTGACCAGGACGGTCATGCCAAGGGCGACCCCCAGGGTTGCGGTGGCGCGTCCGCTGGGGCCGTAGCCGATGATGCCCAGGGTGGCACCGCGTAGTTCGTGGCCGGCGTCCCGGGGCCAGTGGCCCTGGCGGACGGCGGTGGTGACCTCGCCGAGGCGGCGTGCGGCCATGAGGATCAGCCCGATGGTGAGTTCAGCAACGGAGTGGTGGTTTGTTCCGGGGGCGTTGCAGACCCTGATTCCTTGTGCGGCCGCGGCCTGGACGTCGATGGAGTCGTACCCCACGCCGCTGCGGGCGATGACTTGCAGGGAGGCGGCGGTGAGCATGTCGGCGGTGACCGGTTCGCTGGCGAGGATCGCGCCGGAGATGCCTTCGAACAACGAGCGGCGTTCCTGCAGGGTCCGTGGCCCCCGCGACGGCGAGTAGACAGGTTCCAGCCCGCGTTCGCGCAGGAGCTGGTCAACTTTATCTCCGGGGTGGAGGTAGTCGGTGGTGATCAGGATGCGTGTGACCATGGTGCGGGTAGGTTCCTCTTGGCGTCGGTGGGGTTGCGCTGCCGTCAGCGGCTGTGGGTTCACGGTTCACGCGGTCAGGGCCGCCGCGTTGTGCGGCAGCCCTGACTGGTGCGGAGTTAGTGGACGTCGACCTTGTCCGCTTCCACGGTGGCCGGTGTCTTTGCCTCGATTTCGTTCTTCTTCTGGCCATGGGCGTGCAGGGCCTTGCGGGCCTGTTCCGGGTCGTAATCCTTCTCCCACTTGCCGACGACGACGGCTGCCATCACGTTGCCCAGGACGTTGATGAACACCCGGCCTTCGTTCAGGAGCCGGTCGATGCCGACAATAAGGGCGAGAGCGGCCAGCGGGATTCCGCCCACTGAGCTCAGAGTGCTGGCCAGGACAATGAACGCGCCGCCGGCAATTCCAGCGGTGCCCTTGCTGGTGAGCATCATGACGCCGACCATGACGAGCTGCTGTTCCCAGGAGAGGTCCATGCCGACGGCCTGGGCCAGGAACACTGAAGCCATGGTCAGGTAGACGGCGGATCCGTCGAGGTTGAAGGAGAACCCGGACGGGATCACGATGCCGACGGTGGACTTGCCGACGCCCATGGCTTCGAGCTTCTTGATCAGCTGCGGAAGGACCGCTTCGCTGGAGCAGGTGCTCAGGGCGATTAGCAGTTCTGCCTTGAAGTAGCGCATCACTGTGAAGATGTTCAGTCCGCAGGTACGGGCGATAATGCCCAGGACCACGAGGACGTAGAGGATGCAGGTCGCGGTGAACAGCAGGACGAGGTAACCCAGTTGCTGCAGACTCTGGGTGCCGTAGTTGGCCACCACGGCCGCCAGCGCACCGAACGTGCCGATCGGGGCAAGTCGCATGACCCAGGTGACGATCTTGAAGATCACCGTGGACAGGGCCTGGATGCCCTTGGTCAGGAAGGCACCGGCTTCGCCGGAGACGTTCATGGCGGCACCGAAGATGATGGAGACCATCAGCGCGGCGATGATGGTGTGGCCGGTTAGGGCACCGAACAGCGATTCGGGAATGATGTTGCTGACGAACTCAAGGCCGTCGAAGCCCTTGTTGGCGGCCGCCGGAACCTTGCTGGAGTCCAGCTGTGACGGATCGATGTTCATGCCCTCGCCGGGGCGGAAGACATTGGCCACGACCAGTCCGATCAGCATCGACACCAGTGACAGGGCCAGGAAGTAGCCCAGCGCCTTCACACCGATACGGCCGGCCTTTCGCAGGCTGTCCATCGAAGCGATGCCAAGGGATACGACGCAGAACACCACGGGAATGACGATCATCTTCACCAGGGCGATGAACCAGTCGCTGAGCGGTGTGAGCTGTTTACCGACGGAGGGCAGGAGCAGGCCGACGGCGATGCCCAGGACTGCACCCAGGACAACTTGGAACCAGAGTTCCCGGATCAGCCGGCCGAACCGGGATCGCTGCTGGGGCGGGGCGGAATGTTGCGGGTTCTGCATGGTGTGGGACGACATCTTGGGTGCTCCTTTGCACGACAGACAGGGAAAATTGGGGAGGTGCGGTCCCGGGCAGTGATGCTGCCCGGGACCGGGGCACTACCGGATTGGTTAGTTGTGGAGTGCGCGCAGGACCTTGTAGAACTCGGCCTTGCCTTCGAGCCCGATGCCCGGCAGGTCGCCCGGGGCCACTCGGCTGTTGACGATGACAGCGTCGTCGGTGAAGCCACCAGTGGGCTGGAACTCACCCGGGTAGGACTCGTTGCCGCCAAGCTTGAGGGCTGCGGCGATATGCAGGGAGAACTGGTGTCCGCCGTGAGGGATGCAGCGGCGTGAGGACCAGCCATGCTGGACGAGCATGTCCTGGATCCGGCGGTATTCGGTCAGGCCGTAGCTCAGGGCCGGGTCAACCTGGATGAAGTCGCGGTCCGGGCGCATCCCGCCGTAGCGGACCAGGTTCCGTGCATCCTGAAGGGAGAACAGGTTCTCTCCGGTGGCGATCGGGTTTTTGTAGTGCTCGGAGAGGGTCGCGTTCAGGGCGTAGTCCAGCGGGTCGCCGACTTCCTCGTACCAGAAGAGCCCGTACTGGTCGATGGCTTTGCCGTACGCCAGTGCGGTCTCCAGGTCGAACTTGCCGTTGACGTCCACCATCAGGCGGGAAGCGTCGCCGTCGAGGACCTCGATCACGGCTTCAATGCGGCGAAGGTCTTCGGCCAGGTCGGCGCCGCCGATCTTCATCTTGACCACGTTGTAGCCCTTGGCGAGGAAACCGCGCATTTCGTTCTGCAGGTCTTCGAGGCTCTTGCCCGGGGCGTAGTAGCCGCCGGCGGCGTAGACGAACACGTCCTTGTCCGGGTTTCCGTCACCGTAGTGATCCGAGATCCACCGGTAAAGCGGGACGCCGGCGATCTTCGCGGCGAGATCGTGCAGGGCCATGTCGGCCACGCCGATGGCGACCGAGCGTTCGCCGTGTCCGCCGGGCTTCTCGTTGGACATCATCAGGTCCCACGCCTTCTCCGGCGAGAGCTGGCCGTCCTCATCGAGAAGGTCCTCGGACGGGGCATCCATGAGGCGCGGAAGAATGCGGTCTTTCAGGATGCCCGTGGCGTTGTAGCGGCCGTTGGAGTTGAATCCGTAGCCAACCAGAGGCTTTCCGTCGACGAACACATCACTGACCAGCGCGATGATCGTGCAGTCCATCTTGGTGAAGTCAATGAAGGCGTTCCGGATCGAGGAACTGATGGGAATGGTGCCGACATGGGCGGAAACGATTTTCATCTTTGAATCTCTCTTTAATGGTTATCTTATTTCTTATAAGACTGGGATCAAAGCTAATCCGAGGCGGCGAGTGGCGTAAGCCTTCGTGCGAATATCTTATAAGACCTTGCCTCAACAGTAGCCGGGGGTGATGGGGAGTACAAGTCTTCCGTGGGATTTTCTTATAAGATGTTTCGAGGGCAGTACACTGTAAGCAACCAGGGCCACAACCCCGACGAGGGACTCGGAGCAGCAGATGAGCACCACGAACGTCTTTTCCAGTAAGGGCAGTCTGGCGTACAGCGAACTACGCCAGCTGATCCTCTCCGGTGGCCTTGCGCCGGGCTCGCGCGTCTCCCAGTACGAGCTGGCCGACAACATGCAAATGAGCATCACCCCACTGCGGGAAGCGATCCGCCGACTCTCAAGCGAGGGCCTGATCATCATGGACACCCACCGGGACTCCCGCGTGGCTGACGTCAGTGCTTCGGAGGCCCGCGAGCTGCTGGAGGTCCGCCTCTCGCTGGAGCCGTCGGCGACCGAGCTGGCAGCTTCCCGCCGGACTGACGCTGACATCGCTGCAATGCGCTCAGCAGCCGAGAAGCTCCTGCCTGTCACCCGGGTCTGGGGCGAGGACGCGATCACGGTGCACCGGGAATTCCATCGGGCCGTCTATGCCGCCTCCCACAATGCCACCATGATCAAGCTCCTGGATGACCTGTGGGACAAGTCTGACCGCTACCGCCGCCTTGGCCTGGAACTTCCTTCCGGCGATGAGCCCCGGACTCTCGACCTGAATCAGCACCACCAGATTCTAGAACTTGTAGCCTCCGGCGATGGTCCCGGCGCGGCCGAACTCGCACGGACCCACATCGCCAACAGCCTCACGGCCTCAGTCACCGGAGCCCTGGAAGAACGCGAAAACGTCCGGCCAGCAACCCTGGAGAAACCCGCCTAGTACCCGGTGGCGGCTTCCCTCCGACTGTCAGAACCGGCCGCTGCCGTCGCCCCATCGGCTGGCTCAATGCGAAGGACCCCCAAATGCTTTCTGGCGTCCGGCCAAGGAAGGTTCGACAGGTACGCAGTTCAGTGGCTGATGAGGTCTGAAGCAGACGCGGTACAACCGGCATTTGATCTCCTCGAGAAGGTGCCTCTAACGATGTCTCGCTCGACGCCACTGCCCGGTTGATTGCCTTGCATCTCGTCAGGCGCTAGCCACCGGGTCTGCGGGCTTGCCGGTTTGGCGGTTTCCCGGCCCCGTCATGTGTGTCTTCGTCGCGCGGGTAATGAGATGACTGAAGAGGAAGGTGACGGTGACTGTGGAGGTCCGTGAAGCTGACGAAGGGGCTGGACGGGCGTCCTGCTCTTTTGTGGCGTCCCGTCGTTCTCGGAATCTGAGGCCGCGGAAGTTCTTGCAGCTGAGCAGAATCTGTCAGGACAAAGAAGAACCGCATCCCTCGTTACGGGGTGCGGTCGGTGTCAGCGGTCTGTGCCTGGCGCCCCGGTGGTCTCTGAAGATGTGTGAGGGGTGGGGGGTGCCTGGCTGGTGGCCGCTCCGCCTGCTGGAATCTAGGGTTACGGGTCGTCCCTTCTTGCTGTTTCCGGTGGCCAACTGTTGGCTGTCATTCGTTCATGACCAAGAGTTGTGGTGACGATATGACCAAGGCGAATTTCCTTCGAGGATCTTCCTCGGATGGCTGCCTTCTGCGAACCAGGCCGACCAGGGCATCCAGCAACCGCAACGTCAAGCTCCGTGACGTCCCGGCATCTGTCATCGCCTCGATCTGCGGCGAAGCGGACATCCCGCCCTAATTCACGGAGTGACCGCAACGTCGGGAACGGGTCAGACTCGACGGGCAACGCATCGGATGACTGGTCCGACGACGTAGTTCGGGGACTGGGCTATACCCGGCAGCGGGTTTGTGCTGGTCGACGGAAGTGGTCAGGCAGTTGCCGGGTAGCTGGCCAGGATGTAATCCGCCGCCACGGGTCCTATCATCCGTCGCCGGCTGGTGCGCAGATCGATGCCGCGGCGCTCCATAGCGTCCCGGAAGGCGGTATCGCCCACGGGGCTGATGTTGTGAAGCAGGCACCAGCTTGTGTACAGGCCGTAGAGACAGTCCGGCCCCAGAGGGCAGTGTGTTTCATCCGGAACAGTGGCATCGAGGAGGAATCGTTCAAAGTGCGAGGTGGCCATTTCGGGCTCTTTTCCGCGGGTGCATCATTGTGCCACCGTTCGGCTACAGCGGCTCTCTTTGCCGCCGTGCACCCGGCGACAAAGGGTCCCCACCCGCGAGGGTGAACAGGACTGTTCCGAATTTACAAAGTTCAGGCGCATCTGTCCAGAGCACGGCCAGCGCACCAGATGCGCGCTCCAGACTTAGCTGGTGGGCGCAGGCCGGACAGGTTCACTATTCCTCGTCCCGTCGAGGTCCTTGCAGAACTGAGGATGTCGATACCACCCAATTCACGCAACGCGCGGTCTCTACCAGGGGCCGGCACATGGCGGCGTCCTTCAGGTCGCCCGGTGCCCGGACGGCTTTGCGGCCGGCCTTTTCGATCAGTCCGGCAATCCGGGCCGAGTCCTCTTCCTCCTCGGGCAGATAGGACAGCACGACGTCGGCTCCCTCGCGGGCGAAGGCGACGGCCGTGGCAGCCCCGATGCCCGACTCTGCACCGGTGACGATCGCTATTCGTCCCTCAAGGCGTCCCGTGCCGCGGTAGCTGTCGTCACCCAAGTCGGCTTTGGGCTCCGGCTCGGTGTCGAGGCCGGGTTCGGGCTGGTGCTGTTTGGGTGGTTCGATGTGCTCGTAAGCGGTGACAGGGTACCGGAAGGTGTACTGGTCGGTCATGGTGCTCCTCTGCGCGGTGGGATCAAAAGCCCTTACTGCTGTATTCGGCGCGTTAGGATGCCGCGATGAGCGCCTGGGGGGCAGCCTGCTTCATCCGTGTCTGGAGCCAGCGCAGCTGGCTTGACGTTTGTGCGTCGCAGTGCTGAACGACGGCAAGCAGCTCGTCGTCGCGCAAGGCGGATGCGGCCTGCCTAATCATGGTCCAGGTGTTGTCCACGAGGCTGGCCAGGAGGTACAGGTCCTGAAGGTCCCGCAGGAGGCCCACCGGTCCGCCGCGTGTGGTGGACAGGCCATCGGCGTGCAGCCGTTCGGGTTCGTTGTCGGTGGTCACTTCGCCGTATCGCTGTGTGATCGGCTCCAGGAGGTCCCGGTGGTGGTCGCACTGGCTCGCCAAGGTGTGGCAGAGGAAGTGAATATCTGGTTCGGCGCCGTGACCCTCGGCCACTTGGCGGAAGGATTCGGCCAGTGTCTTTTCGGCCTGGCGGAGCATGCCCAGATAGATGTTGAAGTTCATGGGTGACTCTCCTTGCCGTTTGTCGTGGCATCGAGGAACTTGCCCGGCTCCCGAGGGAAGGTCTCGGCGGCTTCCCCGTCCGGGCCCGCTGCTGTTGGCGGGACGTTCGGGGCGCCGGAGTGGTCGGCAGGCTTGGACGCTGTGGTTGTCGGCGCCGGCGCGGCGCCGGTACCGTCCGCGATCTTCTGCACTTTTACAGCCGCGTTTTTGAACATCGGCTGCTTGGACACGGGATCCCATTCGGTCAGGGTCAGTTCGTTGGCTGCTGTCGGGTGCTGGCCGGGACTGCCGCCGGTGTCCCAGTATCCGTAGTGGAACGGAGCGAAGACGGTGCCGGGCCGGATCCCGCTGACCTGGGCGGGGACTTCGATCAGGCCACGCCGGGAGGATACCCGCACCAGGTCGCCTTCGGTGATTCCGAGCCGGTCCGCATCGACGGCTGCCAGTTCCACCCACGGCCCGGGCGCGGCCGCGGAGAGTTGCCGGGACCTGCCGGTCTTAGTGCGGGTGTGGAAGTGATAGGCGGTGCGGCCAGTGGTGTAGCGGAACGGGAATTCCCCGTCGGGTTCCTCGTGCGGGGGATGGTACCCGGCGGTCTTGAGGAACGCCCGGCCGTCCGGGGCCTGGGCACGGAAGGCCTGCTCGCCGACTGTGGCCCCGGTCAGCAGATCGTGGCCATAGTCTTCGCAGTAGTCAGGGTCTGTGGGGAACACACCGTCCTCGTATAGCCGTGTCCTGCCGTCCGGGTTGTCCTCATTGCAGGGCCAGGGGATTCCGCTGCCGCCGCGCAGTCGCCCGTAACTGATGCCCGTGTAGTCGCAGGGCCTGCCGCGCGAGCAGGCTTTCCACGCTTCAAACGCGTCCTCCGGCCCGCTCCAGGGCAACAGCGGTGTGCCGTCCCGGCTGGTGAATCCCATCCGGCGGGCATAATCGAGAAAGATGTCGAGATCGCTGCGGGCGTCCCCGGGCGGATCGACAGCCTGGTCCGAGAGATGGACGGTGCGGCTCGCGTTAGTGAACGTCCCGGTTTTCTCACCCCAGCCCGCCGCCGGGAGGACCACATCGGCGTACTGTGCTGTTTCGGTCAGGTACAGGTCCTGGACCACGAGGAAAAGCTCCTGTTTGGAAAGAATGTCCCGGATCCTAGGAAGTTCCGGCATGGACACTGCCGGGTTGGTCGCCGAGATCCACAGCAACCCGATGGATCCCTGCTCTGCGTACCGGAAGATCTGCATTGCATGGGTCGGCGGTGCCCAATGCGGGATGATGGCCGGGTCCACGTTCCAGAGTTCGGCAAGTTGCTCAACGTGTTGTGGGTTCTCCCAGTTCCGGAACCCCGGCAGGTCGCCGTCGGCGCCGCACTCCCTGTTGTTCTGTGCCGTCGGCTGCCCATTCATTTGCAGGATCCCGCAGCCCGGCCGGCCCAGCATTCCGCGCAGCAGGTGCAGGTTGTTGACTTGGCAGGAGGCTGCTGTTGCCTGCGAGGACTGGTAAAAGCCCTGAAGGACCGTGGACAGGACCCTGCCTGAGGTTCCAAAGATCCGGGCCGCTTCCTTAATGTCAGCGGCCCTGACATCACAGACGACCGCGGCGGCTTCGGCCGTCCAGGGTGCCACTGTCTCGCGCAGGGCCTCGAACCCAAGGGTGTGGTTCTGAACGTAGCCGGGATCGTCCCAGTGGTGGTCGAGGATTTCGTGGATTAGGGCGTTCATCAGGGCGAGGTTGGTTCCGGGGCGGAGGGCGAGGTGAACGTCCGCGTGGCGAGCGACATTAGTGTCCCGGGGGTCGATGCAGACCAGCTTCGGCCGGTCCGGGCCGGCCAAACGGTCCAGAATCCTCGACCACAGCACCGTCTGGGTTTCGGCCATGTTGTGACCGTAGAGGAAGACGGCGTCGCAGCTATCGATATCCTCGTACGCGCCAGGCTGCCCATCGGCCCCGAAAGTCTCCTTCAGAGCCGCTGCCGCCGTGGCCGTGCACAGGCGTGTGTTGCCGTCCATGTGCGGGGTGCCGATCCCGGCCTTGCCGATGACAGCGAGAGCATAATACTCCTCGAGAAAGAGCTGGCCGCTGGTGTAGAAGCCGTGGCTGAGCGGTCCGCGTTCCCGCAACAATGCGGTGCTGCGCCCGACGATCCGGGTCATGGCAGTGTCCCAGTTGCACTCCACCAGGACCCCGTTTTCGCGGATCAACGGCCGCGTCAAACGATCCCGATGGGAAACGCCCTGCCAACTGGCGAAGAGACCTTTCGGCCCGAGCCGCCCGTGGTTTACCAGGTCACCGGCACGGCCGCGGATGCCAACCATTGCGCCGTCCTTGACCGCGATGTCGCAGGCGCAACCGTTGCTGCACAACACGCACGCTGACTGCACCCACCGGTCAACATCTTCCTCGGCGACGTTTGCGTCCAGCGCCTGATCAACACGGACCGGCCAGAGAGCGTCACGGCCATACACTGTGCGCGTTCCCCAAATATCCGCAATCCTGTCCGACATGGGAACTCCTCCTTCGCTGTGCCATCCAATGCTGCTGCAAGCCTGACATCAGAATTATCAGCACACTTATGATTAGTCCATAGCTTGCGACTCCTGGTTGCGCCCGGCCCGGGCCCTGACCGCCCGAAACGGGTGAATGGATCAGGAACGAGCGCGCTCCGCTACGCGCTCGATAGCTCCGCCCACCCCCGGACCGTCACCTCCTGCACGTACGAGGCACTCTTAGCATATGAGCAGGCAACTTTGCTGTCCCCGGCTGCCACTGCGGCACTCGAGCACGATCCCACGAGTGCCGCCTGCGGTGATTTCCTGACCGGGCCACTCCGCCATCGGGCGAGGTTCCACGTCACCCGACAATAGAAGACCGCCGCCCAGGCTGAAACAACCCGATCCCGACGTATAGTGATAGGCGCCACACGATTTTGGCTTGGCATTTGAAGGAGAATCTCATGCTGCTCTGGATAGCTATCGTCATCGCAGTTCTCTGGCTTCTCGGCCTGCTTGGCAACATCGGCGGCGGGTTAATCCACATACTTTTGGTTATCGCCGTGATCGTCTTGGTCGTCCACTTCATTCGCGGCAGGTCACGCGTTTAAATACGAAACTGTCGCCCGGACGGCGAGGGGAGTCCCGACCGTGAAGGGCAAGGACGTCGTGCTGGCGCAGATGGCCGAGATTGGCGGCAAGGTTGAATCCCTTGCCCACCCATTGATTAACGGCTGGCAGGAAGAAGACGGCGTGGTGGTGTTCGAGGTCGATAGCGCCTGGTGCTTCCTGGACGGGATCGAGTTGACGATCAGGGCGTGCTCGATTTTCACCGTCTCCGATGGCACGTTCACCGATCAGCGCATCTACGTCGACAACAGCCCTATCAACTCCTACCTCAGTTGAGCCGGGCGGGAAGAATTAGCGGCGCCCTGGCGGAGTCTGGGTCCGCCGCTGCACTTCCCAGTCGCCAAGCATGCCCCGTTCGAAACGATCCGAGAGGTTCCCTTCGCAGAAGAGGAAGTTCCCGTCCCAGAAGAGCCAATTGAGTGCAAGGCCCTCAAAGGGATAGGCCCCCAAAAGAGGATAGGAGCGCCGACCGGTCGTCGAAATCGTAGACGCGAGCGGGCAGCCTCAAAGTGTCGGGCAGTCCGCTGTCTATTTGGCGCCCGCTACTGCATTATGTGCCGCATCTCACCGACGCCGCGAACATAGGTGACTAGTTCGTCCTCGGGCTTGAGGAAGCGCTGCGGCACCCGGCCTACACCCACCCCGGGAGGCGTGCCGGTAAAGATCACGTCGCCGGGCAGCAGCGGCGTCACCTGCGAAAGCCGGGCGATGATCTCCGGCACCGGGAACACCATGTCGAGGGTGTTCCCCTTCTGGACTTCCTCACCGTTGATCGAACAGCCCAGTTCGATGCGGTCCGGGTCATCAAACTCATCCGGCGTCACCAGCAGCGGCCCAATGGGTCCAAACCCGGGAAACGACTTTGCCAGGCTGTATTGCGGCGCTGGCCCTGACGACTGCAGCGTGCGCTCTGAGAGGTCCTGTCCCGCGGACAGCCCTGCCACATGCTTCCATGCCTCCTCAACGGGGATGCGGGTTCCGCCGCGGCCGATGACGACGACGAGTTCGACCTCCCAGTCCACGGTGCCGGGCGGGAGAACGATGGTTCCGCGCGGCCCGGTCAGGGAAGTCACGAATTTCGTGAACACCGTCAGGTCATCGGGCACGGCCAGCGCGGCCTCGGCGGCATGCGCCGCGTAGTTCAGCCCGATCGCAAAAACCTGCCGGGGCTGCGGCGCGGGGTTTCCAAAGGACGACGGCGGCACGTCGGCCAGCGGGGTTCCGCTCCATTGCTCCAGCGTGAAGGCAACGCTGCGAAGCTCCTGCCAGCGCTCGTAGCAGTCCTGGATCCGGGGACTGAAATGTCCGCCGGTTTCCAGCGAAACGTCGATGAGGTGGTCGTCCGGCGTGACGAGGTGGAGGCGTCCGGAGATATTGGCCAGGCGCACGATCAGGCCGAAACGTCGAATTCGACGGTGCCCCAGCCTTCGAACGTCCCGGACCAGCGGCCGGCCTCGTTCATCGGAACGGCCTGGAGGCAACTGCCGGGAAGGATGACCTGGCCCGCTTCAAATTCCACGTCGTAGTCGGCAAGGCGGTTGATCAGCCAGGCGACGGCGGCGAGGGGGTTTCCCAGGATGTTGCCGGTGGTCCCGGAGATGACTTCGCGGTGGTTGAAGGTCAGGACTCCGCGGGTGTCGCGCAGGTTCAGGTCGGTGACTTTCCGGGGTGTGCCGCCCAGGATGACGGCGCCGGTGGAGCCGTTGTCTGCCAGGGTGTCCGGCAGGCCGATGGCCCAGTTCTTCACGCGGGAGTCGATGATCTCGATGGCGGGCAGCGCGTAGTCGATGGCGTTGATGACGTCCGCGATGGTGGTGTTCCGTCCGCCCAGGCGGGAGCGGAGCACGAATGCCGGTTCGAGTTCCACGTAGGGTGCGATGAAGTTCTCCCGCTGGAGGGTGGCGCCTTCGAATTCGAAGATGTCTGCAAGCAGGTGGCCGTAGTCCGGCTGGTCCAGTCCGAAGGCGTCCTGCATGACTTTGGCGATGTTGCCGAGCTTGTAGCCGACGAGCCGGTCACCTCCGGCGATGGCGTGTTCTACGTTGATTTTCTGGATCTGGAACGCGGCGTCGGCGTCAAGCGCGGGCCAGGTTTCCGTGGGTGGAGAGACGGGCTGTCCCTGCAGTCGGGCGGTGCGGAGCGTGTCGGCGATGTCTTCAAGAGTGATGGTTGGCATGGGGTCTCTCAATTTCTGCGGTTGGGGTTCCGGCCCCGGGCGACTCGTGCGAGAGGCGTGCCCGGGGCCGGAAGTTGCGGGTTGTGGCGCCGGGCCTAGTGCTGTTCCGGTTTGCCGTCGATGAGGCGGTTGACGTTCCAAGGGTTGGCGTCCTGCAGAGGCGCGGGCCGCAGCTCCTCAGGGAAGTCCTGGTAAGCCACAGGGCGGAGGAATCGTTCAATGGCCAGGGTGCCCACCGACGTCGTTTTTGCATCGGACGTTGCCGGGTAGGGGCCGCCGTGGACCATGGCATGGCCAACTTCGACGCCGGTGGGCCAGCCGTTGATGATGATTCGGCCAACCTTGCGTTCGAGTGCCGGGATGAGCGGAGCGGCTGCGGCGTAGTCTTCCGCGGTGATGTGCAGCGAGGCTGTCAGTTGGCCGTCGAGCTTGGTTGTTGCTGCAATCAGGTCCTCGACGCCCTTGTAGCGGACCACCAGGCTGGCCGCGCCGAAGATTTCCTCGTGCAGGACCGGGTTTTCGGTGAAGACGTCCAATTCGGAACTGAAGACCGCTGGTGCGGGTGCGTTCTCGCCGTGGCCCTTGCGGCCCCTGCCGAGGAGTTCGACGTCGGCAGCGGCCTCGAGGGCGTCGTGGCCGTGGTACCAGGCCGAGGCGATCCCGCCGCTGAGCATGGTCTGCCCGGACAGCGGGGTGATTTCGCCGGTGATCGCGGCCGCGAAGCGGTCGCCCGCTTCGCCGGCGGGAACGAAGACCAGACCCGGGGAGGTGCAGAGCTGCCCGGAACTGCCTGTCACCGAGGCGACGTATTGCCTGGCCAGAGCCTCGACGTCGCCGTCGAGGGCTCCGGGGAAGACGTAGACCGGATTGATCGAGGACATTTCGGCGTAGACCGGGATGGGTTCGGGCCGGGCTGCGGCGGTGCGCATCAGTGCAGTACCGCCGGCACGGGATCCGGTGAAGCCCACGGCCTTGATGGCGGGATCGGCAACCAGGGACTGGCCAATGCTGGCGCCGGAGCCATAGACGAGGGAAAACACGCCCGGATGGAGGCCCAGGTCGCGGGCGGCCTTGGCGATGGCTTGGCCCACGAGTTCAGCGGTGCCGGGGTGGGCGTTGTGGGCTTTGACGACCACGGGGCAGCCCGCGGCAAACGCCGACGCGGTGTCGCCGCCGGCCACGGAGAAGGCCAGCGGGAAGTTGCTGGCGCCGAAGACAGCCACCGGACCCAGCGGAATTTGGCGCTGACGGATGTCGGCCCGGGGGAGCGGTGCCCGGTCCGGCACGGCGGGATCGATGCGTACGCCGCGGAAGTCGCCTTGGCGCACCACGTCGGCGAACAGCCGCAGCTGGCCGACGGTGCGGGCGCGTTCGCCGCGGAGACGGCCCAGGCCGAGGCCGGTTTCGATGGACGCCCGCTCGATGAGTTCCTCGCCGATGGCTTCGATGTTTTCGGCGATAGCGTCAAGGAACCGGGCGTGCTGTTCCGGAGCGAGGGCGCTGAAGGAGTCAAAGGCGTCCGCCGCGGCTTCGGTGGCCGTCCGCAGCTGGTCGTCGCTGATCAGGGTATAGCCCGGTTCCAGCTGCCCGTTGGTCGCGGGGTTGATGCCGTAGGTGGTTCCGCTGTTTCCGGCGGTGGGGTCCCCTGCGATGAGGGAATGTCCGTGAAGTGTCATGATGGCGCCCTCCTGGGCGGTAGAAAGTAGGTCGGAGAGGTTCGGTTCAGGCGTTGCCCGGGCCCAGGTGCCAGATCCCGAGTGCGGAGAGGAGTTCGCGGGGATCCCAGACCACCCATTCCTCGGCCAGCATGTCGCCGTCGAAACGGAGGAAGGATGCGCCGGACACGGCGATGGTGCGGCCGGTGGCGGGTACGTCCATGAACTCGCCCTGATGGGTTCCCTTGGTCTGCCAGTGGATCGCGGCGGTGGCCCCGTCCTCGAGGATGTGCAGGATCTCGGTAGTGGTATCGGGGAAGGCCGCGTGGGTGGCCTCAATGGTCTTCCGCAGCGTGGCATAGTCTTCGCTGCCCGACTTGGACCGGCGGACGTAATCCGGTGCAAGCATCTGTTCGAAGGCGGTCAGGTCGCCGTCGCCCCATGCCCGGTTCCATGCGTCGAGGATGGTCTGCTGGCGGGTCATGATGCGCTCCTTGCCGGTACGGATTCAGCTGGTACGGATTCCTGTGCCGCGGGTGCGGCTGTATTTCTTGCCTGTTCGGCGGCCGGAATCTCGATGGGGAGGTATTGGCCGAACTTGCCGGCCCGGAAGAGCAGCGCCTCGCCGCTTCCTTCTTCCATGTTGGTCACGGCGCCGACCACCATGTAGTGGTCTCCTACAACGACCTCTGCAGTGACCACGCAGTCGATGTAGGCGGTGGCGCCGTCCAGGTGCGGGGTGCCGAGGGATCCCGCGGTGCAGGGCAGGCCTTCGAACTTCTGCGGTCCTTTCCGGGACAGCGACCTGCAGATGCTGATCTGGTCATCGGAGAGGATGTTGGCGGTGAATTTCTGCAGCTTGCGCAGCTTCGGCCAGCTGGAGGAAGACTTGTCCACGCAGAACATGACCAGCGGCGGATCGAGCGAGAGGGACTGGAAGGTGCCCACCACCAGGCCGAGCTTCTCGTCGTCGTCGTTGACGCCGGTGATGGCGGTGACGCCGGTGGGGAGTTTGCCTAGGATCTGGCGGTAGTGGGCGGGTGTGATCTCGGCCAGGACGGTGGTGCTGGCTGGGGTAATATCCATGTCAGTTTCCTTAGATAAGGGGTGTCGAGGCTCAGGCAGCTTCGCGGAAGCTTCCGAAGCGGCCGCCGTGGAAGATGAGCGGGGCGGAGGCCCGCTCAGCGGGTGTCATTTCCAGGACGCTGGCGATGACGACGACGTGATCCCCGGCTGTGAACTGCTGTTCAACCCGGCAGTCGAACCAGGCCAGGGAACCGTGAAGATGCGGGGTGCCCCACTCCGACGCGGACCAGCCAACGGAGCCGAGCTTGTCCTCGCCCTTGGCGGACAGTGCCCGGCAGACCTGCTGCTGGTCCTCGGCGAGCAGGCTGACGCTGAAGGTCCCGGCTTCGGAAATCTTCGGCCAGCTGGTGGAGGAATGCATGACGCTGAACGTCACCAGGGCCGGCTCCATGGACAGGGACGCGAACGTTCCCACGATCATGCCGTTCTGGATGCCGGTCATCGGGTCCGTGGAGCAGACAGCCGCGACACCGGTGGGCAGGTGCCGCATGACGGAACGGTAGCGTTCGGAGTCGATGGGCCGGGGGGCAAGGGCGGTGGCGGTCATGGCTGTTCCTTTAGCTCTGCGTGGACAGTGCGGCCCGCGCGCAGCCCGCTTTCTACGGCGCCGTCGAAGAAGCCGGCCCAGATATTGGCAATGTCACCGCTGGCAAAATGCAATGCGCCCTCGCTGGCTTGCTGCGCGGCGTGGTACTTGGTGAGCTGGCCGGGGCGCTGGATCTGCCAGGTTTCCTCGGCGTAAGGGTCTTCGCCCCACTTGTGACCGGTGACCTCAAGGACTTCCAGGTCGTCGCGCCACACCCGGATGGCTTCCTGCACCTGTTCGATGTCGGTGACGTCGATGCGGTTCGCGTCGGCACCGAAGCCCACCAGCACGGCATCGTCCTCGCCTACGAACTCGGTGCGGATCACCGAGAGGGGCTTGTCCTGGGCGGAGTACGCGAAGAAGGGCTTGATGGGACCCCTGACCCGGATCCACGCCTTGACACCCTGCGACGCGGTCTTTTCCCGGCTGGGTGCCAGCTTGCCTTCGGAGAGGGAGGGTCGGACATCGAGCTTGTGCAGCACGTTTTGCGGGAGGGTAATGACCACTTTCTTGGCCTGGATTTCCAGGCCGTCGCCGTAACTGACCGTGGCTCCGTTGCTGTCGTGGCGGATCGCAGTGACCGGGGTGCTGAGGCGGATGTCCGCGTTGGTGTCCTCGGCAATGGCGGTGACCAGGGTGTCGTTGCCGTCCTTGATGCGGTAAATCGCCGAGGCCTCGTGCATCAGGTGCCAGTGCCCGGAGGAGCCGGAGGTCCAGCGCAGGGCGTTGACGTAGGCGCACTGGTCCAGGGGTGCGTTGAAGTGGCCTACCCAGGCGGCCTCATTGGCGTTGCGCTCGTCCTCGGAGAGGTCCAACTTGTCCAACATCTCCTGCAGGTTGTACTGGTCGGCCTCGGCCAGGTTCTCGACGGTCAGCGGTGCGTCCGGGCGGGGCAGCCACTTCACGGTGTCTTCGAGCAGGCGGGTCATGCCTGGGTCGATCAGTTTCATGAAGTCGTCCAGGTTGCCGCGGCGCACTTCTTTGCCGGCCAGCCAGTAGGTTTCTTCCGACCGCGGGCCGCGGGAGACCTCCAGTCCGTAGCGGGTGACCTCGGCCCAGACGTGCGGCTGGGTCCAGTGCAGCCAGTTGCCCCCGAGCTCCAGTTTCTGGCCCAGGCGGCGCTCGGTCCACAAACGGCCGCCCAGGCGGTCTCGGGCTTCCAGGACGACAACCTTGTGGCCGCGGTTGCCGAGTTCGCGGGCAGTGATGAGGCCGGCCAGGCCGGCGCCGATGACGACGACGTCAGTTTGTTCAGTCATTGAAGGGTCCTTCGTTGATAATTCCGTTGGTGGCTGCAGCGTTTAGCGGGCAACGTCGCTGAGGTGCCTGGCGCGCTGTGCCGTGGCCGGGTGGCCGTCCAGTGTGTATTTCTGGCCGAAGAGCTTTTCGCGCAGCGTGACCGGTTCCTGGTCCTCGCCGCGTGCCGGAGCGACCAGTCCCTGAGCGCGAAGTTCTGGGAGCGCCAGTTCGATGAACTCCTCCCAGCCTCCGGGCTTGGTGATGTAGCTGAGGTTGATCCCGTCGATGTCTGCCTCGTCGCGCCAGCGGCGCAATTCGGCTGCAACGGTTTCCGGTGAGCCAACGATCGTGGAGCCGGTCCCGCCGACGGCGAGGAACTCGGCAATCTGGCGCGGGGTCCAGTCCCGGTCCGGGTCTGCCTTGGAGAACATGTCCACCATGGACTGGCCCGCCTTCGTGCCTACGGAGCGCAAGGGGGTGTCGAGTTCGTACTCGGACATGTCGATGCCGGTCCAGCCGCTGAAGCGGGCCAGGATGCCGTCGATCGGGGCTGTTTCCACGGCCTTGCTGTACTTCGCCTGGGCTTCCTCGTCGGTGGCTGCAACGACGACGGTGAGCAGGATGACGATCTTAATGTCCCGGGGATCACGGCCGGCGTCGGCCACTGCCTGCCGGAGCTTGGCCACCGTGCGCTTGGCGCCTTCCACCGACGTGCTTTGAATGAAGACGGCCTCGGCATGCTTGCCGCCGAATTCCATTCCCCGGGCGGAGGACCCGGCCTGGAACAGGACGGGAGTGCGCTGCGGGGAAGGTTCGCACAGGTGGAATCCGGGTACCGTGAAGTGCTCGCCCGCATGCTCGATGGGGTGCACCTTGGCCGGATCGATGTATGTCGCCGATTCAACATCGTGCACTACGGCGTCCTCTTCAAAGGAGCTTTCCCAAAGCTTGTACACCACGTCCATGTACTCATCGGCAAGGTCATAGCGCTCGGCCGGGGTCAGCTGCTGCTGTTTGCCCAGGTTACGGGCAGCTGCCTCCGAGTAGGACGTCACGATGTTCCAGCCGACGCGGCCGGCGGTCAGGTGGTCCAGTGTGCTGAACTTGCGAGCCAGCAGGTAGGGCGGCTCGTAGGTTGCCGAGACGGTTACCCCGAACGTGAGGTGTTTGGTTACTGCGGCCATGCCGCTGATCAGCACCGTCGGGTCGTTGATCGGAAACTGTGCGGCATCCCGGAGGGCTGCATCGCCGTTGCCGCGGTAGACATCGTGGTAGCCCACGTTGTCGGCGAAGAAGATGCCGTCGAAGCCGGCACTTTCCAGCATCCGGGCAATGCCGGTCCAGTACCGGAGATCGGTGTAGCGGTGGCCCTGGTCACCCTCCGCGCGCCAGGACCCGGAGGTCAGGTGGGCAGGGGCGAAGACGTCAAATGCGAACAGGCTGAGAGGTTCGTTTTTCATGGCAGCGGTGCTTCCTTGGACTCGTGCCGGATAATTCCGTGACTGAAGATGGAAACGTTCAATTTCTGAACACTGCGTTCAATTTAGAATGTTAGCCAGCTCACTGTCAAGAGGTGGATCTTGCGGGAACTTGCTTCGTCGTAACTATTGACACCGGATGTGGCGCATGCCATATTTTTGATCACGACGTTCGAAAGATGAACGAACTGGGCGTGAACAGCCGCCCCTCAATGACCCGGCATCACCAAGCCGGCGCTTGGAAAATTTCCCCAAAAAGCACGATCTACAAGGAAGTCCATCGTGAACACACCTGTTACACCCGCACCGAGGCCCCCAGTGCAGTCATCGGTTCCCCAGGACCCGCAAAAGAAGAAGTTCCTCGTCAAGCTCAGCGGCGTGATCGCCGGCGGCATGTTCATTGACGGCTTTATCCTGGGCGGCATCGGCCTGGTCATGCCGGCCCTGACCGCTGACCTGAGTCTGTCCGCCACCATGCAGGGGCTTATCGGAGCTTCGGCCCTGATCGGCATCTTCTTTGGCGGCCCCATCGGCGGATACCTCGCGGACAAGGTCGGCCGCAAGCCGATGTTCATTGTCGACCTCGCCATCTTCCTTGTTGGTTCCGCAGCCCAGTTCTTTGTGGCGGACGCCTGGCAGCTCTTTGTGATCCGCCTGCTCATGGGCATGGCAATCGGGGCCGACTATGCCATCGGCTGGCCCCTCCTTGTCGAATTTTCGCCGGCCAGGCTGCGAGGCAAACTCATGGCCTTCCAGGAGGTCGCCTGGTACGTGGGCTACCTGCTTTCCTACGCCGTGGGCTACTACATGTCCACCTCAATTCACGCAGACTGGCGCATCATCCTGGGCATGAGCACCGTGCCGTCCCTCATTGTGTTCCTGCTCCGGTTGGGATCGCCCGAATCTCCGCGCTGGCTCATCAGCAAGGGGCGGCGTGAGGAGGCGTTTGCCATCGCCCACCAGTTCATGGAGGACGCGGATGTCCAGGATCTGGAACACGAGAAACCCGAGAAGCCGAATTTCGGCAAGCTCTTCTCTCCGCAGTACCGAAATTCAACCATCTTCGTCTGCATGTACTGGGTCTGCAACGTCACCCCCTACTTCGCCATCGCCACCTTCGCCCCCATCGTCCTCGAAAGCCTGGGGGTTGAAGACGGCCTGGCCGGAGCACTCGTGCTCAATGGCGTCGTGGTGGCCGGCTCGTTGGCCGCGATGTTCCTCATTGAGAAGGTGGGACGCCGCAAGCTGTCCATCCCGCCGATGTGGATCGCCGCCGCCGCACTGGTTGTCATCGGGTTGTTCTCACACATGTCGCCGATGATCATCCTCATCAGCTTCATCGTCTTCTCGTTCTTCAACGCCGTCTCCACGGCCCTGACCGGCGTTTATCCCGGCGAGGTTTTCCCCACGGAAATCCGCGGCGCGGGAGTCGGCTTCGCCACGGCGATTTCGCGGATCGGCGCGGCTGCAGGAACGTTCATCCTTCCTTTGTCCGTCGCTGGTCTGGGCGTCGGAACCACGATGCTGATCGCCGCAGGCATCTGTGTCCTGGGCGCGGTGATCTCCCAGTACCTGGCGCCGGAAACCAAGGGCCTGAGCCTGAGCGACACCTCCGCGCCGCTACTGAAGGCGGCAGCGCAGTAGCTTTCACTTCATGCAGAGAGGCGCCTGGCCGGGCTGATTCCGGCCAGGCGTCCTTCGTAACCGCCAAGCATCGTCGACACCCCTCCGAAGGAAGCCATGAAAATCTACGGCGAAAGCGCCCACTCCACCGGACTCCCCACACCCCGCCTGACCCTTGACGACGGCGGCACCCACCCGGGGGCGTGGGTCAGCTTCCGCGATCCGGCCGTGGTGGATACCCTGGCCGCCGAAGGATTCGACTGGATCTGCATCGACGGCCAGCACGGCGGTCCTGAAACCTCCGGGCTGCAGACCCTGATTGAAGCCGCGCACCTCTTCGACGTGCCGTCGATCGTCCGCGTGCCTGGCCACGAAACGGGTACGCTCGGCAGGGTGCTCGACGCGGGCGCAGGCGGGATCATTTTTCCCACCGTCGAAAACCCCGCGACCGCAGCCACTCTGGTTGCCGCCACCCGCTTCGCTCCCCGCGGCAAGCGCAGTTACGGCCCCACCCGCCGCAGCCCCCGATACCCAAAGCCGGTCCCCGGGAGCCTGCAGGACGACGCCCTGTGCATCCTCATGATCGAAACGGCCGAAGGCCTGGCCAACCTTGATGCCATCCTGGCCACCAGGCCGGACGCCATCTTCGTTGGCCCCTACGACCTCTCCCTCAGCCTTGGAGTTTCACTGGAGGAACTCACCGGCGAAGGCCCGGACGGGATCCTCGCGGACATCGCGCGCCGCTGCACAGCAGCCGGCGTGGTCCCCGGCATCTACACCGGCGAACCCGCCTTGTCCGAAAGGATGATCGTGCTGGGCTTCCGCTTCATGCCCACGGCCTCGGACACCGGCCTGCTGGCCGTCGCAGCACGAGACGCCGTCGACGCCTCCAGGCGCTTGGTTGCTGAAAAGACCATGAACTAACCAGACGTCCAAGGAGGAACCCAGCATGCCCTATGCCATGCACATCCCGCGGGCGGGCGGCCCGGAGGTCTTCGAACGCGTCAACGTCCCCCGCCGGCACCCGGGCCGGGCCAGCTGCTGCGCACGGCCGGGCGACGCCGTCCTGGCCTACGCTGGGGCCGGGGGAGTCGGGCAACTACTGACCCAAATGCTCAAACATCGCGGTGCCACCGTCGTTACCACCACATCAACCCCTGAAAAAGCGGAACTGGCCCGGAATGCCGGAGCTCATCACGTCCTCACGTATCCGGAGGTTCCCGAGGACGTGCGTGAACTGACTGACGGACGGGGCGTCGACGTCGTCGATGACGGCGTAGGCAAGGACACGTTCGAAGGATCACTGGCCGCCCTGCGCATCCGAGGCATTGTTGGTGCTCTTCGGTGGCGCCTCCTGGCAAGTGCCCCCGTTCGACCTGCAGCGGCTCAATGCCCACGGGTCACTGACTGTCACCCGCCCAAGACTGGCGACTGAAACACTCTTGAACGCCCCGTTCGCTTCTTGAGGCATAGGATGGTGGGACATCCAACCGGGGCACCGTGCCCTGGGCAGACGTGAATGGAACCGGGGTTTAGTGTGGCAGCGGAAACAGGCGTGGACGTACAGGCGGCAGCAGACGGCGAGGACGCGGTGCCGGCCGAGGCTGTAGACCTCACCAACAAATCCGTTATCAAGGCCACTGTCCTGCTCAGTGAGCTGGGCCGGCACAGGGGCGGAATCACTGTCACCGAGCTTGCCCAGGCTGTGGGCATGACGCGTCCGACGGCTTTTCGCCTGCTGCTGAGCCTGGAACAAACGGGATTCGTGGACCGCGTGGACAACCGCTATACGCTCGGCTGGGAAATGGCCCGGCTGGGCCGGCTCGCTGACCCCTACACCGGTGCGGTGGCTCGGATCCAGCCCATCCTAGAGGAATACGCGCTCAGGCTTAACGAGACCGTGAGCTTCGCCATGGTGCGGGACACCGTGAACTATGACGTGATTGCCGAAGCTTCGAGTTCCCGGTATCTGAATGTAAAAATGTACGTCGGCGAAACCTACCCGGTGCACGCCAGCGCCACCGGAAAGCTGATGCTTGCGGAAATGAGCGATGAAGACGTGGCTCAGGCACTGCCAAAGAAACTGGAAGCGTTCACTCCGGGCACCATCACCAAGCGCGAAGCCCTCATCCAGGAACTGCACAAAGTCCGGGAGCAGGGCTACGCCATTCTTGACAACGAACTCGAAGAAGGTCTCTTCGTGGTGGCACTTCCGGTCCGGGACGTGGCAGGTGCAGTGGTTGGCATCGTCTCCGTCAACGGACCAGAGCAGCGGCTGAAATCGGAGCGGCTGCCGGACACTATTGAACAGCTGCGCACGGCCAGCAGGGACATCGCCAAGGCGCTGCTCGGTATTAGCCCAGGGGACTCCTGAGCGGATTTTCTGCCCGGCCTGGTGCTGAGCCCCGCCGTTCGCGGTGTTACGGCATCTCCCTACTAGGCTCCAGCCATGGCGAGAAGATGCTCCACGGAGGGATATTTCCAGCGCACGTACTGGACCGGCACTCCTGCCCGATCGGCCACCCGGTTGTGCGTTACTCCCTGCGGTCCCTCGCCCCGGCTCATCTCCCTGACGCATTGTGCGAGTGCAGCGGTCCTGCGCGCATCGCGTTCCCGTAGCATCTCGGCGGGTTCCTTGCGGCGCTTCTGTTTCTGCTTGTGGCGCCAGTAGGGCATCGTCATCCTGCAAAGTCCGGGAAAAGCGTCTGCTCGTAGTCCGGTGGCAGAACGGCGAGTGCAGGTGGCCGCGCGGTTGTTGGCGCGCCGAGCCGGGGCGACAGGTGTCGGAGGCCGGTGTTGGTGGGCTTCTCACGTCTTTTCATGGCCATCATCTCCATTGATGGAGGTCCGAGGACGGACTCATCGGGTATTATTTTGAACGTGGCGTTCATTTAATGAACACTTCTTATTGTGCCCCCTCCTTACGTTTTTTGGCAAGGAGGCGCCGCGTTCCATCTGCCACTCGAGTCGAACGGCCTACGAATATGTACGCAAACCCCAAAACCGCCACGCGTCGCCCGCGCCCGCCGCAGCCTGTGGCTGTCCCGGACTGGTCAAAGTTGTCCAGGGGCGACATCGTGCGGGTGTTCCGCAGGGACGGCAGTATTACTGCCGGCCTCATTGACATGCTCGCGCTGGATCGCAGCGTCCTCTGGATCATCCAGGATGGCGGCCGCGGGCGGGTCATGATCTGCAGCGCCGACAACCCGCGGGTGGTTGTTGCGGCTCCGACCGAAGGTGCCTGCTAGAAAACCCGTTGCGTCCACGGGTGAGCTGTGCCACACTATTTCTACGTTCAGTTCTCGAACGTCACGTTCAAGTTTAGCTCCTAGAAAGATTTGGCTCCGGAACACAGTGGTTCAGAAGCCAGCAGCAGAAAGGAAAGCGACCATGTCGATTTCAATTGGCCACCGCGCCATTTTTACCGCTTTCGGCCATAGCAGCTCCGCGCTGCGTGCCCATACCCCGTCCAAGCAGACGCCGTTGCCGGCCCAGACCGAAGCCCCTGTCTCCTTTGAGGGCGGTGAGCTGAAGTGCTCGCCGTGGGAAGGCCTGTACCTTGAGCAGGCACAGCCGCTCACGGCGAAGGGGAATGAATTAGCCGTGGGCCGCCAGCTGGACGCGTTCCTCGCCAGCCTGATGTACGGCGAATAGGCCATGACCAGTACGGCCCGCACGGTGGGCCGTTCCAGCTGTTCCGCCGCAGCAATGCGTTGATGACCGTCCGCGGGGAGCAAGATGTCGTCAAGGAGTCAGGCGGGGAGTTCCCTTGTCGGACGCTGTAGCCGCGTTGGAGACGTCTGTCGCACCGGCCGCACCCGTGACTTCCAGAGAACGAGCAGTGCCTAGTCTTTGCTGCTGAAGGCGGCGTCGAAGCTGGTTTGGGAGGCGGGGAAGTCGAACTTTTTCAGGGCTGCGAGGGCTTCGGGGGCGCCGTGGAGGCGGTCCATGCCGGCGTCTTCCCATTCGATGGAGATGGGGCCGGTGTAGCCGATGGCGGTGAGGGCGCGGAAGGATGATTCCCAGGGGACGTCGCCGCGGCCGGCGGAGACGAAGTCCCAGCCGCGGCGGGGGTCGCCCCAGGGCAGGTGGGAGCCGAGGACGGTGTTCCGGCCGGTGGGCCGGAGCTTGGTGTCTTTGCAGTCCACGTGGTAGAGCCGGTCTTTGAAGTCCCAGATGAAGGAGACGGGGTCGATGCCCTGCCACATGAAGTGGGAGGGGTCCCAGTTCAGGCCGAACGCTTCGCGGTGGCCGATCGCTTCGAGGGTGCGGACGGTGGTCCAGTAGTCGTAGGCGATTTCGGAGGGGTGGACTTCGTGGGCGAAGCGGATGCCGCATTCGTCGAAGACGTCCATGATGGGGTTCCAGCGGTCTGCGAAGTCCTGGTAGCCGGCCTCGATGACTTTTTCCGGGACGGGCGGGAACATCGCGACGTACTGCCAGATGGAGGAGCCGGTGAAGCCGACGACGGTGTCCACGCCGAGGGCTTGGGCGAGCCTGGCGGTGTGTTTCATTTCCTCGGCGGCGCGGGTGCGGACGCCTTCGGGGTCGCCGTCGCCCCAGACCCTGGACCCGACGATGGCTTCGTGGCGGAAGTCGATGGGGTCATCGCACACGGCCTGGCCCTTGAGGTGGTTGGAGATGGCCCAGACCTTCAGGTTGTATTTGGCCAGGACGGCGAGTTTGGCTTCGATGTAGCCGGGTTCGTCCCAGCGCCAGGCGTCCAGGTGGTCCCCGGAGATGGCGATTTCGAGGCCGTCGTAGCCCCAGCCGGAGGCCAGGCGCGCGACTTCCTCGAAGGGCAGGTCGGCCCACTGGCCGGTGAACAGGGTGTACGGGCGGGGCATATCAGGCTCCTTCGGTGGCGAGCGTTGCCTGGTCAACGATGCTCAGGGTGCTCTTGTTGTTGGCTGATTTTTCGACGGCTGCAATGACGCGCTGGACCTGCAGGCCTTCCTCGAACGACGGCGAGGGCTGGCCGCCGTCGACCGCGGTCAGGAAGTCCCGGATCTGGTGAGTGAACGTATGCTCCCAACCGATCACATGGCCTTGCGGCCACCATGCCTCCATGAACGGGTGCTCGGGTTCGTTGACCAGGATCCGGCGGAACCCCTGCTCCCGGACCGGGACTGTGGCGTCCAGGAAACTGAGCTCGTTGAACGATTCGAGGTTGAAGGTCATGGCGCCCTTCGTGCCGTAAACCTCGATTTGGAGGCTGTTCTTCTGGCCGGTGGCCACCCGGGATGCTTCGACTGAGGCGCCGATGTCTCCGGTGAGCCAGAAGGTTGCCCACGCGGCGTCGTCCACGGTGACGTCCTCCAGCCCGTCCGGACCTGGGCGCTGGGTTACGAACGTTTTGAGGACCCCGGAGGCCTCGAGGATGGTTTCCCCGGTGAGGTATTGGATCTGGTCGATGGCGTGGGAGGCGATGTCGCCCAGCGCGCCGGATCCGGCGGTTTCCTTGCGGAGGCGACAGCTCATGGGGGACCCGGCGTCGGAGAGCCAGTCCTGCAGATAGGCAGCCCGGACGTGCCGGACCGTCCCAAGCCTGCCTTCGGTGATGAGTTCCTTGGCCAAAGCCAGGGCGGGGACGCGGCGGTAGTTGAACCCGATCATGGACTGCACGCCCTTGGCGCGGGCGGCACGCGCGGCTACGGTCATGGATTCGGCCTCGGCCAGGGTGTTTGCCAGTGGCTTTTCCACCAGGACGTGCTTGCCGGCTTCCAACGCCGCGATGGCGATTTCCGCGTGCATCCAGCCCGGGGCGCAGATATCCACGATATGGATGTCATCGCGTTCCAGGACCTGGCGCCAGTCCGTGGCCGACTCGGCCCAGCCGTACTTCGCCGCGGCCTCGGCAACCTGCCCGGCGTCCCGGCCCACGAGGACCTTCTGCTCGAAGGCCGGGACGTCAAAGTACGACGCCACGTTCCGCCACGCGTTCGAGTGGGCCTTGCCCATAAACGCGTAGCCGATCATCGCCACGCCCAGGGTCGGGTTTGCTGGGGCAGTGGTGCCGTCCGTGCTTTCGGGGGAGTTCATTGCGTGATTCCTAGAGAGTGGAAGCGGTAGGGTCCCAGTCCGCGGGGAGGGCCGGGGACGCGGGCGCGGAGCTTTCGACGTTGATAAAGGCACCGGATTCCACTGACTCGGAAATCGAGACCATGGTGTCCAGCACATGGTAGGCAAGGTTGCCGGTCGCGCGGTGCGGGACTCCGGCCCGGAGGGAGCGGGCCATGTCCAGCACGCCCATGCCGCGCCCGTTGGCCGGTCCCGTGGCGGGAATGGTTTCCGCTTCTTCGGTTCCCGCCCGCCACAGCCTGATGTCGCCGTCGAAATAGTTCGGGTCCGGCAGTTCCAGGGTGCCCTCGGTGCCGGTGATCTCCACGAAACCCATCCGGAGGCGCGGGGACTCGAAGCTGAAGACGCTGTGCGACGAGGCACCGCCCTCGAACTGGAGCATCGCACTGACGTGCGTGGGAACCTCGACGGCGAATTTCTCGCCGGCCTTGGGCCCGGAACCGACCACGCGGACTTCCTTGGCTTTGGACCCGACGGCGGCGACCTTCCGGACCGAGCCGAACGTCTGGACCAGCGCGGTGAGGTAGTACGGGCCCATATCGAACAGCGGCCCCGCACCGTTCTGGAAGAGGAACGCCGGATTCGGATGCCAGGACTCCGGGCCGGGGGTCTGGAACATGGTCAGGGCTGTCAACGGTGTGCCGATATCACCGCGTTCGATGATCCGGCGGGCCGTCTGCAGGCCGGCGCCCAGGAAGGTATCCGGTGCGCAGCCGAGGCGGAAGGCCGCGGCGTCAGCCGTTTTCAGCAGCCCTAGCCCGGACTCACGGTCCAGCGAGAACGGCTTCTCGGTCCAGACATGCTTGCCGGCGTTGACGGCAGCCGTGGCCACCTCAACGTGGGCTGCCGGGACAGTCAGGTTCACGATGATCTCGACGTCGGGGTGGTTCAGGGCCGCGTCCACGCCACCCCACCCGGGGATGCCGTATTCCTTGGCCCGCGCTTCCGCGGCTTCCTCGAACAGGTCCGCGATGACGTGGATTTTCAGGTCCGGGAAGACCGTCAGGTTGTCCAGGTACTGCTTGCTGATGTTGCCTGCGCCGATGACGGCGACGCCCACCGGCCCCCGGCGGGTGGAAGGGGTGGACTGTTGCGTTGCGGCGCTCATGCGCTCAGGTCCTGTGCTGCGTTCAGGAAGGCGAGGCTCTCGGCGATGCCTTCGAAAATGTCTCCGGCGTAGTCGTCGAACTCCACGACGCCCACTTCCAGGGACTTCGCGGCGCCGATGACATCCCACACGGCGATTGTGCCCTGGCCGGCTGGCTGCTGGGCTTTGGTGTCCCTAGTGCCGGGGCCGTCCTTGATGTGGATGAACTTCACCCTGTCACCGAGGCGGGCGAGCAGCTCCACAGAGTCCTGGCCACCGACGGCGGCCCAGTAGGTGTCGAGTTCCAGGACCAGCTCCGGGTCCAGAAGGCCTTCGAAGTACTCCAGGGCCGTGGTGCCTTCGATAATGGACTCAAGTTCCCAGGCGTGGTTGTGGTAACCGACGCGGATGCCGTATTCCGCGGCCTTCTTCGCCGCGGCGTTGAGCTTGGCCGCGGTGGCCTGAATGTCCCCGGCCTGCTGCCAGTGCTCGGCGGGCAGGTACGGGTCGATGACGGTGCTGATGCCGAGTTCCTTCGCGGCGGCGAAGATTTCGTCCTGGTCCTGGCTCAGCAGGGGAGCGTGGCCGGAGGGTGCTGTGAGCCCGTTCTCCCGCAAGGCTGCGCCGAGCTCCTTGGCCGTGGCCACGAAGTTGTACGGCTCCACCTGCGTGAAGCCGATCTCCGCGACTTTCCTGATGGTGCCGGGAAGGTCTTCCTGCATTGCATCGCGCAGGGTGTACAGCTGGATGGAATAGTGCATTCGTTTCCTTGGTAAAAGGGGGCTGGTAGGTAGGTTTGCTTGGCGGTGGCTACTTGATGCCGGTCGCCGCTACGCCCTGGATGAAAAAGCGCTGCAGGGCTATGAACAGGGCAACGATGGGGGCGATGACCAGCACCGCACCTGCCAGCAGCAGGCCGTAGTCTGTTGCGTTCTGGCCGGTCGAGTACAGGGACAAAGCGACGGGCAGCGTGTATTTTTCTTCGCTTTGGGCGGCCACGAGTGGCCAGAGGAAGTTGTTCCAGGAGCCGAGGAAGGTGAGGATTCCGAGGGTTGCCAGCGGAGGCCCGCACAAGGGCATGACGATCCGGGTGAATGTCCGCAGCTCTCCGGCCCCGTCGATTCTGGCTGCCTCGATCAGGGACTCCGGTATCCCCATCATGAACTGCCGCATCAGGAAGACCCCCAGGGGCGAGACCAGGAAGGGCAGGATCAGCGCCGGGTAGGTGTTGACCAGACCCAGCTTGCTGACCATCACAAACAGCGGCACGAAGGTGACCACGCCGGGCACCATGAGGGTGACCATGATGCCCAGGAACAGGACGCGCTTGCCGGCGAAGTCCATTTTCGCCAGCGCGTACCCGACCATTGAGCAGAACAGCAGATTCCCCAGGACTGTAAACACTGCAACGAGCAGGCTGTTCATGAAGAAGCGGTCGATGTGCAGCTCACTGAACCAGCGCACGTAGTTATCCAGGGTAGGGTCCTGCGGCCACCAGGTCACGGGCCGCCGCAGCAGTTCCCCCTGGGTTTTGAAGGACCCGAGCAGCATCCAGACAAAGGGCAGAATCGTCGCGGCTCCGGCGAGAACAAGCGCGGCGTAAACCCACGCCCGCCCTGCCCACTTTGAGGAGAGCTTGGGGCGCGGTGTGGACGGTCGGGGAGTGGGGCGATCCCGCAGCGGTGCGGTTTTTGTATCGATCATTGTCTGCTCGCTTCAGTCTTTGGAGCGGAGGGCACGGAATTGGATCAGGCTCAGCAGCGCGATGGCCACGAACAGCACGTAGCTGGCGGCCGACGCCAGCCCGTATTTGCCGAATCCGAACTGGTTGAAGGTGAAGTAACTCACCGACAGGGTGGAATCCAGAGGTCCGCCCTTGGTCATCACGAAGGGTTCTTCGAAGAACTGAAGGAAGCCTACGGACAGCATTACCGCGCCCAGCAGCAGGGTGGGCCGCAGGATGGGCAGGGTGATCCGGATGAACCTCTGCCATGCGTTGGCGCCGTCAACCTGCGCCGCTTCCAGCACGTCCACGGGAACGTTCTGCAGTCCGGCCAGGAAGATAATCATCAGCGTGCCCATGTTGCGCCAGACAGCCATCATGATCATCGCCGGCATCGACCATTCGGTGCTGTTCAGCCAGTCCGGACCGGCAATGCCGACCCAGCCCAGCACGATGTTCAGAAGCCCGTCCGGTTGAAGGATGAACCTCCACACAACGGCGACGGCGACGATGCTGGTCACAACCGGGGTGTAGAAGCCGACCCTGAAGGCGCTTCGGAACCGGGTGATGCCATTGTTCAGCGCCACCGCCAGGGCCAGGCCGACGGCCATCGTCAACGGGATCCCGACGATCACGAAGTAGCCGGTGTTCAGCAGCGAGTGAAGGAACTGCTGGTTGCCGAAGAGCGCCGCGAACTGGTCCAGGCCGACGAACCCTACGCCGAAGGGATTCCGGACGTCCTTGCTGGTGAAGTCCGTAAAGGACAGCACGAAGGAGGAAAACAGCGGGACCAGCATGAAGAAGCCGAAAATGAGGACGAACGGCAAGGCGAAAAGCCAGGCAATAACAGACTGCCGGCGGCGTCTGGCGGCAGGGCCGCGACGCTCGGGGGCCCTGGGCGGGCGGACAGCCCGAATGCTGTCCGCCCGCCCGGTTTCAGTGGTGACCATGATTACTTGCCGGTCCCGATTTTGTCCGCGGTCGCCTGCAGCTCTTTCATTGCCGCTGCGGGGTCCATCCCGGACTTGACGATCTTTTCCAGCTCGGAGTCAGCTGCGCCGGCGACCTCAGTCCAGGTGGGGATCGTGGGCGGGAAGTTGGTGTCCTTCAGCTGCTCACCGAAAACGGCGAGTTTTTTGTCGTTGGCCAGCACGGGGTCCTTCCAGGTGCTTTCAACTGCGGGCAGGCTTCCTGAGACCTTGTACCATTTGGCCTGCACCTCGGGCTTGGAGAACCACTGAGCCAGCTTCCAGGCTCCGTCCCGGTTTTTGGCGTCCTTGAAAACCGTCAGGTTCGATCCGCCGATGAAGGAGGTCCCGGTAACTTTCTTGGGGATCTTGGCCACCATGTACTTGTCCTCGAAACCGGCCCCGCCGGCCTTGTTGATCTGCCCGAGAAGGCCCGGTCCGGCGATCAGCACCGGAGCGGTGCCGTTGACAAAGGCCGCTTCACCGGCGCCGGCCCCCGTCTCGGGGTTCTTGTTGGCCAGTCCGTCGGCGAAGAAGCCCTGGTAGTACTTCAGTGCTTCGACGATTTCAGGGGTGTCGAAGGTCCACTTGGAGTTGTCCTTGGTGATGAATTCAGCGCCGTTGGACCAAAGGAACGGAAGCATGCCTTGGAAGTCCTTGACCGGCAGCTGGAAGGGGTCTTTCACGCCTGGCTGGGCCTTGAGGGCTTTCGCCATGTCAGTCAGGCCCTCCCAGGTGGTGGGGAATTCGGTATAGCCGGCTTTTTCCGCCAGATCCTTACGGAAAAAGAACACGCGGGTGTCGACGTACCACGGGACACCCACCGCTGTACCGCCGACCTCTGTCGATTTGACCGAACTGGGCAGGAACCCTGACGTATCGATCTCGGCAGGCTTCGGATCGAAGGCGTCACCGAAGTCAGTCATCATCGTCGTGCCCATCTGGGCGATATCCGGTGTGGTGCCTCCGGCAATGGCTGCCTGGTACTTGTTGACCGCGGCATCCCAGGGGATGGCCGTGACATTGACCTTCACGTCGGGGTTCTCCGCCTCGAAATCCTTCACGAACGCCGGAAGTAACTCTGCTTCCCCGCCCTGGGCCCAGAGATTGACCGTGCCGGTGGCGGCTCCGCTCGAGATCGCCTTGCCGGTCGCCTCGCCCTTGGAGGCTTCACTGCCGCCGCGCCCGCAACCAGTCAGCAGTAACCCGGCAACCAGCCCGAGGGCAGCCGCCTTCCTAAGCCGGACACCTGTGTCCGTAGGGGCCTGGATCATGTTCGTTCCCTTCAATCAGGCGCCTAGGGCGCCAACAGTTAGACGAGTCCCCCCGATTGATGCGCTTAGATATGAGGATTTGAAATTGCCTCAATGCGCTTAGATCGGTGGTTGAGAGTTAATCTAAGCGCATTACTGTGACTTTGACAACACTTTCCCGCAATCGGCGGAGTTAGTTTCCCTGTGTGCTGCAGCCGCAGCTTTCCCGCACGGCAAGCCGGACAGGCAGCTGCCTGTGTGCAGGGGGAGCAGCGGGGTCCGTCAGGGCGTCTGCAAGGATTTCGACCGCCGTGCGTCCGATCAGTTCCATCGGCTGGCGAATGGTGGTCAGGGACGGTCGGGCAAGTCGGCCGGCAACGATACCGTCAAAACCAGTTACCGCCACCCGGTCCGGGACCGGGACTCCGGCGGCCTTGAGCGTCTCCATGACGACCAAAGCCTCCTGGTCGTTGGCGCAGACGAAACAGTCAGGGAGAGAGCCAGAGCCTAGCAGATCCGCGATGAGCCCGGCAGTCACGGCACTCGCGCCGGGACGGCTCTCCAGAGGCGGCAAAACCTCCAGTCCGTGCGCGTTCAGGGCAGTCCTGAACGCGTTGTACCTGGCCTCTGTCTCGGCGTTTGGGATGCTGACGAACATGAATCTCCGGAACCTGTGAACGCCGATCAGGTGCTCCATCAACTGCCGGATGCCCGAGGCATTGTCTATCGTGACGTGGTGGAGCCTGCTGTCGCCGGAGGGGTCGGAAAGTTCAACAACGGGGACTCGGCCAGAGATCCGACGGGTTACCTCGGTGGTAATGGTGCGGGCAAAAACGATCAGGCCGTCCACCCGGCCTGCGATGTCGGTCACCGCCCTTTCGCTGCTTGCCTTGTTGCCGCCACCAAGCATGAGCGCGTATCCCCGGCTGAAGCACTCCAGCTCGACCCCGCGCTGAACCTCGTCCACCCATATCGGAAACAGCCGGTAATCGTCATTGGGCTCCGAGCCAGCGACGGCGCCGTCTCCCTGTGCCTCCGGCAGCAGATTCAAGTAGTCGAACGAAAACAGTCCCAGGGCTCCGGTCCGGCCCTTGGCCAGCCCGCGGGCGCTGGCGCTCGGCACATATCCCAGCGCCCGTGCAGCATCCAGGACCGAGTTCCTCGTTGACTCCTTGACGCGGTGAGGCTGCGTGAAAGCAAACGAAACTGTGGCGATCGAAACCCCCGCCTGCTCGGCAACGTCATAAACCGTCGGACCCTTGACCATCGCTATTGCTTCCTTCCAGAGAACTATGCGCTTAACAATAGGCCGTGAAACAGCCGCGAGGACTCTAATCCTCACCACGACTTATGCCGGTTCCCGGTTGCCGGGTGGTCTTCGGCCCTTTCGGGCCGTGCTGGGTGCTGCCGACGAGGCTCCAGGGGTCGTCCCGGGTCACTTTGGTCTTCTGCCTCGAGCCAGGCCCGACATCGCGATGCCACACCCGGGGTACCCCTGTCGGTCTGGAAGCCGCAGCCTTTGTCAGTCCAGCGTGGTGAGCGTCAGTGAGGAAACGGTCGCGGTTCCTCCGGAGGCGTAGACCGCCACGCTGACGCTTTCCGGGTCCGGGAAGATCAGTTCGGTCATGGTGACCTGTCCGTCCTGCGCGAAGATCTCCACCGAGCAGTGGTCCACAAAAATACGCAGGTCATATGATCCTCCCGTTGCCTGCAGCGGTGCACTGTCGATGGATGCGAAGGCCTCGTGGAAGTCCGTGTTGCCCGAGGCTGTCCTGTCCACCGTGAGCCGGCCATCCCCTGGACGGATGCCGACTCGCGTCCCGTCATTGCCGTTGCCTCGGATCACGAGGCCGAATTCTTCCGCGGAGCCGGGAACAAACGTGGCCTCGACAAGTTGCACGGCGGTGCCGCCCTCCACAGGGTGGAGGCCGGCGTCGAGGTTGAGCCCTGTGTACGCGACCATGCGCGCGGGAGCCGCATCGGCTTCGCAGACGGCCCGCTGGCAGAGACGGAGTTGTCCGTTGGAGGTGATGAGTGAAACTTCGCGTGCGAGCGACATCGGGCTGCGCCAGGGCGCGGTCGGGATGTTGTTGCCGTACTGCCAGTTGTTCATCCACCCGAGCATGAGCCGGCGTCCGTCCGGGACGTTGTTGAAGGACACCGCGGCGTAGTAGTCCCTGCCCCAGTCGAGCCAGAGGTATTCGCTTAGGCGCGCTGGGTCCTGCAGGCCCTCGGTAACGGTGGTTGCCGAGCTGAACCTTACGCCGTCGAAGTGGCCGACGAAGTACTGTCCGGCGGAGCCCCCGTTGGGCCCGCCGGGATTGAGGTTGACGGTGAGGACCCATTTGATGTCGTCCTCATTGCCATCCAGGGGCAGGGGGAACAGGTCCGGGCATTCCCATACACCCCCTGTGCCGTTGGCGGGTCCGAAGCTGCTGAGATGTTCCCACGTTTTCAGGTCATCGGAGCGGTAGAGCACCACCGTGCAGTCGTGGGCTTCGACGGCGACCATAACCCAGTAGCTGCCGGCCGGGCCGCTATAGCGGAACACCTTCGGGTCCCGAAAATTTGCGGACTGGCGGTCCAGGACCGGGTTGGCGTGGTACTTGGTCCAGGTATAACCGCCGTCGGTGCTCCACGCGAGCGACTGGGCCTGGTGTCCGTAGTGGGGCGAGCCCTGCTTGAACGCGCTGGTGTAGATGGCCACAAGAGGGGCAGCCAGCGGGCCTCCGAGTCCACTGGTGTTGTACTCGTCCCAGACAATGCTGCCGGAGTAGATGTCTTCGGATTCGTCGCAGGTGATGGCGACCGGCTGCTCGGTCCAGGTCATTTCCCCAGACGTTCCCGAACGGGTTGTTCTGGTAATACAGGTGGTACGTGCCGTCGTGGAAGATCAGCCCCTTGGGATCGTTCAGCCAGGTGTCTTTGCTGGCATAGTGGAATGCCGGCCGGAATGCCTCGTTCACCGGGGAAGAAACGGCTGTCATAGCGTGGGGTCCTCTTTCATCGTGCAGGTGGATCTGAAACCGGGCGTCGGCAGCGTGGCCCTTGGCCGGCGGTTGGAGAGAGTGTGGAGACCACTGCCTGAATGACTTATGCGCTTAGATCCTAGCGGCGTTGACATCACCCTCGCTAGTGGCGCGGCTTGTCGGGTTGACGTCCTGTGAGTGCTCACAAACTGCGGTTACGAGGTCCACGACAGGCCGCACGACGAGCAGAGTGAGGATCCCTGGTAGCCGCGTCTCGCATGTGACCACCAGTTCGAACCGCCGCTCGACACAGAGGCCTGGTGCCCAGGCCTTTCAACCGACCCGCCCGCAAGTCGCGCATCAGATAATTAGCGACGAGACCTGGCCGGGATTCCGCGCCCCGAAGAGACGGCCCGGGCAGTGCAGGCAGGGCCGGTGTGAGGGTCCTGCCTGCATGCGGTTTACGAGAAGCGTCCCGGTCTGAAGGCGGCAAGCATGGGGTGTTTGTTGCCCGTCATGATCTCGCCGGAGAGGAGTTCGCCGGCGATGAGCCCGAGCGTGGCGCCGGAGTGCGTGAAGGCTACGAAGCAGCCGGGCATCTGGTCCAGTTCGCCGAAGACAGGTTCGCCGTCGCCGGGAATGGGCTTGTAGCCGATCTTCCACGATGCCGGCTTGAGGTCGGGGTTGCCGGCGATGAGTTTGGACGCCTCGTCGGCCAGTTCCTGGACCACTTCGTCGGGAATGCTGAACGTGCCGTCCGCATGCTCGGTGATGTGTTCCTCGTACCAGTCGTGGTCCAGTGCAAAGGTGTTGCCGGGGTTGGGGCGAACAGCGGCCCGCGGCGTATTCATCACGGTCTTTACATCGTGATCCACGGGTTTGGTCAGGACGAGCATGGAAACGGGCGAACCATTGGGGATGTGGACGCCGAGGGGTGCGACGACGGCGGGCGTCGCGGCGCCGCACGCCACTAGTACAGCATCGGCCTCGTAGTTCTCGCCGGCCGCTGTCTCGACACCGGTGGCCCGTCCGCCGTCGACCGTTACGGAGGCTTTGCCGGCGTTGAGGACCAGCTTCCCGCCGCAGGCGTGGAACTCCTCCATGAGGAATTCCACCAGGTCCGGGAGGCTGACCCAGCCTTCGCCGGGATTGAAGATGGCGTTTTCCGGTACTGCACTGGAATCAATGCCGGGGGTGACGGCTGCGATTTCTTCGGGTGCGAGCAGCCTGGAGTCGTAGCCGATGGACTTCTCGTAGGCGTGGCGGGCATCGGTTACGGCGTGCTGTCCGGCCGCATTCCACATGAGGCCGCCGTCGAACTGGAGCCACTCTCTTGCCGGATTTTGAGCGAAGAGGGTGCGGTAGCGGTCCACGCCCGCCACCCGCAGCTGGTGGTACGGCGTGGACCGCTCGCCGGCGGAATTGAGCCAGGAGAGGGATCGGCCGGTGGCTTCACTGGCGAGGCCGCGTTCGGTCAACAGGATTACGGATGCGCCTTGGCGGAGCAGGTGGACGGCAGTGGAGACGCCGAGGATGCCGCCGCCGATGACGGCGACGCGTTTGGGTGAGGCGGTGGAGGACATGCGTCTTCCCTTCTTGTTCGTTGGTTGGTCAGTTGCCCGCGGGCTGGCCCGGCGGTTAGGCGAAGGCGTGAATTTTTTCGACGATGCTCAGGACTTCGAGGGACTCGGAAGGCTTGACCGGCAACTTCTCCCGGCCGCGGATGGCCCCAGCGAGTTGGCGGTAGAACCCCGGATAGTTGCCTCGCTGGGCGGGAACGGGCGTTGTGTTGCCGTCAATACCCAGGGCCCCCCATGAGTCCTGGGGCTCAACGCCGTAGGCGGGATCCGAGGGTTTCAGTCCGGCAGCGAGGGCTGGTTCCTGGCCGTCCAGGCCCCATTTGGTGTAGCCGGCCTTGGAGCCCAGGACGTGGAAGCGCGGGCCGCCTTGGGCGGCCATGCCGTTCATCCACAACCTGGACCGGACCCCGGATTCGTGGAACAGGGACACGAAGGCTTCGGTATCGGCGCCCTCTGGATGTCCGTGGTTGGCGGTCTCTCCGTAGCTGTCCTGGACCGGACCGAAAAGCTGGATGGCTTGGTCGATCAGGTGGGCGCCGAGGTCGTGGAGTATGCCGCCGCCGTCCGTCAGGGAGGCAGTGTCCCGCCAGTTCCCGAATCCTTCCGGCCGCCACCACTCGAACCGCGACTCGAACGTGCGGATTTCACCCAGCGCTCCTTCCCGGACGAGTTTCTGGAGCGTCAGGAAGTCGGCATCCCATCGGCGGTTTTGGAACACCGTCAGATACACACCGGCGTCGGATGCCTGGGAGATAAGCGCCTGGCCCTCGGCCGATGTGGTGACAAACGGCTTGTCCACCACCACCTGAAGACCATGCGTTATTGCCGTTGCAGCCAGATCGAAGTGCGTGAGCGGGGGAGTGCCGACGATGATGAGGTCAAGGTCCGCGGCCAGAGCGAACAGGGCCTCCGCTGTCGGAACAATCCGGACCTTCGGGTAGAGCCGGGTCGCCTCAGCCGCACGCTCCGGATCCGCCGTCACGATCACGTCGAGGGAGTAACCGGGATCCGCCTCGATCAGCGGTGTGTGGAAGACCCTGCCTGAGATCCCAAAACCCACGACGGCGGTCCTGATGGGTGCCGCCGCAGCTGCGGTGCCCCCCATCAGAGCACTTCCGACAGGAATCGCTGGAGGCGTTCACTGCGGGGATTATCGAAGAGCTCGGCGGGCGTACCGGCCTCCACCACTTCGCCTTCATCCATGAACACGACCTGGTCGGCTACCTTGCGGGCGAAACCCATTTCGTGGGTGACGACCAGCATGGTCATGCCGCGTTTGCCGAGCCCGGCCATGAGGTTCAGCACGCCCTTGACGAGCTCCGGATCCAAGGCGCTGGTGGCCTCGTCGAAGAGCATCACCTCTGGCTCCATGGCCAGGGCGCGCGCGATGGCGACGCGCTGTTGCTGGCCGCCGGAAAGATCCCTGGGCCGGTGGTCCGCACGCTCCGCGAGACCCACCTCGGCGAGGCGGCGGCGGGCGCGTTCCCGCGCTTCGGTCTTGGGCATTCCCTTGACGCTCCAAAGCGCCAGGGCCACGTTCTCGAGGGCCGTGTGGTCCGGAAAGAGATTGAAGTGCTGGAAGACCATTCCAATGCGGGCCCGCAAGATGTCCGGTTTGACCTCGAGGGCACTCTCGCCGGCCAGCAGGACGTCCCCGCTCGTGGGTTCGTGGAGACGGTTGACCCCTCGCAAGAGGGTGGACTTGCCTGATCCGGAAGGCCCGATGATGCAGGTGGTGGTACCCGGGGCGACGGTGAGGCTGACGTTGCGCAGCACCTTGATGTCGCCGTAGGCCATGGTCAGGTTCTTTAGTTCCAGACTGGAGCCGTGGAAGGTCTCGATGTCCGGAACCGAATTGTTCGTGCTGGTGCTGCTGCTTGTGAGGTTCACGTGTTGCTCCCGGTAATCAGCGGCGAGGCCGCGTCGAGTTCCTTGACTTCCTGCAGTCCGCTTGTGGGGGCGGACGGACGGCGCCCGGTCCTGAACCTGCTGTCGAAGTAGTTGACCAGGTGGGTCAGGGGCACCGTGATCAGGAGGTAGAAGATGCCCGCCATGACCAGGGGGGAGAGGTTTCCGGACAGTACTGCCGCGTCCTGGCCCACGCGGAAGAGCTCACGTTCAGTAACGAGCAGTCCCAGGAAGTAGACCAGCGAGGAATCCTTGACGATCGCTATGAACTGGTTGACAAGCGCCGGCAGGACTCTGCGAATGCCCTGCGGAACCACTACCAGCGCCATGGACTTGGCGTAGCTCATGCCCAGTGCGCGACAGGCTTCGCCTTGCCCCTTGTCAACGCTCTGGATGCCGGCACGGAAAATCTCGCCAATGTAGGCGCTGGCGATCAGGCTCAGCGCGATGATCCCCAAGGGATAGGGCGACGGGCCGAAGATCGACTGGCTCAGACGCGCGAATCCTTGGCCAATCAGCAGGATAGTGAGGATGGCGGGGAGGCCGCGAAAGAGATCGGTGTAGATCCGGGCCGGCACACGGAGCCATTTCGAGGGGGAGATGCCCATGACTGCGACGACCATGCCAAGCGCCACGCCGATGATGGTGGCGGCGATGGAGATGATGAGGGTGTTAAGAAGACCGACTCCCAGTAGCTGGGGCAGGACTTCGGCCATTGCGCCGAAGTCGAAGAAGGTGCGGATGATGGTGTTGAACCAGTCCATGGGTTGCTCCCAGACGTAGGTAGCTTGTGAATCCCGGGCGGGCCGCGATGCGCGGCCCGCCCGGTCCTGAGCCGGATTGTTCGCCGGCGGTGGTGCTTACTTGCTGGGGGTCGGCGTGGCTTTCTGCTCAGCCTTGGGCAAGTACTGCTCGGGCATCGGGGAGCCGGGGAACCACTTCTGGTACAGCTTCTTCCAGGTGCCGTCCTCCATCGCCGCAGCGAGACCGTTGTTCAAAGCGTCCCTGAAGGCTGCTTTGCCCTTGGCGATGGCGAATCCGGCGGGCGCGTCGAAGGACGGAATGTCTGCCGCACTGACCAGGCCGTGCTGTTCCTCATAGGCCTTGGCGGCTTCGTAGTCCAGGAAATGGGCGTCCACGGTGCCGCTGTTCACAGCGGCAATGGCGGTGTTGTTGTCCGGGAATCGCACCAGGTTGGCCGACGTGAAGTTCTTGACCGCGTAGGCTTCCTGCAGTGTTCCCTGGACCACGCCGAGCCGTTTGCCGGACAGGCCGGCGGCGTCCTTGATGCCCGAGGTCTTCGTGGTGATGACCGTCAGGTAGCCTGCGAGATAGCCATCGGAGAAGTCGACTGTTTCCTTGCGCTTGTCCGTGATGCCGATGGCGGCCACGCCGACATCGAACTGGCCGTTGGCCACGGCGGAGAGCAGCCCGGAGAAGTCCTGTCCGGTGAAAACCACGTTGTCCACGCCGGCACGGTGGGCCACGTCCTTGAAGAGCTCGACGTCGAAGCCGGTGAAGTTACCCTGCGCATCGGCGAAGGTATAGGGCTTTGAGTCGCCAAGGCTGGCTACCCTTATGGTGCCCGGCTGTATCAGGCCGTAGGGGTTGTCCGCTGCGGTCGAGGATGATGCGGGAGTCGATCCTGCGCAGCCTGACAGCGCGAGGAGTGCCGCGACGGCACCAGCGACGACCGCTCCGGGGCGGAAGTTGAATCGTTTGCTCAAGGGTATTCCAATCGTGGGAAGCAGGGCGGATAGCTTTTATCGTGGGGAATCTCTTGTTGAGTCCGGTCTCAACCGCTACGATTGAGACCGGACTCACAAGGGTTGCTACGAATGTAACCCAAGCCACATTGGCCGTCAAGGCCTCTTTTCGGAAGGCCGAAATGATCAGTAATGGATCCAGGCGACGTGACATCACGGTCGCGGACGTCGCAAAAGCCGCCAACGTGTCCAAAGCCCAGGCGGCACGTGCTTTGGGGAATTACGGCGCCGTGAGCGAGGACGTTCGGGAGCGGGTCCTGGCTGCTGCAGAGGAGCTTTCCTACCGTCCGAATGAGCTCGCCCGCAGCATGAATACGGGAAAATCACACACTATCGGCGTTGTGGTGGGGGACATCGAAAACCCTCACTTCGGCCTGGCCACGCGAGGCATTACGGACACCGCGAAGAAGAGCGGCTACAACGTTATTCTCGTCAATACCGACGAGGAAGAAACGGCCGAAGTGGAGGCCGTCCAGGTGCTCTTGGACAAGCGGGTTGACGGCCTCATCGTGGCACCCGCGTCGTCCGTGGAAACAGAACATCTACGGCGCATCTACGATTCCGGGCGTCCTTTGGTCCTTCTTGACCGGGCCGCCGCAGGGCTTGAGGTCGAGACCTTCGCAGTTGACATGACGGCGATCTCCTACGAGTCCACGCGGTATCTGCTTGAGGCCGGGCACCGGCGGATCGCATTCGTCTCGACCCTCAAAACGGACCGGCCATATGTCGCGGGCATGGAATTGGCCTCCTCGCAGATCTCCGAGCGGCTGGACGGCATGCGGCGTGCGTTCGACGAGAAGGGCCTCAGCCAACCTGTGGATCTGGTCCGGCTCAATGCCGGCGACGCTGAATCCATCAAGGGGATCACCAGGGGCCTGTTGGAAGGACCGGATGCGGCGACGGCCATCGTTGCCTCGGATGGTCTTATCGCGTTGAGCATCGTGGAGGCCATCCAGGAACTGGGACTGTCCATTCCCGCAGATGTCTCCTTCCTGATGTACGACGACTTCGCGTGGACTCGCCTCACTACGCCGCCCCTCACCGTTATTGCCCAGCCTGTCTATGAGATGGGGATAGCGGCCGCCAGTGCCCTCATTCGGCAGATCGAAGGACGCAAACAATCCGCACCCGCTACGGAACTCACGGCGCGACTGGTCCGCCGCGGTTCCGTGGGGTCGCCCGCGCCCGAGAAGCGTTCAGCTGACGGCGGGGCGGGCCATACGAAAAATCACAATCAGTTCACTCCTGCTTGACCGAAATCCGCTATCGGCCTTCCAAGCGGACGCAGACTTTGGAAGTAGCAGACTTCCACGGAAGTCCGTGTCTTCCCTCCCTGATAAGTCGAGACCTCAAGTCGGGGCCCATCGGAGACAGTGAAGGACTGGCCATCACACCAGCGGCAAGTTTGGAGAGGCCTGTTGAGCACGACGTCAGTGCCCACCTGTCCCCACTAACGTCTTCGATTCTGACGGGAGCACTGTCGCGCGCCAACGGCGGCGTGGGACATTAGTTCGGTCAACGAGCAATGAGTGTTTGGTTCAAAACCGGAGCGTCCCGCGGGTTCGGTGCCGAGATAGGGCGCGAGGCCTTGTCCCGCGGCCACCAAGTCGGTTCGGGACTAGGGGTAGGCTACGGTTCCTGTCGGTGCTGAGCTAATGAGTGGCCGATGCCAGCGTTACCCTCACACCCTCTGGCATAGTCGAGCACGCATCAGGGTTGTTCCGCTTTGCCCTATGGTCAGCTGCTTGATCCGTGATGCCGATTGTCGCGACGGTTGCTTCCCAGCCGCCGAGTCCTTCCAGCTGTTGGGGTAGCCGGACGTTAGCCGCTTCCTTGACGTTTTTCCAGACCAGGCTATCTACTTCCCTATCGAGGAAGATGCCGCCGTCCTTCAAGCGCTGTACCCGATTCGGAAATGGCAAGACACCAACTAACTGCGCGGCCTCATACGGCGTCATCTCGAATGGGGCATGGCCAAAGTAGTACCAGGTTGCCGCGCAGATGCCGTAGAGATTGGGGCCGAACTGTGCATAGTTGAGGTACAGCTCCAAGATGCGCCTGGGCGACAGCGTGAGACTGAACTCAGCGGCAAGGCCGGCCTCCAGAGCCTTTCTAAATGCGTTCTGATCCGGCCATAGATAGATGTTCTTGGCGAGCTGTTGCGGGATGGTTGAACCGCTGGGATCTTTCCCGCCCTCCAGAAATTCCATAGCCCTGGCGTTGAAGTCATCGAGATTGAAGGCGCCCTCGCGGGTGCCGAGCTGCTGATCCTCATGGGCGATAGTCGCTGCCAGAACATACCGGCTCATGTGGTCGATCGAGACGAACTGGTACGCAACCGGCTCGCCTTCCTGCAGCATGTAGGAGGTGCGCGGGGGAGTGATCCAGATGAACGAAACGGCCGCAGCTTCTGTGATGATGACCAGGGTGACGATGAGTTTGAGGAACCTGTCAGCGACTTTCATGACGCGCCCTTTAATTTTCCTCGTAGGTAGTTCATGAGGAAAAGGATGAACCAAGGGTCTGACAATTCGTGAAGCGTTTTTCTAAGTTCCCACAGCTAAATTGATAGCAACATAGCTTTTGCACTTTAGGGGAAGCTTTCGGGCCCGCGGCGAGGAAGTTCCAGCGCTCCGTGGACGAGCTTCTGCGGTTCCCCGGCGGAATGCTGGCTCGTCGATGGTGCGCGCTTAGGCCCGGTGCTATTCGGCCGGGCCTCCTAGGTAATCGTGGACCCGGCCCAGCCTACTTTCCCGCCGGTAGCACGAGTTCGCCGGACTTGTCCGTTGACAAGGCGAGGGAGGAGATGAACCGGGGTTCGCCGTCGGGCCCGTCCTGACCTGAGCGGAGCATGTCCGGGCGTTCGAACTCAAGTCCGGTGACGTGGCAGAGCAGTTTTGTATCGCTCGGGTTGCCGTCGGCGTCGAACATTGGCAGGTCAATGCCGTCGTCGGTGCGCCGAAGGTAATAGCGGCCCTTCGTCGCCAGCGCGAGGACCGGCGGGAGTATGAGCGCCAGCGCCACGGCGAAGATCGGGGAGTACGGCTGGACTCCGGCGCCGAACGCCCCGAAGAACACGGCGATGGAAACTCCGGCCGAGACCAACATGGACACGAAGCCAACCGGATTCACTGCGTGGAGCATGCCGCGGCGGAATTCGGGGACCTTCGGCGAGATCTTGAGCAGGTACTTGTTGATGGCGATATCCGAGGCCACTGTTACCACCCAGGCCATGGCGCAGTTCGCGTAGAAGCCCAGGATCGTATTCAGGAATTCGAACATGTTCGACTCCATGAGTATCAGCGCGATGATGAGGTTTACCGCCACGAACACCATGCGGCCCGGGTAAGTCTTGGTGATTCGGGTGAAGCTGTTGGTCCAGGCGAGCGAGCCTGAGTAAGCGTTGGTGACGTTGATTTTGATCTGTGAAATGACCACGAGCACCACGGCGAGGGACATGGCCAGCCACGCGGGCATCATTTCCTGGTACACGCCAAGAAACTGGTGGACGGGCTCGTTGGCGTGGATGGATGCTGCGGGATCGAGTGTGGCAATGAGGTAGATGGCAATAAACATGCCAACGATCTGCTTGATGGCCCCGAAGATGACCCAGCCCGGTCCGGCGAGGATTACAGCACGCCACCAGGCGCCCTTGTTTTCGGCGGTCTTGGGCGGCATGAAGCGCAGGTAGTCGATCTGCTCGGCGATCTGGGCCATGAGTGAAAGACAAACACCGGCGGCCAGCATCACCGACGCGAGGTTTGTGCCATCCTCACCGGAAGCGCCGGTATAGGCGAAGAAGGCGTCGATGCTTTCCGGGTGGGACAGCAATAGGTAGCCAACGGGAACCACCATGAGGAGCAGCCACAGGGGAGTGGTCCAGACCTGCAACGTGGCCAGTGTCTTCATTCCGTAGATCACCAGCGGAATGATGATGATCGTGGAGACCGCGTAGCCAAGCCACTGCGGGACCCCGAGTCCCAATTCCAGGCCTTGGGCCATGATGGAGCCTTCGAGGGCGAAGAAGATAAATGTGAAGGTCGCGAAGATGACGTTCGTCACCACCGAGCCGTAGTAGCCGAATCCGGACCCGCGCGTGATGAGGTCAAGATCGATGTTGTAGCGGGCTGCGTAGTACGCGAGCGGGAAACCCGTGGCGAAGATGATCACGGCGGCCACGATGATGCCGAAGGTGGCGTTCACCGTACCGTATGCGATGCCGATGTTCGCGCCGATGGAGAAGTCGGCCAGGTATGCGATGCCACCCAGGGCACTCGTTGCCACAACGCCAGCGCTCCATTTTCGGTACGAGCGCGGAGCGAACCGGAGGGTGTAATCCTCCAGGCTCTCCTTAGCTGCGCTCATGGCGTCGGCGTTACCTGCCGTAGTAGGCGGCTCCAGTGTTCGGGTACTCGTCAGATGCTCGCTCATACGTCATCACTTTCGTTGTGGGTGCGTCGTCGCCCCTGACACTAACCACGTGCGGCGACGACCCGATCACCAGCGTGTTTCACACCTGTAACTTCTGACCCAGGCATCCCGCGATCCGCAAGCACAGAGGAGGCATCATGGTCGAACGCTGGCAGCCCCACGCGTAACCAGGCAAGGTCCGATGCCGCACGACGCCGGCCGCCACGGTCCTCAAGACGCCAGGCTGGCGGCAGCTAGCCAGTGAAATGGCGACCGGGCGGCCGTTCATCCTTTGTATTGTTTTCAGGCGGTCATCGACGGTGTCCGCTGGCCGGCCTTCGTTTGTGGAGGCCGGCAGGGTGATGTGGTTGGTCGGTTCGATGGCGCTGCCGCGGTAGACGAATGCGTGCCTACCTGAGTCCGCCTTCGTTTGCCGGGAGGTCAACCCCGAGCGTCGCCCGGCACTGTTGGCGTCCAACGTGATGCTCACGAGGCTCTCGCGCGGCCAGAACCCGAGGGTGTGCCCGCCGGATGACCATTGTCCTGTCGGCGGGCTGATCCGTCAGGCGCGTTCTACTGGGAGCCACAATTCGCAGCTCGCTGTGCTGAAGTCGGCGGCGCGATCTAGGACTGCCACAATCGAGGGGCCCGGGCGCAGCCGCCACGGGTTGGACGGGAACCAATCGGTGGCGGTGGAGGCCCAAGTGGACTGCAGGACCTCCGGGTACGCCCCTTCGGCGTGGAACACCGCCCAGGTGCCTGCGGGGACCTCGATGACGTCGAGCTCCTCGGGCACCGTTGTCGTTTCGGTGACGGCGACGCCATGAAGGTAGGTCAGCTCGCTGCCCTCCGTGTAGTCCAGGTCGACGTCGGCGCTCACCTGGAGCAGGCCCGCGGGGTCCGTGTTGCTCAATTCCTTGAGCCGGGCGTGCTCTGCTGCTGGTAGTGAGGCGATGTGCGCCTGGATGTGCAGGTTTGGGCCGTGGTAAATAAGCGGCACACGGGCCGAACGGCCGACGAGTCGGAATGCCGGCCGATCTGCGATGCGAGTGTTCATCGTGATGTTCCCTTCTACGGTCAGGCGGAACCTGAGCTGCGGTTGCGTGCGAAGGGGCCCTCCGTCCCGGCGCACGTCGCCGGGGCCGACGCCGTGCACTGATCGGAACGCCCGGCTGAAAGCCTCGGCTGAGCCGTAGCCATACCGCACCGCGATTGCCAGCAGCTCGCCCTTTTCGAGAACGTCCGTTGCAGCCGCCGTCATGCGGCGCCTGCGGACGTACTCGGAGAGCGGCATGCCGGCCAGTGATGAGAACATTCTGCGGAGGTGGTACTCCGTCATGCCGAGACGGACCGCCAAGTCATTAATGTCAATCTCCTCCGTGAGGTGACCGTCGATGAAATCGACGAGTTGGTTTAGCGCAGAGATCACGGTTCCCCCTTCGACTACAAGCCTGCTCGTCTGGTTTACCCCGCACCCTACTATTGCGGTCCGATTCGATCGCCGCTCACCCTGTAGAGCGCGCGTAAGCCGGTCCCCAACGACGAAGGTCCGACCGTCTTGTGCCCGCCCGGCAGGCGGGGAATGCCTGCGGCCGGGGACCGATCAGCTCAGCTGAGGACTTGGGCATCTCCTCCGTCGACGAAGACCTCTGAGCCGGTCATAAAGCTGGCCTGTTCGGATGCAAGGAAGAGGGCGGCGTTCGCGATGTCCGCGGGGTCGCCGATCCGGGCGAGTGGAATCTTGGCCGCCATGGCAGCCAGGAGCGCCTGCTCCCGCGCCGGGTCGCCCTTTGCGATACCACGTATTCCCGGTGTATCCGTCGGACCCGGGGTAATGGTGTTCACTCGGATTCCGCGGGGCGCAAGTTCCGCCGCCCAAACGCGAGTGAGTTGCCTAACGGCCGCCTTTGATGCCGAGTAAACGCCGAATCCCGGGTGCCCGCGGCTGGCGGAGGTCGACCCGGTGATGATGATCGATCCGCCATCGGTCATCAAGGGTAGAGCCTTCTGAACGGTGAAGAGGGTGCCTCGCACGTTGGCACCGAAGACCTTCTCGTACATGTCGACGGTGATGTCGTCGATCGTCACCAGTCCTGATCCGCCCCCGGCGTTAGTGAATAGCACGTCCACGCCGCCGGCTTCATGTTGTACCGTCGCGAACACACGGTCGAGATCCTCGAGGATTGACACGTCGCCCTGGATTCCGGTGGCGTGGCCGCCGAGGAGCGTGACCGCGGCGTCAAGCTCCGCTTGGCGGCGGCCCGTGATGAAGACCCGTGCACCCTCTTCGATGAATCGCTTGGCTGTGGCGAGGCCTATCCCGCTGCTGCCGCCCGTGATTACCGCGACCTTCGCGTTGAGCTGGCCTCGCTCCAGGAAAGAACTAGGCGAAGCGGAAGCCCTACAACTGGAGCCGCTGGACCGAGCGTTGGCGTTGTCGGCGCCGCCGAACAGCCATATTGAGTGCCAGGCTACGGCGCCGGTTCAATGGACTCCACGGCATAGGGTTTGGTTGCCGACCGCTGCAGTGGAGGACGCAGGCGCACCTGGTACGGGCCACTCCGGAACGTGGCGCGGGGGTCTAACTGGACAATCAACAATGGCTCGTCGCGGGCGGCATCCACCCGCACCACTATGCCGTCGCGCCGCCCGCCCACGAGCAGCGGTGTCGCCGGCTCTACTGCGGTCTCCTTAAGTCGTTCCTGATATTCCGGTCCCGCCGCGAGGAAGAGGATTCCGTGGGCGACCCCAACGACACTCAGCGGGATCACCGCGTTAGGCGGTGGGGGTACCGGGGTGGGCAGGGTTTGCAGTTGGTTTTCCGGCGCAGACGACGCTCTGGCCGTCTTCAAGGCACGATCGCATTCCTGGCACGGGGTCCGCGCCCCGACGTCGGCCAACAGCGTCACGAACAGTCCTCTGGGTGCGTGGCCCCATTTGTCGGCCACGATCCGGCACCACGCCGTGTGGTATTCGCTCCCGTACTTCATCACGTAGACCTGAGCCTGGCCGAGGACCGGCGCCCCTTCCCTCCGAGCGGCCGGCTCGACTGGCTTGAGCTCGCCGAGGGCTCTGGCGTCGGCCTGGGCCGGGTGGCTGGCCTTGACGTACTTGCGGATCAACGGACTGAGTTGCCGTTTTGGCTTTGGAATTGTCCCATCCCCTTGCGCCATGTAAGAAATACTCTGCGGGACTTTCCGAATAACGGTGGATCCTCCGTTATTCAGACAGTCCCTCTAGAGGTCGAAAGCCTTGAAGAATGGCTGACCATGGGCCGCTGGCCGGCCGGAGTCGGCCAGCAGCAGTGAGCCCGGCACCGTAGCTAGCCGCCGCCGTCGGCAGCGGTGCTCCGTCGTCCATGTAGGCGCAGGCGGCCACGCTAACGGCCACAACTATGCCGACAATGAATGACCCAAGGCAGCGGACCGATCCCGTTCCCCCATAACTAGGCGGGTATCCAGTCTACTGTTCAGTCATCGGGTGGCAAGTCAACGGCTGGGGACTGGCTGGCATTGACGATGCTCCTATAGGCGTCAAATCGAGGAATTCAACGGGACCGGGGGTGCCCTTTTGCTTCCCTCCCTGGACTTGGCGGCCCTTCTGCCGTGCTGCTCCGTGCTGCCCCGCAATGAGGGAGCAGTACGGAGTATATGGCTGGCGTGGCTGAGGCGCGCTGGCGGTGCCTTGGCCGTCTGGTCAGGGCCGGACGCAGGTCATGTGGGCATCCGCGAGAAGACCCGGCAGACAGCGAGGCTGAACCAGAGCTGAAGGTCGTGGAACCTGTCCCGGAGTAGATGGCCCGTGAACAGTCCGGTCGGCTCCTGGTGTCCGGAAAGCCAGTCTCGCGCCCGGTCTGTCTCCTCCGACTTGAGGTCGGGTCGGATGAAGCTGATGGTGTCGAGGGCAGAGACGAGGTCGGTCATCCAGAAGGGGAAGCTGAATTCGGTCCAGTCGGCGATCCGACCCTTGTCCGGATAGGCGTCCGGCTCGAAGAAGCGGCCCGCCAGCAGGTCAGCGGCCAACTTGGCTGAGGGGCTCGTGCAGTGCCGAGGGTGGGTTGCGTACGCCCTGAGTACCACGCCTGTGATGAGGTGTGAGAACGGGCGCGTCGGATCGGCGGAAATGGTATGCGGGTCCTCAAGGGCGTCGAGGTTCCTTCCACGTGTACGGAGCGGGAGGGCCCAGCCGCCGTCGTCCTGTCGCGAAGCCTCGAGCCAACTGAACGCGAGTTCCACACGTGGGTCGTCCGGGTACCCGGCCTTGACGAGGAGCCCGAGGAAGCCCGCGGTGTAGTTCGGAGAATATTGGTTGCCGTAGATCCCCCGCAGGTCGCCTTGGGGCGACTGGTGGGAGAGCACGTATTCGGCGGCCGCGGCGAGTGCCGGGTGCTCGCGTGTGAGCCCGAACATCTCCACGAGGAACCCGAGCTGCCGGTAGGTCTCCAGCAGGTCGTAGTCCGTCCGGGCACGGGGGCGCCGTCCCGGGTAGACCCACGACCCGTCCGCTCCTTGGCGCCGCACGATCCGGCACGGGACCGGAAGGCCCCAGAGGGCCTCAGCAGGCGGGTCCGCGGAGCCTTGGACCAGCTCCCGGGTCGCCCAGTAACGTACGGCCGGGTGCCCGCTCGCCAGCAGCGGGGCGATCGGGTCAAAGCGGAGGCTGTCCAGCCAAGTCATGACACCATGATCGCGGATCGGTCGACGCGCCGCACTCCGTGTCCGTCAACTCCCTGGTCCATTCCACCTCCTCCGATGCCGCGGCCCATTGATGCACCGAAAATCAGCGCGTGGCTTGTGCTCGGGCATGAAGTGAAATCAGGAGAGTCCCGGTGGAGGGCATAAGTCCCGGAGCCTATCGGAAGCTCTAAACGGGGTTGGCGATGTCACTGAAGTCCGACTCAAGGTTCCTCAGATTGAGACCTCACGTCGACTGCAACCTTGGTTGCTTGCTCGGTCAGCCATTGGCGGTAGTGCGTGGCCAGGGTGTCGTTCCGGAGGAGTCCCCGTTCCAGGAGGGAAATTTTGGAGGGCCATTGGCCAAGTTCGCGGGCTGCGGCCGTGATGGTGCAACCGAGTGTGGTGCGGATTGGCGCAGATCGGTGTTGTTTGGGGCTGCTTGGGGGTTGGTGATCTGGCGGTAGATTTCCCGGGCTGCGTAGCGTTTGAGGCAGCGCATGATGTCCCGTTTGCTCTGGCCTTCCGCTGTGCGTTTGGCTACGTAGGTCTTGGTCCGTTGGCACGAGGCCATACGGACCAGCACGACCTGGTACAGAGCATGGTTGGCGTTGCGGTCGCCGCCGCGGCTTAACCGTTGCCGGGTTGTTTTGCCGGATGATGCGGGTATGGGTGCGACGCCGACGAGGGCAGCGAATTGGGCCTCGTTTTCTATGCGGTCGGGGTTGTCTCCGATGGTGACCAGGAGTTGGCTGGCTACTTCCGTTCCGACTCCGGGAAGGTCACAGAGCATCGGCGCGTAGGTGCCGAGGATTTCCTGGAGGGCGGCGTCGGCGGTGGCGATCTCTGCCGCGAGGGACTGGCAACGGGTGGCCAGTCCCTTCAATGTCAGCAGGCACACGTACTCGGGGTCACCCATATGGCCGGTTGGTCTGGTCCGCTGCAGGGACGTGATCATCGCTGAGGTTCCAAGCCCCCCCGGGTATTTCGCCCGGAGTTTGTCCGGAGCCGAAACGAGGAGGCCTTTGATCTGATTGATGGCTGCGGTGCGGGCCTTCACTGCCGAGGTGCGCCCGGCGCGCAGGGTCTTGGCGATTTCGGCCCTGTAGGATCCTGTTCCTTCGAGCCCTACGGCGTGACTGTGCCGTAGCTGGTGATGAAGTCCACGATCTTGCGGTATCCCGATCCCACTGCCAGGAACTCTTTGCCGCGAGGGGCTTGCCGTGTTCGTTGATGACGGCCACGTGGTGTGTGTCGGCGTGGGTATCGATGCCGGCGATGACGTTGGTTGTTTCGGTTGCCAACATGGAAGTTGCCCCAGTCGAGTTCTAGCTGATGGATGGGGCGCGGGCCAGGTGGCCAGACAAAACGGTAATGGGATTAGTCGTATCAGGCTCCTATGAAGGCATTGCCGCCAGGCACGTCGGTTTTTTGCTGAGTCACGCCGGCTCAAGACCTTTTCCAGTATTACCGATTTTGCCGGGAACTACTCCGCTGAGAACGAAGCCAGCCTCCTCATCGCCTACTACGAGCGACCGGCGATGATTGGCCATGCCGGTGACGTCGACGGTCACCGGGTCCTGGACGCAGGGTGCGGCTCCGGTCCCCTGTCCGCTGCACTGAGCGCGAAAGGCGCGATCATGACCGGCTTCGATTCCAGTCCTGCGATACTCGATTTGGCAGGACAGCGATTGGGTGCGGCTGCAGACCTGTACGTGGCCGATCTCAGCAAGCCGCTCCCTTTCGCCGATGGCTCCTTCGACGACGTTGTTTCATCCTTGGTGCTGCACTATCTGGAGGACTGGTCAGCACCACTTGCCGAACTGCGGCGCGTGCTGAAGCCGGGCGGTCGTCTGATCCTGTCGGTTAACCACCCCACGGTCAGCGTGATCAACCAACCAACCGAGGACTACTTCGCCATCCGGCAGTACTCGGAGGATTACGTGTTCGACGGCGAGCCTGCGGTCCTGACCTTCTGGCACCGACCACTTCACGCGATGATCAGCGCCTTCACATCGGCTGGATTTCAAGTAGCCACCGTGAGCGAGCCAGAGCCGTCTCCAGACGCACCACACGAACTCCTTCCGCCGCGCATCCTCAACGGCGAGAGGATAGCTTTCCTGGCCTTCATCTTCTTCGTACTCGAAGCAAACAAAGTCAGAACTCGAACTCACATGCCCGTTTCGGCCGATGAGGAACTGGCTCAGGGGTTTGTTGACCGCCGGTGAAGCTTCCGAAAATACTGAGGTCGTGCCGCGGCCACCCTTGTCTCCCGGCCCAACTCGGCCACGATGCCAATGCGATTCACTTCTTCTCCTCATGCAGTTTCTAGGGAATTTCCAGTCCCACCTCACAGTCCTGTGGGCCTGACCCTTCAACGGGGCAGACCCACAGGACTTTGGCGTGCTACCTACTGCGGAAGCAGGGAGGATTCCTTCGCCAACGTTTCGGGCGTCCAGCGCAGGTGCGCCGGTGTTGCCTCGGTGTCCGGTTCCCGCAGGAGGGAAAGACGTGGGCGGACGGCGTCGGTGCGGGAGCTCGGCGGCTTGCGGCGACCCGCCCTGAACTGGTGGATCCACTGGGCGCCGGGGCCGTGGTATTCCTGTTCGGCGGCTGCATGCAGTGTCCACTGCGGGTCGTACAGGTGCGTGCGGCCCAGTGCCACGAGGTCGGCCCGGCCCGCCAGCAGGACGGAATTGACGTCGTCGTACGTGGAAATGGCGCCAACGGCGATCACGGCCACGCCTGCCGGAGCGGCAATTTCCTGCCGGATGCGGTCGGCGAACGGCGTCTGGTAGCTGCGGCCGAAGGCCGGCTTTTCCTCCTTGGCAACCTGGCCGGTGGAGACGTCGAGCCCGGCAGCGCCGTGGGCGACGAAGGCGCGGGCAATCTCGACGGAATCGTCGGAAGTGTTGCCGCCCTCGATCCAGTCGGTGGCGGAGATGCGGACCGTCACAGGCTTGCTGGCGGGCCACGCCGCGCGGACGGCGTCGAACACCTCCAGCGGGAACCGCAGCCGGTTCTCCAGGCTGCCGCCGTATTCGTCGGTCCGCTTGTTGGAGACCGGCGAAAGGAAGGAGGACAGCAGGTAGCCGTGGGCGGCGTGAATTTCGAGGAGGTCGAAACCAGCGTGGTCGGCGCGGAGGGTGGAGGAGACGAACTCCGCCTTGATGGCGTCCATGCCTGCCGTGTCCAGCTCGGCGGGAATCTGGTTGTCGGGACCGTACGGCAGAGCCGACGGGCCAACCGTGGACCAGTTGCCGGACTCGAGTGGCTGGTCGATGCCTTCCCACATGAGCTTGGTAGAGCCCTTGCGGCCCGAGTGGCCCAGCTGTGCGCCGATCTTGGCGGTTGAACGGCTGTGGACGAAGTCCACGATTTCCTTCCAGCTGTCGCGCTGACGGTCCGTGTACAGTCCGCTGCAGCCGGGGGTGATGCGGCCGGCTTCGGAAACACAGACCATTTCGGTCATGACCAGACCGGCGCCGCCGAGTGCCTTGGATCCCAGGTGGACTTTGTGGAAGTCGCCGGGGACGCCGTCAACGGCGGAGTACATGTCCATCGGAGAGACCACGATGCGGTTCTTCAGTTCCAGCCCGCCGATGCGGAACGGCTGGAACATGGCCGGTGCAACCTCGGCGAGGCCCTGGGATTCGGCGAAGTCGCGGTCCACGGCGTCGGCGAATTCGGGGTCGCGGAGGCGCAGGTTTTCCTGCGTGATGCGGCGGCTGCGGGTGAGCAGGTTGAAGGCGAACTGCGTGGGGTCCTGGTCCCTGTACTGGCCGATGCGCTCGAACCACTCAAGCGAAGCCTGCGCAGCACGTTGCGTGGAAGCGACCACGGGCCGGCGCTCGGCCTCGTAGGCCACCAATGCCGACTCAACGTCCGGGTGCTCGTGCAGGCAGGCTGCCAGGGCCAGCGAGTCCTCCATGGCGAGCTTGGTGCCGGAACCGATGGAGAAGTGAGCGGTGTGGGCGGCGTCGCCGAGCAACACCACATTGTTGTGGCGCCAGCTTTCGTTGCGGACAGTGGTGAAGTTGATCCACTTGGAGTTGTTGGACAGGACTTCGTAGCCGTCCAGCTCCTCTGCGAAGATCCCGCGGATCCTGGCGATCGCCTTTTCGTCCGAGACTCCCGGGGGGAAGACCTCGTCGGCGGTCTCGTCGAAGCCTGCCGCGTGCCAGACATCCTCGTGCATTTCCACGATGAACGTGGAACCCTCATCCGAGTACGGGTAGCCGTGGATCTGCATGACGCCCCACTCGGTTTCCTTCACGAAGAACTTGAAGGCCTCGAACACCTGGTCCGTCCCGAGCCACATGAACTTGTTGGTGCGCGGGTCCAGGTCAGGCCGGAAGGAGTCGGCGTACTTGGCCCGGATCTGCGAGTTGACGCCATCAGCGGCCAGCACAAGATCGTAGCCGGCCTCGAGTTCCCCGATGGCTGGGGCCAAGGTGCTGAAGCGCACGTCGACTCCGAGCTCGATGCAGCGGCGCTGCAGCAGTTCCAGCAGTTCCTTCCGGCTCATGGCGGCGAACCCCTGGCCGCCCACGGTCACGGTCTCCGCGCGGAAGTGGATGTCGATGTCCGACCAGCGGGCGAAGCGGCGGCTCATGTATTCGGCAACCACGGGATCGGCGTTGCCGATGCCGCCGAGCGTTTCATCGGAGAATACGACGCCGAAACCAAAGGTGTCCGTGGCGGCGTTGCGTTCCCAGAGGGTGATGTTGTGTGACGGGTCGAGCTGCTTCATCAGTGCTGCGAAGTACAGGCCTCCGGGGCCGCCTCCGACGATTGCGATCTTCATGGATCGGTCCCTTCTAGGCTTGGGGTGCGGCCGCGTGGGCCAGCTGGTCGTTGTTGTTTTCGAGGATTTGCCGCAGCTTGAAGTGCTGCAGCTTCCCGCTGGGGTTGCGCGGCAGTTCAGCCACGAACCGGACATCGCGCGGATACTTGTACGGGGCGATCGTTTGCTTGACGAAGTCCTGGATTTCCCTGCCCTTCGCCTCGTCGCCGTCAACGCCTTCGCGAAGGACGATGAAGGCACAGACCACGGTTCCGCGTTCCGGGTCCGGCCGCCCGACGACGGCACTCTCCAGGACCTCGGGGTGCTGATTGATGGCCGCCTCCACTTCGGGGGCGCCGATGTTGTAGCCGGAGGAGACGATCATGTCATCGGAGCGGGACTGGTAGACGAAGTAGCCGTCCTCGTCCCTGACGAAGGTGTCGCCGGTGATGTTCCAACCGTGGGCGACGTAGCGGGATTGGCGCTCGTCATCGAGGTAGCGGCAACCGGTGGGTCCCAGGACGGCAAGCCTGCCGGGCTGGTTCGGGCCCAGCTCGGTGCCGTCCTCGTCCAGGATGGTCGCCCGGAACCCGGGGACGGTCTTGCCCGTTGCGCCGGGCCGGCTGTCATCGGCGGTAGCCGAAATGAACACGTGGAGCATTTCCGTGGCTCCGATGCCGTTGACCAACCGGACTCCGGTGGCGTCGTAGACAGCCTGCCATGTTTCCTTGGGCAGGTGCTCGCCCGCCGAGACTGCGACCCTCAGCCGGCTGAGCAGGTCACCGCGCCCGGCCTTGAGGATGGCCCTGTACGCAGTGGGTGCCGTGAAGAGGATTGATGCACCGGCCGCGGCCGCGTTCTCAGCCAGTTCGACGGGCGTTGCGCGCTCCGTCAGCAGTGCGGAGGCCCCAAAGCGGAGGGGAAAGATGACCAGGCCGCCGAGTCCGAAGGTGAATGCAACCGGCGGCGAGCCCGCGAAGACATCCTCGGCGGTGGGCTGGAGGATGTGGCGGCCGAAGGTGTCGGCGATGGCCAGGATGTCCCGGTGGAAATGCATGGTGATCTTGGGGGTGCCGGTGGTGCCGGAGGTGGGGCCCAGGATCGCGACGTCGTCGGCTGCCGTTGCAATGGTGGTGAACTTTCCGCTCTTTACGGCGCAGCGGGCGGCGAAATCGCCGGGGCCGGTGCCTCCATAGGCGATGACGGCCACGGCGCCCGCAGCGGCGGCCATGTCGTCAATGAAGCGGTGGTCGGAGAGCGCCACGACAGGCTTGGTCAGCCGGATCAGGGTCTGGATCTCGGCGGCCCGCAGCATCGGCATGGTGGTGACGACGACGGCACCTGCTTTGAGCACGCCCAGCCAGGCTGCGACAATCCAGGGGTTGTTGGGTCCCCGCAGCATCACGCGGTTGCCCGGAACTACGCCGAAATCCTCGGTGAGCACCTGGGCCGCCTGGTTGGCCCGAAGCTGCAGTTCGCCGTACGTCCAAACCTCGCCGTCGGGCGTTCGGAGCGCTGGCCGGTCGGCACCGTAGCGGGCAACGGTGTCGTCGATCAGTACCGCCGCTGCATTCAGCTGTTCGGGGTACTGAAGTTCCGGCAGGGTGAACTCGAGCGCCGGCCATGTCGTTGCCGGCGGTAGGTGGTCCCGCGTAAATGTGTCCACATGGGCCGATGTGCTCATGGCCACTCCTTCTATGGTTCGTTCTTCTGATGTCGGATTAGGATCCGGGCCGGATCATGCCCTCTTGGGCGACGGTGGCGAGCAGGCGGCCTTCGCGGTCGAAGAAGTGGCCAAGGGCCATGCCTCTGTTGCTTTGACCTGAGACTGCCTTTTGCGCGTACAGCACCCATTCGTCTGCACGGCCATCGCGGTGGAACCACATGGAATGGTCAAGGCTTGCCGTGGTGAGCCCGGGGGAGGACCAGTGCAGGCCCTGTGCCCTCAGGAGGGGCTCCAGGATGGTGTAGTCGCACACGTAGGCCAGGGCGATGCGGTGCAGGTTTGCGTCCAGTTGCAGGTTCGCGGAGCCCGGCAGTGCATCGAAGGCCTTCACCCAGATGGCCTGGTGCGCCTCGCGTCCGCCTTCAACCTGAACGTAGACGGGGCCGGGGACATGGCGCATGTCGAAGCTGCGTCCCGTGGACCAGTACTCCGCGGCAGGGCCATCGATGTCCTGGAGGACTTCTGCGGCACTGCGCAGGGATTCCGGATCGATGTCCGTGGGGGCCGCCTGCCCGGGCGTAACGGGCTGGTAGTCGGCCCCGTCTTCGGGAACCTGGAAGGAACCCATGGCGACGAAGACGGTTTTGCCGTTCTGGTATCCGCGGACGCTGCGGGTGGAGTAGCCGCGGCCATCACGGAGGCGTTCCACTTCGTACCGGACGGTTGATCCCACATCCACCGGACGCATGAAGTAGCTGTGCATGGAGTGCAGCGACCGGTCCCCGTCAACTGAACGCATCATCGCGGCAGCTGATTGGGCGACCATGTCTCCGCCGTAGGCCTTGGGCCAGGGAACGTACTGGGTGACAGCCTCGTACGCTTCGTCGTGGACCAGGGCCGGGACCCGGGTCAGTTCGATGGCCCGCAGGAACGCTGCGGAGGTCATCGTGGGGGTGGGGGCGGGAGCGTCCATGGCGTTATGCGCGCCGGTAGTCGGCGAGGGTGTCATCCGGAACGTCCTCGAGGTTGACCACGATGTTCTCCGGCGTGCGGGTGGTGAGCCAGACGAGTTCTTCGGTGACGGACATATTCGCCTCAACGTGTGGCATGAACGGTGGCACGAAAACCCAATCTCCGGCTTTCATGTCCTTGTATTCGGAGTAGTTTTCGCCGTAGTAGATGCGGCCGTGGCCGCGCAGGACGTAGCCGCCGGTTTCGGCTTTGCCATGGTGGTGGGGGAGCGAGCGGTAACCCGGAGTGTTGGATACCTGTCCGAACCAGATCTTCGTGGCGGGCGTGTGCTGGATGGAGACGCCGGATACGCGGACGCAGTCGCCGGACTGCGCCGTGTTGGTGTCTTCCTGCCCGGCCCGGGTGACGACAGGAACAACCTTGCCGTCGGGGCCGGCGTAGATGGAGTTGTCTCCCTCGGTGCGGTACTGGGTGGTCTCAGTCAGCTCGGTCATGGTCTTTACTCCTTGGTGGTTGTGGTGGCGACGACGGGGCGCTGGGCGGCTGCGTCGTCGTTGGTGTAGATGCGGATGGTGTTTTCCAGGCGTCCGATGCCTGCTACTTCGGTGGTCAGGACGTCTCCGTCCTGCAGGAAGCGGGGAGGGGTCATGCCCATCCCGACGCCCCCTGGCGTGCCCGTAAGGACGAGGTCCCCGGGGCGAAGTTTGGTGAACTGCGAAATATAGGACAGGAGACGGGCCGGGCCGAAGACCAGCGTCCCGGTGTTCCCTGACTGCACCAGCTCCCCGTTGACGTAGCCGCGGACCTCGAACTCCCCCGTTACGTCTTCAGCTGTGACCAGGACGGGTCCCACCGGGGTGGTTGCGTCGAAGGCCTTTCCCTGGAACCACTGCAGGGTGCGGTTCTGCCAGTCGCGCATGGACAGGTCATTCGCCACGGTGTAACCGGCGATCGCCTTGCGTGCCTGACCTTCGTCCGCCCGGAAAAGAGGGCTGCCCACGACGACGGCGAGTTCGGCTTCCCAGTCGACCTTCCCGCTGCCCCGGACTTCGATGGTGTCGTGGGCGCCGGTCAGCGTGTCCGCGTGCTTGGCAAAGAGCGTGGGGTACTCGGGCAAGTCCCGGCCCATCTCCTGGATGTGGTCGCCATAGTTCAGCCCGCAGCAGATCACTTTCCCTGCATCGGGCAGCAAAGGGGCAAATTCGGCGGTGACTGCCTCGATCGTCCCGGCATCCGCCAGTGAACCGGCAACGCCGGTGGCCGCCGCGGCAGCTGCCTCGATAATGGCCCGCCACTCGGGATCGGCCAGGAGTGCGCCCACGCTCGGGTAGGGCAGCGGCAAGAAGGCATCGGCGCCCAAGCCGAGGGCCGCCGTCGTACCGTCTCCGCCGGTGCGGAGTGTGGCCAGTTTCATCCGTTTGATTCCCTTCGTTCGATATGTCGACTTTTTTACGGTCGTCACATATGCTCAAGGTAGCACGATGCCAAGGACCCTAACAAGGGGCCTTTTCAAGCAGGAATCAAGAGCCGACTTCGCGAGGAGCAACAATGAGCAAGAAGACCGTCAACCCCGAGTCACTGCCCAAGCCGTCCGGTTACGCCCATGGCATCCTTGCCGGGAATGCGGTGTACCTGGGCGGCCAGACCGCACTGAACGCCAACATGGAGATTGTTCCCGGGGGCATTGTGGAACAGTTCAGGCAGGCGTTTTCGAACGTTTTGACCACCCTGCGGGCGGCAGGTGGGCAGCCGGAGGATCTGGTGAGCGTCACCATCTACCTGACCGATGTGGATGACTATATGGCGAACGGCCGGGAGATCGGGCGGATCTGGCGTGAAATGGCGGGTTCGGAATATCCCGCCATGGCCGGAATCGGCGTCACCCGCCTCTGGCAGAAGGAAGCCATGATCGAGATCCAGGGGATCGCCGTGGTCCAGGACCGCCAGTAGCGCCGCAGGATACAGACCCCCGACGGCGTGAAGCTGAATGGGGGGCAGGGAAACCCCCGGTGATCGTAGGTGCCCGATGAGGGTGCCGGTGCCACCGGGGGTTTCTGCGCGTTACTGGCCGGCCGTCCCCGCGGATTGCGCGGGTGCCACGGCGTCCACGACGGCGGCTGGCCAAGGCTGCGCTTTGGCTGAGCCCGGCGGAACATGGGCCACCGTCACAGTTCCAAAAGCGGCCAGGCCGCCGGCCAGGCCATTGTGTGGATGGCCCTGGATCTCGAAGGCATACGTCATCGACGTCCTGCCGAGCTTGGATATGCCCACGGTCGCGGTGATCCGCTGCCCGAACCACAGCTTGGCCTTGAAGTGGATCTCCTGGTGAATGCGAGGAACACTCGGGAAGTAGTCGGGCAGATTGAGGGTGCGAAGGAATAGCTCGGCCTCGGCGGACTCCACCCAGCGCATCACTGCCGAGTTGTGCTGGTGGCCGGAAGCATCCGTATCCACCCACTCAACAGTGCGTTCCACGCTGGCGCGGGGACTCGTTCGGGACAGGCGGTCCACGGCGGGCTCCTCTCGATGATCCGGATTCCACGAATATATCAGAACCATGACGTTCGCAAATTTTATCTAATAGAATCTTATGCTGATCTCTTTACGAGCGTCATGCTAGCGAGATAAAATTGGTTCAAGATGCATGATTTGGCGGACACAAGTGGTGATCCGCTCCACATGCCTTCACTAGGAGACAAGATGTCCGGATTACGCGCTGAGGAAACCAGGGAAAATACAAAGGAACTGACCATGGGCGCCCTGCTCGATGAAGAGTTCCGGTCTGTGTTCGGGGGAACCACGCCCGTGGCGTCGCCCTGGGTCGGCCTGAACTTCATCTAGCCGGCTTTCCATCGCGGCCGCGGTATTGCAGGCACGTCGTGAGTCCGCAGCCCGTCGGGGATGTAGCCTATGACTGTAAATCAGTCCCCGAACAAATAGAGGTAGCGCTGAATGGCCAAGGCCGAAGCCGTTCCTGACGTTGCTCCCACGCCGCGCCATCAACACCTGATCGTCACCGTGTACGGCCTGTATGCCCGTAACCAGGACGGCACGTTTGCGGTTGCGGACCTCATCCAGCTCCTGGGGGACCTGGGGGTTGAATCAGCCGGCGTGCGGTCTTCGGTATCGCGGCTCAAGAAGCGCGGAGTCCTTGTCAGCCTGAAGCGTGGAGGCTCTGCGGCCTATAAGCTCTCACCGGAACTCGAAGACGTGTTCAGCGCCGGAGATGAACGGATTTTCGCTCCCCGCCGCGCCCAAAAAGACGACGCCTGGCTCCTGGCGTCTTTCTCCGTCCCCGAGGCCCAAAGGCACCTAAGGCACCGGCTCCGGACCATCCTGACCCGGGTCGGCTGCGGACAGGTCTCCCCGGGACTGTGGATCGCTCCCGGGAATCTTGCGGATGAAGTGGAGCAGCAGCTTCGGCGGGCCGAGCTCATGGAATACGTCGACCTCTTTAAGGCAACGCATCTTACTGGAGGCCACATCGAGGAGAAGGTGGGTCAATGGTGGGACTTGCCCTCTTTGGAGGCCCTTTACACGGATTTCCTGCAACGGCACCAACCCGTACTCCAGCGGTGGGAGAAGCGTGAAGGAGATGCCGAGTCGCCTGAATTGCTGAAGCAGGCCTTTGCTGATTATGTTCCCATGGTCACGCAGTGGCGGCGGCTGCCCTATATGGACCCCGGGCTTCCCGAGGAATACCTGCCGGACAACTGGCACGGACTGGCCGCCCAGGAGCTCTTCACAAAGCTGCATGCGCTGCTGGGACCTAAGGCCCAGCGTTACGCGATCTCCGTCGTCGGATCGAATTAGGCCACGCTGCGAAGGGGCTGGGGCATGTCATGCCCCAGCCCCTTCGCACGTGTCCCGGTCCCCGGACCCGGTGGGGTCAGTGTCCCTGGAAAGCTTCGGCCAGCCACCAGGAGCCACCGTCCGAGGCGATCTTCGCATCGATCACCAACGGCCGGTCCTGCCGGCCGTCGCGGAAGGCCGCAACCCATTCCCGCACTGGTTCCAGGTCGTCAAGCGTCCGGACATTGACGCCGTCGGCCCCGTATCCCCTGGCGATCGCCGCGATGTCCGTCTCCGGGAACGACACGCTGGCCAGCTCCTCTTGCGGGTGGTACCCAGCGAAGTGGTGGACCTCGGCGCCGTACGCGGCGTCGTTGTAGACGATGCAGACCAGCGGCAGTTTGAGCCGGACGGCCGTTTCCAGTTCACTAATGCCCATCAGGAATCCACCATCGCCCGAGCCCAGTACCGGTAGCCGGTCAGGCCGCGCAACGGCAGCTCCAATCGCCGTGTAGAGCCCAAGGCCGATGGCCTGAAAGGCCTGCGTGAAGCAGAAGCCGAACTCGTCCGGTACCGCCAGATACTGGCTGGGGTAACCCATGAAGTTGCCCGAATCCACTGCCACGATCCTGTCTGCAGGAAGGAGCGAATCGAGTTGCCGGCTGATTACCCGCGGGTCGATCAATGTCGCAGTGCTGAGGTCCGGTGTTTCCACGTCCCGCCACCGTGCGCCCTGCTTGATAGCGAGGGCATTCTGCTCGGTGCGGTATTTTTCCGCCGCGGAAGGTTGGATCCTGCGCAGGCCGTCCAGCACATTGTCGGCTGTGAGGGCGGAATCGCCCAGCACGCCCAGGGTGATCTGCCTGTTGGCGCCCAGCGAGGAATCTTCGACGTCGACTTGGACAACTTTTGTTCCGGGGGAGATCAGGCGGCCGTGACGCATAGTCCACATATTTAGCGCGCATCCCCAGCCGACGATGAGGTCCGCTGACGTGATGAGCTCGGCGGTCAACGGAGAGGAAAAGCCGCCGGAGATGCCCAGATTGTGCGAATCTCCGTTGAACAGGCCGTTGGCCACGGCCGAAGTAGCCACAAGGGCCCCGGCGTGCCGGGCCAGGTCCAGGATGGAATCCCGGGCCTCCCTCCCGCCGCGGCCGGCGACGAACACGGGACGTTCCGCCTGCGAGATCAGTTCCACCAGCTCATTGACGGCGCCGGCATTCGGACGGATCGGGGCCCGAACGGGTACGACGACGGCGCTCACCGTGTCTGCGGCGGTTCCGCTTTGGACGTCCAGCGGCAGGCTGAGGACCACGGTCCGGCGCTCGTTCACTGCGGTGCGGAAAGCCCGGACCGTATCCGCGACGGCCGTTTCGGGGGAGTGGATCCGCTCGGCCACCGCGCCGACGCTGCGGGCCAGGGCGTCCTGATCGATCTTGAAGTTGGACCGGATGGCTGCCGCCTGCGTGTCGGCAGTTAGCACGATCATGGGCGTGCGGCTCTTCGCAGCTTCTCCGACGCCGGTGATGGCGTTGGTCAGTCCGCAGCCTTGGTGCGTGGTCACGACGCCCACTTTGCCGGACATCCTGGAGTAGGCGTCGGCCATGGTGGCCGCGCCGCCTTCATGGCGGGCCGCGGTGTACGGAATTCCGGCCTTCATCAGGGTGCTGGTGACATCGAAGTTGCCGCTGCCCACCACACCGAAGACGTGGCCGACGCCAAGCTTCGCCAGCGTCTGGCCCACCAGGGTGGAGACTTTTACTTCCCCGCTCATGCGCTCTGCTCCGATGCTGCGGCCTCGACCAGTGCGTAGACCCGGCTGGGGCTGCCGGTTCCGCCGACAATGGGCAGGGGGGCAACCACCAGCGTCGCTCCTGTGACGGGGAGGCGCTCAACGTTCCGCAGCGACGTCACACCGTATTTGTCAGCACCCAGAAGGAATGAATGCACGGGGAACATGGGGTCGAGCGTGGCTGCCTGCCCGGCGTCGATGCCCACCGTTTCCACGCCGAAGCCGCTGATGGAGGCGTTCCCCGCAAGCCATTTGGCACCTGCCGCAGAGACGCCGGGAGTGTGGGGACCGGCGTCGTCAGCGTTCATGAAGTCCACGGCGTTAGCGCCGCGGGCGGACCAGCCGGTGCGGAAGATCACCCAACAGTTTTCCGGGAACGGGCCATGCTCCTGCTGCCACCGCTCGAAGTGTTCCGGCTCCAGCAGGAAGTCGGCGTCCCGTGCAGCTTCGGCGGTCTTGTCAATGACCACGGCCGGCCCCACCAGGCGGTGTGGCTCGATCTGGTCGACGGACTTCCCGTCCTTGCCTGTGATCCAGTGGACGGGAGCGTCCAGGTGTGTCCCGGCGTGTTCGCCCACAGTGACGTCGTTCCACGCCCAGGCGGGTCCGGCGTCGTCGAAATTGCTGACGGGCGTCAGGGACAGTCCAACCGTGTTGGCGAGTGGTTGGGGAAGATTCAGAATGGGGGTATCACCGCTGAGCGGCGTAGTGAGGTCGACGACGTTGATGGCGCCGGATGACAAGGCTGCGGTGAGCTCATTTAGAACAGACATTGTTCTCCTGTCGGGTTGATGTATGGGTTCATTTCAGTTTTTGGGCCACCAAATGCCCCGATCCGCCGGATAGCCCGGGGCCGGGGTGGGTGGACGCGCCGATATGCCACAAGCCCTTGACCGGGGTTTTGTGGTTCGCGGCCTGGGGGAAGGGCCGCCAGAGGAGGTTCTGGAAGAGTTCCGCTGATCCGCCGTAGGGATCGCCGTTGACGGCATTGGGATTTTCCGTGGCAAGATCGGTCGGTGCGAGGATGTCCCAGGCCAGAACGGATGCCCTGGTGCCCGGTGCGAACTGTTCGAGCCTGGCCAGGACGCGCTCCATGTACTGTTCCTTGAGCTCGGGTGACCAGCCACCGTCCACATCGAGCGCCCCTGCGGCGTCCGCCACCGGCGTGCACGGCACTTCCTGCAGCTGCAGCCACAGCGTCGCTTTGCCTGCCGGCGCTCTGGAGGGATCCAGGACGCATTGTTGACCGACGACGACGGTAGGTTCCGTAGGCAACAGCCCGGCCTCGGCCTGGGCACAGGCAATACCTGTGCTGTCGGAACCGTTGCTCAGGTGAATCAGGGGCACCGTATCCAAGCGGGGATCCAGCCATTGGACCGGCCTGCTCAGGGCCAGATGGATCTGCATTGCCCCGCGGCCGTTCTGATAGCGCGCCGCTGCGTCGGCCAACCCGGCGGGTGGCCGACGCAACAGCCTGGAATACAAGGCCTGGGGAGACACATTCGCCAGGACAGTCCGGGCATTGACCAGGCCGCCGGAGGTCTTCACACCCATGACACCCTTGGAGTCGACCAGGATTTCCTCGGCTTCGGTGTCCAGCATGATCCGGACGCCGTTATCCCTCAGGAGGGCCTCGAAAGCTGCAATGAAGTTCGAGGCGCCGCCTTTGACCACCGGGAGACCATGGCCATGCATGCTCAAGGCCATGACCGGAAGCATGACGCCCCCGGTTGCCTGGTCCGGGCCGAGACCGGCATGAAGAAGCCACGGAGACCACAGCTGATCGGCTTCCCATCCGTCAAACCGGCTGCGGAGGTAATTGCGGCCGCTCATCACCGAATCCCGCACGAAAGCCTCGGTACCCTTGACTTTCCCCCGTTTCAGGGCGCCGGCGGCAATCTTCACCACCTCCTTGACAGATCGCAGTTCAGCGCCGAACGCACCGAAAATGGTGCCCGCATTGCGGCCGAGATCTTCCAGCATCGCCAGGTACGCGCCCTCATCCCCACGGGCCTGCAAAGCCGAAGCCGTGAGCCCCGGATCGCGATGGGCAACGACGACCCGGTGGCGCCCTGTCCGCGGGTCGGCCGCCACGCTGGCCGTCACGGCGCCGTCGGCATTGCAATAGTCCAAACCCCTGGCATGCAGCTCGCCTCCCAGCTCTTGGTAAGCGCCTCCCGAAACAAACAAAGGATGCCAGGAGGAGAAGGAATCGTGGATGAAACCGGGCAGGGTCCGTTCCGCTGAATGGATGAAGCCGCCGAGCCTGTCGGCCCGTTCAATGAGGCAGACGCCCTTCCCGGCCATCGCCAGCTCCGCGGCGGCCACCAGGGAGTTGATCCCCGAACCAATAATGGCAATGTCGATCGAATCGTCCATGGAGGGCACTGTCCTTTCAGAAGTCCGGGTGATTGGTGGCTGCGTGGTACTTTCCGCTGTGAAACAGCAGGGGATCCCCTCCAGCATTCTCGTACTTCTCGACCTCGCCGACGTAGATGACATGATCGCCGGCATCGTGGCGTGAGACCGTCCGGCACTGGAATGTGGCAACAGCACCGTCCAGCAGCGGAATCCCGGCGATTCCCTCAGAAGTTTCCGCGCCAGCAAACTTGTCGGTTGACGGGGTGGCGAACTGGCGCGAGAGGACGTGCTGGTCGCTCGCGAGGATGTTGATGGCGAAATGCGTGGATTCCTCGAAGTCCGCAAGGCTGGGGGCCCGCTTGCTGGGGCACCACAACACCAAAGGTGGTTCCATCGAAACGGACGTAAAGGAATTGGCGGTCATTCCCACCTTCCGTCCATCGACGCCGAGCGTGGTGACTACGGTGACGCCCGTGGCGAACTGGCCCAGGGCACCCCTGAAATCCCTCAGATCAAAAGCTGACGAATCTTCGTCCTTGCATGCCTGCACAAACTCACCGGCGGCAGTGGGATCGAACCACCAGGGATAGAACGTGCGAGGATCATCGAAGCCTCCCGCAATGCTCGCCGCCAGCGCCGGATGTTCTGCCGCTTCGGCCAGCACAGCCTGCTGGTGTTCCCGCCGGGTTTTGAGCATGTCATTCGTCCACGCCACCGCCCACTGACCCCAGCCCCGCCAAAATTCGTCAAAGGTGCGTTCCATCCACTGCTTGTCGAAAGGCTGCTGCCCCCGCCGGACGATGGAATCCAGGTAGTACTTGGCGGCCAGCGTCGCATTGTTGGACCCCTGGCCCGTCAATGGATCGTTGAGCAGCACGGCATCGCCCAGGCCGAAGACCAGGTTGCCATTGCCCAGCTCGCCCACAGCAGAACGGACAGTGGGGGTGATCCGGCCAAGGAGAGTTGCCCCGTCATCGGTGAGCGTTGCGTTGGCGAAGTTCTTCGCCTCGTGGGGGAAGTGCTCCTCCAGGATTTCCAGCGAGCGGCTCAGCTGTCCCTCCGGACTTGCAACATCGGCCCACTTGTCCATCGGGCCGCCTACGACCCCTTCAAAGACCATCATTTGGCAAGGCCCGGACACGGTAAGGCCGGGAAAGGTGAAGAATTCCCCGACGCCCGGGACTACTGACATGCGAATGCTGCCACTGGGCTGTTCGGCCGGTTCGCCGGCTGGTGCATCCAGCAAGACGTAGTTCAGGGCGAGGACCCTTTGCGGCCGATCGAACGGGGACTTGGACCTGTCCTTGGGGAAGATCTGGGCTATCTCGCCCTTGCCGGTGCTGACGATGACGAGTTCGTAGTCACGTGATAGCTCCTCCAGCATGCGCGCCGTGACCTTCTCTATGCGGAAATCGCCGCCTCCGGCCACGAAAGCTTCAATCCAGGCTGCACTCTTGATCCGCTGGTCCACTGAGTGGGCGGTTCCGTCAAGGGGCGCTTCCCAGTCGATGGAATCACCGCCGGCTTCGCCTTCAACACGCAACCGTATGGCGTTGATTGCGGGCACAGCTTCTTCGTCATACAGGTTTGTCAGAGCTGAACTCAGCTGTGCTTCCGCGGCGAGGGCGGTGGGAAACATGCATTGGCTGGACATGACCTTGCCGGTACGGATTTGGGCTGCCGAGCGGTCGGAGAACAGTGTGATTGCGTACCCCTCCCGCTGCAGGCCCAAGGCCAGTTGGGCGCCGGATTCGCCGGCTCCGACGATTGCGATCTTTCGCATCTCTAGTCTTCCTTCGAAGGACGTTGTTGCCTGGGCATTGGAGCGACAATCAGGTCGCTGGTACGGAGTTCACGCTTGCAAGGTACGCTGCTGCCTTGTCCGGGTACATGAACCACTCCTGGAAGTCCGGCGGGTTGTTGAAACCGTTGGCAAAGCGGTGGGCGATTTCGGCGGACTGGCCGGCGGCTCCCAGGAGCTCGAGAACGTGCGGGGGCGGGGGAGCCAGAAGGGCGTTAGTCCACTGCGCAACGTGCTGGGCATAGTTCCAATACGCTTCGAATGTGGCCTGCATGAAGGCTGCGTCGAAGGAGGCATCGCCGTGTTCCTTGATGCTCTGCAGGTACGAGGCCGCACATTTGCTGGCGTTGTTGGAGCCCTGGCCGGTGATGGGATCATTAAGGACCACGACGTCGGCAAGGCCCAGGACGATCCGGCCGCTGGGCAGGGTGGCAATGGGATGCCGAACGGTGGGGGCAAAGCGGCCTTGCAGGAAGCCGTTAGGGTCGGTCAGTTCGACGTCGGCGGCGCGGCTAGCTTCCCACGGCAGGTACTGCTTCAGGATGTTCTTGGACTTTTCCAGGTGCTCCGCGGGCGTCAGGCTCTGCCAACAGTCCATGGGCCCGCCGGGGATGCCTTCAAACACCATGATCTCGCAGGGGCCGGTTGTGGTGAGGGCGGGGAAAGCGAAGTATTCGCCGACCCCGGGAATCAGGTTGAAGGAAACGGCCGAGAATTCTGCCCGGGGTTCCATTCCGTTCACGTAGGTCAAGGCCAATGCACGTTGGGGTGCGTCGTAGGCGCTGCGCTCGGCGTCGCGGGTGAAGAGCTGTGCAATTTCTCCCTTGCCGGCGGCCACAATGACAAGGTCGGAGGTCAGGGCATAGCGTTCGAGTTCCTCGACGCCGGCGTCCTCGAATACGAGCTCGCCTCCCTGGGCCACAAACTCGTCCATGAACCGGGGGAATTTGACGCGTTGGTCAATGGACATCGCCGGGTCGTCGAGGCGGGACGCCCAGCTGATGGCCATCTGCCCTGCGGCGTCAGGGTGCGGAATCGTGAAGGAGATTCCATCAACCGTAGGAGCCTCGGGCCAGAAGTCCAGGCCGAGCGCCCTCTCGTGTTCCAGTGCATTGTGGAAGATGCACTGGCTGGAGGAGACCTTGCCTTCGTGGATTTCTTCGGCCGTGCGGTTGGATATTGTGGTCACTGCGAAGCCGGCTTTGAGCAAACCAATGCCCAGCTGCAGGCCTGATTGTCCCGCTCCGATGATGGTGATGTGGCGTTGCGTCATGTTGTTGCCCTTGTCTTTCTACTGTGTCGGCATCCGTGAATGAATGGGGGAGTGGCTATTTGACCCGGCCTCGGGGCGGGTTCGGGGTGGGTTTGTTCCCATCCGGGGAGGCCCGTGTGGACGGTTTTGAAGTCGTTCATTTATCGTCACCTCGTTTCAGCGGCGAGTAAGGGAATGGTTTCCTCGGCGCGTTCCGGCCCCAAGGCGGAGTACCCGCCGTCGACCGCCCAATCAGCACCGGTCACAAAGCTGGCCGCGTCGCTGGCGAGGAAGGCAACCACGGCTCCGATCTCTTCCGGCCGTCCCACCCGCTTTAGAACGTGGAAGGGTGCCGCCACGGCATCCGTCTTTTCAAGGTCTCCATTAGTCAGGGAGTCCATGATGTTGCTCCACACCCATCCCGGACTGACCGAGTTGACACGGATGCGGTCTTCGGCGAAATCCACTGCCATGCTCCGGGTCAGCTGAACGAGCGCGGCCTTGCCCGCCGGGTAGAGCCAGCGCCCTGTCTGGGCGACGGAACTGGAAATCGAGGTGAAATTAATAATGGCTCCGCGCTGGGACGCCTTCAGGTACGGTCGCGCGGCCCTGCTTGCCATGACTGCGCTCACGACGTTGACGTTCAGCGCTTCGAGCCAATCGTTCCGGTCGGACGCCGCCCCGTCGTCTTTGTAGGTGCATGCCAGGTTCACGAGGATATCGATGCCGCCGTGCGATGCTGCGGTGTCACCCATCAGCTTGGACACGGCCGAGTCATCCGTGATGTCGGTGTGCGAAAAGCTGACGCCGTCGCCCAGGGTGTGGAGCTGGGCGCCTCCGTCTGCATCGATGTCGGCAACGACGACAGCAGCACCTGCCTCGCGGAGCGCCGCGACTACGCCGCGGCCGATCTTGGTTACGCCGCCGGTGACGATTGCGGTCCTGCCTTTGAGTCCTGACATGGTCAAAACCTTTCGTGGTGAATCTGTGGGATTAGTTGGGTTTCTTGCGCACGGCGTTGGTCATACCCGAGGGATTGGCTACTTGGCGGGGGGCCTGTGTGCGGGCTTCGGGTGAGTCCGTTCCCATTCCATGCGCCGTTCGTGTACGAGCTTGACGTTCTTCATCTCTGCTCACCCCTTCCAACGGGTTCCGTTGTTGCATTTCCATGACGTGCGTCATACTTGTTCTAAAAGTGACTCTATTCACACCCTGAAAACCGGTATATCCAGTTGGCGCAGGGCTCATCCGAAAAACGAAACCGGGGAAGTCAGGTGCGCGATGGTGAAGATCCTCCCGCGCGACGTCTTAAGGGGCCGCCCCACCGTGGCCACCACGGATGTCGATGATGCCCACCAGAAGGTTGCCGAGTTGTTCTGTGGCCATGATCTGGTTCCGCAGGCCCGTGCCAAGTCTGTGGACATGAAACTGCGGTCCCTCCATCGGGGCGACGTCGGAATCGAGTATCTGGACTACGGCGCGGAGGTCCGCATTAATCCCCAGGGCTTGGAGAACTTCCACCTGGTCCAGATTCCCCTCGCCGGCCATGCGCACATGGACGTGGGCTCATTCGCGGTCGAATCCAGTCCCAGAACGGCAACGGTTCCGCCGGTCGACCGTCCCTTTTCGATGACGTGGGATATTGGCACTCCGCATTTGATTGTCTATGTCAGGCGCCTTGCGCTTGCCTCGGTGGCTGAACAGCTCTATGGGGACAAGCCGCGTGACGGTGTGAAGCTCGGCTATGCGATGGACCTGACCGGTGCGGCGGGGCGGGCATTCCTGAGATCCGTCGTCGAACTGCATGACGACATGATCAGTCCGGCATCCAGCGCCGCTCCCGTCTTTGTCCAAAGGCTCCTCGTGGACACCATGCTGTCGCGACTGCTTATGGCAATGGACAACACGGCCGGGAAGGAGGAAGGACTCGCTCCGGATTCGGAGAGTCGATTGATCCGGCGGTTCCGCGACCTCCTTGAACGGCACGCTTCCGAGGAGCTCGCAGTGCCGGACATAGCTGAGAATCTCGGGGTTTCAGTGCGAACCCTCCAGTTGGCCCTTCGCTCCGAAGTCGGGGCAACGCCGTCGGAGCTGCTGAGGAGGGTCCGGCTGGATCGGGCCCGGGAAATGCTCCTTGCGGCGGAGCCCGGGCAGGAGACCATCATTTCAATCGCCGAGCGCTGCGGCTTCTCGCACCAGGGCCGTTTCTCGGCTCTCTACCTCGACACGTTTGGCGAGCTGCCGTCCGAAAGCCTTCGGCGATAGCTCCTTTCTATGACGTATTTCTAACGATCGTTACGACTCAAGTATGGAGAACTATTTACTGTCGTAAACAATCCGTGTCATCATTGGCGTGATTCACACCACATACCGCATCGTGAGAACGAGAGGCATCCATGGCGCAGTCACTGCCAACGGCAACAAGAACCGAGGCCGCCCCGGCCTGGAAGGGGCGCACGGTCCTCCTTCTTTGTTTTGTCACTATCGTTTTTGACGGATACGACCTCGTCATCTTCGGCTCCACCGTTCCCTCCATCCTGAAGTATCAGGAATGGGGACTCACCACGGCCCAAGCAGGCCTCATCGGCAGCCTTGCCCTCATCGGCATGCTGCTCGGGACCATGTCCGTCGGGATACTCACAGACAGGCTTGGCCGACGCCGGATCATGTTGGCGAGCATCACGGTGTTTTCGATCTGCATGCTGATCACCGCCTTCGCGCCGTCCGCCGAAATATTCGGCGCACTGCGCTTTCTCACAGGACTCGGCCTTGGCGGCGTTGTTCCCACCTGTATCGCCTTGACGGTTGAATACGCCCGCAAAGAGCGGCGGCAAATTGCCAACGCCCTCATGTTCAGCGGCTATTCCGTCGGCGGCGTCGGGGCGTCCCTTCTGGCGATCAACCTCCTGCCGCACATTGAATTCCGTTGGTTGTACGCTATCGGCGCCTTGCCGCTGGTGACCCTTCTGCCGGTGGCGTGGAAGCTGCTGCCCGATTCCGTGGCCTACCTCGCCCGCAGCGGCCGCACCAAGGAAGCGAAGGACACGGCTAAGCGCTATGGACTGGTTTACTCGGATATCGTTTCGTCCCAGGATGCGGCAGAAGGTCCGGCCAGGAAATCCAGCCTCCGAACGATCTTTTCCAGCAAGTTCATCCTGTCGACCATTCTTTTTGCCATGGCAAACTTCTGCGGCCTGCTCCTCGTTTACGGCCTGAACACCTGGTTGCCGCAGATCATGCGGCAGGCCGGCTTCAATCTGGGGGATTCCCTGACGTTCCTGCTCGTCTTGAACGCCGGAGCCATCGTCGGGTCCGTGAGTGCTTCCGTCATCGCGGACCGGATAGGGATCAAGAAGGTCGTCACGGCCTCTTTCGTGTTGGCCTTCGTGGCCATCCTCATGCTGACCCTCCAGTTGCCGCTTGCCGCGCTCCTGGTGATCGTCGCCTTCGCCGGTCTTGGCTCGGTAGGCACGCAGATCCTGGTCGGCGGCTACTGTGCAACCCACTACCCCCAGTCGCTCAGCGCAACCGCCCTGAGCTGGTCGCTGGGAGTCGGCAGGGTCGGGGCAATTTGCGGCCCGATCATCGGCGGCGCCGTTGCCAGCCTGGCACTCGGTTGGCAGCTGAACTTCTACATGTTCGCGATCTTTGCCGTCATCGGTGCGGCGGTCGTATTCGCCGTCCCGCGCAGGCTCCGTCCGTGATCTAGGCTGCCTGCCAAGGCGCATGAATGAGGGCGCCGCCGGATTCCCCTCTTGCGAGAGGCTGGTGCTCATGGAGTCCACGCCAGGCCGAAAGCGTGGCAGGCGTCATTCGATGCCTGCCACGCTTTTGTGTCAAAGGGGAATTGTGGACCGGATGCGCCGAGGTTGCGCAGGGGCGGCCGCGTGGCGGCTTCGGCTTCCTGGCATGGTCATGGTCAAATCCTTCCGGCGGAATCCAGTACCGCCCTCGCCCTCTTTGCAGAAGGTGAAGTGGCCGCCCTGGTGAGCTTCGCCGTCGTGCAGTAAGGGAGCATAAGCTCAGGCCTGTTACAGACCATGCCATGGACGGGTGAGACACAAACCCGCCTCGCTCGCTTTACGGGAGGGGGTGGTGTTCTGTCCGTCAATTCCTGAACTCGGATGGTTTGGGAGTGCGCGTCCGAACCATCGAGCTGGTCCCCGAGTAGTTCCGGGATGCGCTGCTGGCTTCTTCTGATCTCGTCACGGAGCCGCTGGTTCTCTTGGCGCAGAAGGTCACGTTCGACTTGAGGCGGAGAAGAAGGGGTTCGTTTCTCCGGGTGCTGCCTCCGCGACCGTGATGGGCGTGCGCGTGCGTTCCATTGCCGCAAGCGTAGCGAGGACTGCTTGTCGTTTGGCCTTGCTGTCTGTCCTTCGTTGTTGCAGCAGTGCCGCTGACTTGGGCTCTGAACCTGTGGTCATGCGTCGTCGTTGTTTCGCGCCCGTCGGATCCGCAGGCTCCCGACCGGAATGGGCGAATACTGACCAGAGACCGGGGACCACATGGCCCGCATCACGCGCCCTTACGAGGTCGTGACGATCAGCAGGTCTCCGACCGCACAGTCGAGAACATCACAGATCGCGGACAGTGTGGAAAAGCGGATCGCACGCGCCCGGTCGTTTTTCAGCACGGACAGGTTGACGAGACTGACGCCTACCCGCTGGCTGAGCTGGGTCAATGTCATGCCCCGGGCCGCGAGGAGCTCATCCAGCCTGCAATGTATCCGCTGCTCTTCATCTGGTGCGGGGGCCATCAGATCAGCCCGTCCAATTCCAGCTGCTGACGCCGGCCCGTCTCGAACATGCTCGCGAGAGCAGCAGCGCCGAGTCCAACCGCGACCGGCCACACATCCAGTTCCATGAGGAAGAAGGCCCCGGTTTCCCGTGCCGGAAGCAACGCGATCCGGCTCAGGATCGAGTGGTGGGCGATGGCGTCCATAAACGGACCCAGGAGCCCCCAGGTCATCACGGCGAGGCCCGAGATGCCGACCGCGCGGGCCAACTGCTTGCCGAAGCCTGTGCCGCGGTACACGGACCAACTGACCAGGCCCAGAGTCGCTGCGGACAACAGCCCGGCAAGACCGCCCAGGAGTCCTGATCCGAGCAGCAAAGAGCGTTCAGTCGGGGTGAGGCTGGTCGGCTTCACTTCGGCTGTGGCATACGCGGCCTGGAGGACTTCACTGTTGCCCTCACCCAGCGCCGGCGTCGCCAGGTTCGTGAGCGGCACATTCAGCAGCGGAGTGCTCACCAGTCCTGCGAACACAGCTACAACCGCCGCGACGGCGATGCTGAGCGCCGCAAGTCCAAATACGATCGCGAACAGCAAAGCGACCTTGCGGTCCAAATGAGCAAACGTAGTTGCCATGGTCCATCCCCAATTCAAGACATAGTTTATCGTTTGTCATTAACATAACGACAAACGATAAACACTTCAAGGCTGCGGTGGGTGTTTGGATTGGGCGCGTCGAAGGTGGGGTCTTTGCCTGCGCTCCAGCGCCGGAGATCATCGACGGGTGGTTTCATTGTCAAAGACGACGCGGTCATTGCACCACCCACACGGTCTGGGTGATGCAACGACCGCTCTAGCCTGCCTGTAGGGAACCCCCTTCCTGACCTTGGACTAGTTGCTGAGGTAGCCGTTCGGGTTCAGGACATACTTCGTGGCGGCTCCGGCATCGAATTCCGCGTACCCCCGCGGGGCATCCTGGAGCGAAATGGCCGTGGCATTGACCGCCTTGGCGATCTGGATCCTGTCATGCAGGATCGCCATCATCAGCTGCCGGTTGTACTTCATTACCGGGCACTGGCCCGTCGCGAAGGAGAGGGACTTCGCCCAGCCGGTGCCCAGGGACAGGGACAGGCTGCCCTTCTGGGCCGCCTCGTCCGCGGCGCCCGGATCCCCGGTGACATAAAGGCCGGGAATGCCCAGGGACCCGCCGGCGGCGGTAAGGTCCATCAGCGAATTGAGCACGGCAGCCGGCGCCTCCTGGGCCCCGGCACCGTGTCCGCGGGCCTCGAAACCGACCGCGTCGATCCCGGCGTCGACCTCCCGGACGCCGAGAAGCTGCTCGATCTGGTCAGCCGGGTCGCCGTTGGCCACGTTGACGGTTTCGCAGCCAAAGGATCGGGCCTGGGCCAGGCGATCCTCATTGAGGTCCCCCACGATGACCACCGCGGCCCCCAGCAGTTGGGCACTGGCCGCCGCTGCAAGCCCCACGGGACCGGCCCCGGCAACATAGACGGTGGACCCGACGCCGACACCTGCCGTGACGGCCCCGTGGAAACCGGTCGGGAGGATGTCCGAGAGCATGGTCAGGTCCATGATCTTCTCCAGGGCCTGGTCCCGATCAGGGAACCGCAACAGGTTCCAGTCCGCGTAGGGGACCAGGACGAACTCCGCCTGCCCGCCGACCCATCCGCCCATGTCGACATAGCCGTAGGCGGACCCGGGACGGTCCGGGTTCACGTTCAGGCAGATCCCGGTCTTACCCTCCTTGCAGTTCCTGCAGCGCCCGCAGGAGATGTTGAAGGGGACTGAGACGATGTCCCCGACCTTGATGAACTCGACGTCGGGCCCGGTCTCGATGACTTCCCCGGTGATCTCGTGCCCCAGGACGAGACCGGCCGGGGCGGTCGTACGGCCACGAACCATGTGCTGGTCCGAGCCGCAGATGTTGGTGCTCACGGTGCGCAGGATGACCCCGTGGGGGACCTTCCGGCCGACATTGACGGGATTGACGCCGGGGCCGGCCTGCAGTTCAAAGGTGGGAAACGGGGTATCGATGATTTCCACGATCCCCGGCGCCTTGTATGCAACGGCTTTGTTACCTGACATTGGATGGCTCCTATGGTTGGCGGTCGAACCCTCACGGTGATGCTGGTCGCATGAGACTGCCTGTGAGGTGGTTGTGGTCAGTTTTCGTGAAGCAAGTTGGGTCAATGGATACGTGCAGCGCATATCGCCACGGGGCAACGAAGGCGTTCAGGCCGGCTGTGGCGATAGATGGGGTTTGCTGTCCGGCCTAGAGCAGCTGGAGGCGGCTAGGCATCGATCACCAAATCGGTGCGCGCGGTAGAGCAGCAGGGCAGGAACTTGCCTGCATCAATTTCCCGTGCCCGGATCCCGCCCTGGTGGTTCATCTCGACCTCCCCGGAAAGCTTGACCACCTTGCAGGAGCCGCACATGCCTTCCTTGCAGTTCGCGCCGATCCTGACGCCCGCACGCTGGGCCGCTCCGAGGATGTGTTCGGTGGGATCGATGAGCACATTGATGCCGGTGCGCATGAAGGACAGGGTGAGGCTTCCCGTTCCGACCGTGTCGAAGCTCGAGGCATCAGGGGACACGGCCTCCGGCCGCACTTCCGAGCCGCCGTCGGGGGCTTCGGGACCGGGCGCGTCCGAGTCCACGGTTTCCAGGGGCAGCCCCGCGGCCTTCAAGGGTCCCTCGGCGTCGTAGCCGGGCTCGTAGAGCCCGAACGCGGCGGGCTGGCTTTCGTAGTAGTCCTCGGCGGAATCGGCGATTTCCTCGGCGATTTCCTCCGCAATGTCCACTGCGAACGCGAGCTCCGCCTGGTATTCAAGGATCGTCTGGCGGTCTCCCGAGAAGAACTCCATGTAGATGGACGTGTCGTCGACGCCGACCTTCCTGAGGAGATCGGTGGCGGTGTTCAGGTAACCCTCGGGGCCGCAGGCATAAACCTGGCGGCCGTTAGCATCGGGGGCAACGTCGTCAAGCATGGCTGCCGTCAGCCTTCCGGTGAGCCCTTCCCACCCCTCGGGTATGCTGCGGTCGCCCAAGGAATAGAAGACCTTGACGCGCGAGTCCACGGAGGCGATGTAGGCCAGCTCCTTGTGGAAGGCAAAGCCTCCGGCCTCCGCGCCGTGGTAGAGCACCACGACATCGGCCGTTCCGGGCAGGGAGTGGATGGTCCGCAACATCGACATGATGGGGGTAATGCCTGCGCCGGCGGCCAGCAAGAGGTACCGTGCCCGCCGGTCGGCATCGGGCAGGTGGAATGCCCCGACCGGTCCGAGCATCTCGAGGACGGTGCCGGGTTTGACGTTCTCGTGCACCCACGGTGAGACCAGTCCGGTGGCGTCGCGTTTGACTGTGATGTTGAAGGTCCACGGCTGCGTGGGCGAACTGGACAGTGAGTAGCTGCGGTCCACCGCATCCTGGTCCTCGCCGTTCACGGGAAAGGCGACGTTCACGTACTGACCCGCTCGGAATGCCAGTGGCGCACCGTCGCAGCGGCGGAACACGAAGGTCATCATGCCGCCCACTTCGGGAACGGTCTCGACACATTCGGCCATGAACTCCTGCGGATGCCAAGGACCCAACGCGCGGGCGGCGCCGGCGGGTCCCTCCGTGCTGCCCATCACCCTGTTCCACGGCATCTCCAGACCGCGAATGCGCTGTGGTTCCTGGATTGCCGTCTCAGTGAGGAGTTCAATCATGCCAAGTGCTCCTGAACACGCTGCACGTACCAGTTGATGAACGCCTCCACCTGGTATTCGCTCTTCATGTACGGGCCGGGCTCGTAGGCGGGGCTGCTGGCGCCCTTCTGGCACAGCTCCACGAACGCCTTGTCCTGCAGGTTGGTCTGTTTCCAGGTATAGGTGAGTTTCTCCAGATCGTAGTCGACGCCTTCCTCGGCGTCGTCAGCCACCAGCCAGGTGGTGCGCACCAGGGACTGGTGTTCGTTGATGGGGAAAACGCCGAACGTGATGACGTGGTCGCTCTGGAAGTGGAACCAGCTGTTGGGCTGCAGGTGCATCGAGCAGCGGCCAAGGCGGAAGTCCCGCAAGTCGCCCAGCAGCTTCTTGGAGAGCCTGCGCCCATCGGGAGAGAACGATTCGCCCTCACCATCGAGCGATTCCCGTGAGATGCGGATACCAGCTATGCGTGTGTCTAGCTCCTCCACCACCTCATAGGGAAGGCCATAGCGGCGGCAACGTTCCTCGAGCGAGGACTGTGCTTCCTTGTTGCGGTCCCACACTTCCTCAAGGTGGGCCGGGATCAGGCCCTCCGTCAGGCCCCAGGTGGGAAAGAGGGAGCAGGCGAGCTCCGGGTGGCCGTCACAGTGGTAGCACTCACGGTTGTTTTCCATGACGAGCTTCCAGTTGCCCTCCTCAATGATGTTCTGCTGGTAGGCGATTTTCGTCTTCGACAGATCGTGGGGCGCGAGGTAAGGCTCGAAGATCTTAGCGGTTTCGTCGAAATCCGCCGGCGGTTCGTCCGCAATGCAGACGAAGATGAGTCCGGCGACCACGCGGCTGTGGGCGCGCTTGAGGCCGAAGCAGCCCTTGTCGAACTTCGTTTCCCCAGGCGCCGAGGCGTGGATGAGATTTCCCTCTGGGGAGTATGTCCAAGAGTGGTAGCCGCAGACCAGGTTTCCTGTTGACCCCGCGGGCTCGGTCAGGACGCGGGCGCCGCGGTGCCGGCATACGTTGTGCAGGACGTTCACGCCGCCGTCGTCGTTGCGCAGCACGATCAGGGAGTAGGGCCCGTAGTCGACGGTGACGTAGTCGCCCGGCTCCGGCAGTTCGGCGATGCTGGCGGCAAAGATCCAGTGCTGGCCAAAAATGGCTTCCATGTCGATTTTGAAAATCGTGGGATCGGTGTAAAAGGGGGCATCGAGGGAATATCCCTTGCGCCGGAACTCGAACAATCCGCTGATTTCCGCCAGCTGCTCTGCAGGCAAGGAAGAAGCGAGTTTTCCGCGTGAGTTGAGGGGCAAGACTGGAGCAGACATGTGTTTCCTCCCGGGAGGCGTGGGTAAGTGTGTGTTTCGTCGGGACCACGGCTGCATGGGGGTGCGAGCGGCGTTGTCGAAAAACCTTGTACTCATGAGATTAGGGATGATTGAACCGCAACAAAAGCGCAAGATTTGGAAGATAACCGTGCACAATAGATGCATGATCGATGCGAGGCTCATCACACTTCGGGTGTTTGCCCGGTGCGGCACCATTGGCGCAACCGCGGAGCTCACGGGGTATTCTCCCTCCGCTGTCTCCGCGCAACTGCGGGAGCTCCAGCGCGTGCTTGGAATGCAGCTGCTGACGAAGGACGGCAGGGGCGTGCGGCTGACCGCCACGGGCCGCTTTCTCGTAGCGGGCTCGGACACGCTCATCGCCGAATGGGAGAGCCTGCGCGCCGCGGCCATGGAGGCCGGTGACCAGGTGCAGTCCCGTTTTGGCCTCGGCGGTTTCTCTACGGCGGCCGCCCAGTTGCTCGCGCCGCTGGCCGCCACCCTGCGTTCAACACGCCCCCAGCTGGAGGTGCAGGTGCTCGAGGCCAACCCGGACCGCTGCTTCGACTTGTTGGTTGCCGAGCGAATCGACCTCGCGGTCATCGTCGCCATGCAGTCCGACATCCATGTGGAGGACGATCCGCGCTTCGAGCAGACCGTTCTGCTCGACGATCCCCTGGACGTGATCATTCCCTCCGACCATCCGTTGGCATCGCGGGAAACGGTGACGCTCGAAGAGCTGGCCTCGGAACCCTGGATCACCGAGGCCGCCGGTTCCACCTACCATTCCCTATTCACCGCGGCCTTCACGGCAGTCGGGGTGACACCACGGATTGCCCATGAGGCTGTTGAATGGGAAACCCAAATCGCCTTCGTGGGTGCGGGGCTGGGCGTGGGCCTGCTGCCGCGGCTGGCGCCCCTGCGTAGCGCCGAAAACGTGGTTCGACTGCGCATCACGGGCAAGGGGAAGCCCGCGCGCCGCATTGTCGCTGCGGTGCGCAGGGGCAGCATCGCATCGCCCCTGATCCAGGAGTCGCTCGGCATCCTGCAGGTCAGCGCGAATCGGATCCTCGCCGCCCGACCCGAAGACGATCTCTGAAATCGCATGGCCGCGATTCGTTGCCGAAACGCCCCGCCCTCCGTAGATGGAGGGCGGGGCGTTGGTGTTTGCCCGGAGGCATCGTTCAGTTCAGGTCGAAGCGGTCGAGTTCCATTACCTTCACCCACGCCGCCACGAAGTCGTTGACGAACTTCTCCCTGGCGTCATCGCTCGCGTAGACCTCGGCCAGCGCCCTGAGCTGGGAGTTGGAGCCGAAGACCAGGTCCACCGGTGTGGCGGTCCACTTCAGCTCGCCAGTGGCGACGTCGCTGATCTCGTAGACGTTCTCCTCGCCCTCCGACGCCTTCCACCTCGTGCCCGGGGAGAGCAGGTTGATGAAGAAGTCGTTCGTCAGGACCTGGGGCTTGTCGGTGAAGACGCCGTGGGCGGAACCGCCGATGTTGGCGCCCAGGGCACGCATGCCGCCGACGAGCGCTGTCATCTCCGGTGCGGAGAGGTCCAGAAGGTACGCCTTGTCGAGCAGGAGCGTCTCCGGCTGGAGCTTCTCGCCGTGGCGCACGTAGTTGCGGAACCCGTCCGCCCGCGGCTGCAGGTACTGGAAGGACTCGACGTCGGTCTGGTCCTGGGCGGCGTCGGCGCGGCCGGGCCGGAACGGCACGGTGACGGCGAAGCCGGCGTCCTTCGCAGCCTTCTCCACCGCCGCGCAGCCGCCGAGGACAATCAGGTCAGCGAGGGAGACCTTCTTGCCCCCGGCCTGGCCGGAGTTGAACTGCTCCTGCACCGCCTCGATGGCCTGCAGCGCCGTTTCCAATTTGTCGGGCTCGTTGATCTCCCAGCCGCGCTGGGGCTCGAGCCGGATCCGTGCCCCGTTGGCGCCGCCGCGCTTGTCGGTCTTGCGGAACGTGGAAGCCGCCGCCCACGCCGTGCCGGCGAGCTGCGAGACGGACAGGCCGGAGTCCAGGAGACTGGCCTTGAGGGATGCGATGTCCTCCTCGTCGATCAGCTCGTGGTCCACGGCGGGGATGGGATCCTGCCAGAGCTGCGGCTCCGGGACCCACGGCCCAAGCAGGTTGGGGCTGACGGGGCCCATGTCGCGGTGCAGCAGCTTGTACCAGGCTTTGGCGAACGCGAGCGCGAACTCGTCCGGGTTCTCCAGGAAGCGCCGCGAGATCTTCCCGTAAGTTGGGTCGACGCGCAGCGAGAGATCGGTGGTGAGCATCGTGGGCCGGTGCTTCTTCTCCGGATCGTGGGCGTCCGGAATGATCTTCGGACCGTCCTTGGCCACCCATTGCTTGGCACCGGCAGGGCTCTGGGTGAGCTCCCACTCGTGCGCGAACAGGATCTCGAAGAAGCGGTTGCTCCATTGGGTCGGCTTGTCGGTCCAGGTGACTTCGAGGCCGGACGTGATGGTGTCCGCCCCCTTGCCGGTCCCGTACGTGCTGAGCCAGCCCAGGCCCTGCGCCTGGAGGTCGCCGGCCTCAGGTTCGGGGCCGACGTGGTCGTCGGCGCTGCCGGCGCCGTGTGTCTTGCCGAAGGTGTGGCCGCCGGCGATCAGCGCAACGGTCTCCTCGTCGTTCATCGCCATGCGCTTGAAGGTCTCGCGGATGAAGGCCGCGGCCGCGGCCGGGTCCGGATTGCCCATCGGCCCCTCGGGGTTGACGTATATCAGGCCCATTTCGGTGGCGCCGACGTCGTCCGCCATCCTGCCTTCGCCGGTATAGCGTTCGTCGCCGAGCCACGTGTCCTCGGGCCCCCAGAAAATTTCCTCAGGCTCCCACACGTCCTCGCGGCCGAAGGCGAAGCCAAAGGTCTTGAATCCCATCGACTCGAGGGCTACGTTGCCCGCCAGGACCAGCAGGTCGGCCCAGGAGAGCTTCTGGCCGTACTTCTGCTTCACGGGCCACAGCAGCCGCCGGGCCTTGTCGAGGTTGGCGTTGTCCGGCCAGCTGTTGAGGGGCGCGAACCGCTGGGTTCCGTCCCCTGCACCGCCGCGGCCGTCATGGACGCGGTAGGTGCCGGCGGCGTGCCAGCTCATCCGGATCATCAGGCCGCCATAGTGGCCGAAATCCGCGGGCCACCAGTCCTGGGAGGTGGTTAGGACCTGCGTGATGTCCTGTTTCAGTGCCTCGACGTCGAGCTTCTGGAACTCCTCCCGGTAGCTGAACGCCGGGCCGAGGGGGTTGCCCGCCGGGTGGTGGGCGTGGAGTACGGAGAGGTCCAGTTGGTTTGGCCACCAGTCCGCGATGGTCCGCGGCCGGTGCGCCTTGGGCTGGGGCGCGTCGATCGCAGGATTCTCACTTTCGCTGCCGTGCGATGTCCCGCTGCCGTGCGCCACCGGGCAGCCGCCCTCAACCTTGCTGTCCAAACCCTGGGCGCTTCCGGGGGTGGGGACCGGGGGATGTTCCTGCCTATCAGTCATGTGCTTTCCTTCCATATGGCCGAGGCCGCGGTCGGACTCGGACAGCCGGTGCAACCCTCCTATTTGACCATGAGCGGGTGTGCGGGGGAGAGCCCCGTCGGCAAGGAAACCTCCGGTTGCCTGACTCACCGAGAACCTTCGTGTTGGCAGTACGCCTGCCCCGATAGGCCCGCACAGAGTAGGTTCCTCGGAGCCGGAATCGCCGTGGCCAAACGGTTAGTCGGGCGAACAGGGACACCATCCGGGAATACCTAAAGACGCAGAGGCTGTTGCAACTATGGCCAGGGCACCAAGGATTGCTATTGAGGCCGCGCGACGCCGCCGCAGTCAGCGTGGACCGGGGTCACTGTCGACATACGAGCCGGGGCGGGTTCCGTTGTCGTGTTGGCAATTGCAGCCCCCATCCAGCTGCAGCCGAACAGTGACTGGACTTGAGGACTCCAACTGGATATTCACGAAATCCTTCCCTTCGCTGCTAACCCGGAGAATCTGTTCTTGGTCGTGGTGCTGGGACATGTCGATAACCTTTGCTATGCGTTGGAGGTGGGCGTGCTTAGGCGGCACGGGCCGGAACAAGCCGCGTGCCACCGGGGTGGCTTGCTACTTAAGGTGCGCAGCTATTTACCGTCTGGGTCCGGATGCTGGGTCCGGACGGTTGGGATCCTCCCCGTGGGAGTCCCTCCCAGACAGTCCGAGTCGGGGCACGTTTCGGCGCAGTCGTGCTTAGTGACCAGTTCGAATTGGACGCCGCCGTGTTGTTCCACGCCGGTGCGGATGGCGCGTTCGACGACGGTTGTGGCGAGTCGTTGCCGTAGGGCGAGGGGGTCCCGACGCAGGTCTTTGGCGAGGGCGAAGCAGAGCAGGAGCATGACGATGACGAAGGGTAGCGCCGCGACGATGGTGATTCGTTGGAGGCCGGCGAGGGCTTCGGAGGGTTTGTCGCCGCCGGCCAGTAGCATGACTGCTGCCACGGCGCCGGTGAGGCAGCCCCAGAAGATGACTACTCCGCGGCGGGGGTGTTCGGCGCCGTTGGAGCTTAGTGATCCCA
>NZ_JBFUKK010000020.1:0-150060 GCF_056400885.1 Arthrobacter sp. P4_H3
CTACTCCATGTTCGGCTTCCAGCGCACCGGCGACGCCTTCTGGGCCGCCGCGGACCAGATGACCCGAGGCTTCATCATCGGGGCCACCGCCGGCCGCACCACCCTCACCGGCGAAGGACTCCAGCACGCCGACGGGCACTCCCCCATCCTCGCCGCCACCAACCCGGCAGTGGTCACCTACGACCCCGCCTACGGCTACGAAATGGGCCACATCATGCGCAACGGCATCGAGCGCATGTACGGACCGGAGGTTGCCGCAAGCGGCGAAGGAACCGGAGCTGCATCCGATAAGAACCTGATGTACTACCTCACCGTCTACAACGAACCCATCACCCAGCCAAACGAGCCCGAGAACCTCGATGTCAACGGCGTGCTAAAAGGCATCTACCGGGTGTCGGCGTCGGGCGCTGAGGGTCCCAAGAGCCAGATCCTGGCCTCGGGTGTTTCGGTGCCGTGGGCGCTGGAAGCCCAGCGGATCCTGGCCGAGGACTGGGGCGTCTCCGCCGACGTCTGGTCCGTCACGTCCTGGAACGAACTGCGCCGCGACGGCCTCGCCGCGGAGGAGGAAGCATTCCTGAACCCCGGCGAACCTGCCCGGATCCCGTTTGTGGTCCAGCAGATGGCCGATGCGCAAGGTCCTGTCGTGGCGGTCTCGGACTACATGAAGGCCGTCCCGGACCAGATCCGCCAGTTCCTCCCCCACCAGTTCGCCTCCCTCGGCGCGGACGGCTTCGGCTTCTCCGACACCCGGGCCGCGGCACGACGCTTCTTCAAGAACGACACCCACTCCATCGTGGTGAAGACGCTGCAACTGCTCGCGGCGAGGGGCGACGTGGAGGAGGGCGCGCCGTCGTACGCCATGGACCGCTACAAGCTCCTGGACGTCAACGCCGGCACCACCGGCGGAGCGGGCGGCGACGCCTGACGCAGGCCATCCGGCTGTCCTCCTTTGGAGTTTTTGTCCAGATAATGCGCTTTGGAAGCACTTTTGAGGCCATTATCTGGACAAAAACTCGTATGTGATGTGGGGGACTCGCTTGTATATGGTGTGGGAATGACCCATCCGAACAAGCAGAGGACGACGGCGGTGCTGCTCGCCGCCGGGGCGGGCACCCGCCTTGGGCGGGGGCCCAAGGCGCTGCTGCCGTTCCGCGGCCGGACCCTGGTGGAAGTGCTGGCCGGCGTCCTGCTCGACGGCGGCTGCCGCGAGGTGGTCATCGTCCTCGGGGCCGACGCGGCGAAGGTCCGCGACACCACTGACCTGGCTCAGTACACCGTCATCGAAAACCCGGACTGGGAGTCCGGAATGGGCAGTTCGTTCAGACTGGGAATTGCAGCGGCGGCCACTGAAGACCAAGTGCTGATGGCACTCGTGGACCAGCCCGGCCTGACCCCGGAAACCGTGGCCCGCGTACTGGCAACGCACCGGCCAGGCCGGGTGACTGCCGCCGCCTACCGCGGCCCGGACGGCACCCTCCGGCGCGGCCATCCGCTGCTGCTGGACGCCGCCCTGCGTGCCGAAGCGGCAGAATCAGCAACGGGCGACGCCGGTGCCCGGCTCTTCCTGCAGGCCCGCCCGGAACTCATCGACCTGGTGGACTGCAGTGACCAGTCCGGCGGCGAAGACCTGGATACGCCGGACCAGTTGCGGCTGCTGAACTAGTCCACAGCCCGGGCCGCCGCCGGGAGAACGCCCTACTGCCGCGTCCCAGTTGAGAGCAGCTCCTCCAGGCCCCGCTTGAACCCGGATCTGCCGCCATGGGCGGGATGCCTGATTTTGGGCACATCCAGCCCGCTCCGCTGCAGGCTGCGGTGAGCCACGTTGCCCACGGCCACCACGGTTTCGATGCGAAACAGCTCCGTCAGCGCCTGCCAAAACGGAGTTCCGAGCGCTGCCTCGGCAGCCGTCGGCGTGCGGTTGGACAGCGGCCGCCCGGGCACATGCGTATGCCAGGGGCAGGCGCTCCACAACAGGGGAAGGAAGTCCAGCTCGGCCAGCACCTGCCACATCACTGTTGCCGTCGGCTCGGACGCGATGCCCGCAGCTTCGGCCGGGAGCACATAGCCCTTTCCCGGCCCGAACAGCCCGAAGCTGTTCGCGGGCCCTTCGAACATGGTGCGGTTGGTGAAGGGAACGCCGGTGATCCGCATTCCCCTGAAGCCGGGGGCTTCCCCCACGAGCAGCACCTTCGGGGCGCGGTCCAGCATCTCCTGCAGGTAAATCGCCAGGTTCCGGCGGCGCTGCGCATTGGCCGGCACGGCGTGATCGAAGAAGTTGTTGCACCCGGGCCCCGTTGCCACGGACGCGAGCCGGTCAGCAAAGGCGCTGATGGATGATGAAGTCATTCCATGCCCCTTTCGTTTGGCAGCTCGGTAGGGACATCAGAATATCCGTTGCCGCTTCATCGCGTCCCCGCCCCACTCCGCTGCCTTAGCATTGGGGCATGGCGGACATGACCATCTTCACGGTTGGGCACTCCACTCATCCCATCGACGAATTCATCGGCATCCTGAGGGCCCACGGCGTCAGGAAGTTGATCGATGTGCGCACCGTCCCGAAGTCGCGGCACAATCCCCAGTTCAATGGGGACGCCCTGGCGGCGAGCCTGCGTGCCAGCGGGATCACCTACCGGCGGATGCCATCCCTCGGCGGCCTGCGGCACGCCCGAAAGGACAGCCCCAACGCGGCCTGGCAAAACGCATCTTTCCGGGGCTACGCGGACTATATGCAGACCGAAGAATTCTCGACGGCCATCGGCCAGCTGCTGGAACGGGGGCGGACTAACAATGCGGCCATCATGTGCGCGGAAGCCGTCCCGTGGCGTTGCCACCGCTCACTGATCGGTGATGCGCTCGTGGTGCGGAGCGTCTTGGTGCTGGACATCATGACGGAAAAAACCGCCAAACCCCACACCCTGACCTCCTTCGCGCGCGTCGACGGAGTGCGGGTCTGGTATCCGGCAGACTAACCAGCAGAACCGTCGGGGAGCGGCTCAGCGTTGATGGAAGACGCGCTCATTCACCGGCCCGGTCCAATACGGCGGCCACGCGTTCGGCAGCTGAAGCGTCGGCCCTGGCCAAACGTGCCTTCTTGAGGTTTTCCCGCACGATCCAGCGCACATCCTTGTCGTCGCTGGTGGCCCATCTTTGCAGATGCCCGAAGCCCTCCGCCGGTGCAGCCGCAATTGCAACACTCCAGCAGTAACCCAGCCCCTGCCGCAGCACGCGGAACTCTTCGGTGTGCCGGGTCCCGGCCCCCGACCCTGCAACTGACACCGTGATCCGGTCCAGCGCCTCCAACGCCCGGCGCGCATCGTCCGGTGCACTCAGCAGGCGGGGTTCGCAGAAACCGGCCGCAATGGCGCGTTGCACCAGCGGTGGGCCATCCACCCACTCCGCGGCCACGGCCCACAAGGCCGGCATTCTCGCATCGCCAAGCCGCTGCAGGGCCATGGCGACACCCTCGCGAACCCGCCAGCGGGAATCGGTTGCCAGCGCCCTCAGCGCCTCCACGGCGTGCGGCTCGCCGTCGGCGAGCAAGCGGCCAAAGCCAACGGCGCCGCACATCGCCAGGTATTCGTCGCGGCTCTCAGCACACGCTCGGATAATGGCGGGGTCAGCCACATCGGCAAACGCCTCCGCAAGTTCTATGTTCCCCCTCGGACCGGGAAGGCCGGATTCCGCATTCAGGTACGCCACCCAGCGGTCAGGAGGCAGCGACTCCAGAACCGCCCTATAGTCCGATCGTTTGGTCATCAGTCACGTCCTCGCTGCCGGAGTGCGGCTGCCCCTGGAGAGTCCTGCGCCCTACCAGCGCGGGTGGATCGCTTCGCGGAAGTAGCGGTCGTAGATTTCGCGGACGCCGACGTCGAAGGTTGCGTCAATCCCGGTGACATCCGCGGCGGCGGCATTGGAGCGGGCCTGGTCCACATTCCGGGCGCCCGGGATCACCGTGCTGACACCGTCCTGCGCCGCGATCCAGGCGATGGCCGCCTGGGCGGTGCTGACGCCGTCGGGCACCAGTTCCTCGAACTCGGCCACAGCTTTGAGCCCCTGCCCGAAGTCCACGCCGGAGAAGGTCTCCCCGACGTCGAACGCGGAGCCGGTGCGGTTGTAGTTCCGGTGGTCGTCCGCCGCGAAGGACGTGTTCTCGGTGTATTTTCCGGAGAGCAGCCCCGAGGCGAGGGGAACCCGGGCGATGATGCCGACGCCGGCTGCCTCGGCCGCGGGCAGCACCACGTCCAGCGGTTTGAGCCGGAAGGCGTTGAGGATGATCTGCACCGTGGCCGTGCCCTCGTGCCGGATGGCTTCGAGGGCTTCGTCGGTCCGCTCCACGCTCACGCCGTAGTTCCGGATGGCACCTTCAGCCACGAGAGTATCCAGCGCGTCATAGACTTCGGGGTTGCTGTACACGGCGGTGGGCGGGCAGTGCAGCTGCACCAGGTCCAGCTGCTCCGTGCCCAGGTTGCGGCGGGACCGGTCCGTCCACTCGCGGAAATTGGCGAGGCTGTAGTTCTCCGGCTGCTGCTCCATCCGGCGGCCCATCTTGGTGGCCACCGTGATGTCCAGGCCGGCGTTGTCCGCAAGGAATGCGCCGATTGCCTGCTCGCTGCGTCCGTCGCCATAGACGTCCGCAGTGTCGAAGAACGTGACACCGGCTTCCACGGACGCCGCCAGGATGTCCCGTGCCTGCGCGGGGTCCACGTTGCCCCAGTCCGCGCCAAGCTGCCAGGTCCCCAGGCCAACAATGGAGACGTTCCGTCCGGTCTTGCCCAAAATCCGCTGTTCCATCATCCGACTATATGCCGTCGGCTTCCGTCCAGTGCGAGCCGGGATGGCATACTTTTGGTGACTCGAACCGGGGGAATAACTTGAAAATCGTACTGTACGCCGTCTGGGCGCTGTTTGCCGTCGGCATCACGTTGACGTTGATCCATCAGTATCGTAAATCGATGCGCCACGAAAAACTGATTGCCAGCTGGCCAAAGGCGCGGGCTACGGTGACCGGCAGCGTTGCAGGCTGGAGCAACGGCGGCGGCAGCGGAACAAGGAGCCGGCGCTTCTTCGCCACCTACCAGTTCGCGGACCCGTACGGGACTCTCTTTGCAGGCGAATCGGAGGTTTCAAACGCCAACCCGCCGATGCCCGGATCGTTTGTCGAGGTGGCCTACAACCCAATTAATCCCGTCCAGTCATTTCAGGTCCAGAACGGATCCACTGCAGTGCTCGGCATTGCGGCTGCTGTCTTCGCCGCAGTCCTCATGGGCATGTTCGTCTTTATCGGCGTCCTCACAGGCTGAACCATGGACTCCATAAAACTGATCTTCGTGGTGGTTCCGGGCATGTTCCTTGTCGTCGGCCTGATCCTCATAGGCCTCTCGCTGGCCCCGTCCTTTCGACGGCGCCGTGCCGTGTCCAAGTGGTCACGCACCTCGGCCATGGTCACCGGTAACCTCCATGGCACGGACGGACCCGGCAGCAACGGCAGGAACCGCTTCGCCCCGACCTACGAATTCACGGACTCAACGGGCAAGCGCTGGCTGGGCCAGTCGGACAACTACGGTTTCGACCAGGCGATCATCGGAACTACAATTCCGGTGCTGTTCAACCCGGCGAACCCTGCCGAATCCACGCAACCGGTCTTGGTCGTTGCCAAAGGCCTGATGTCCACGGGCCTGATCATGGTGCTCTTTGGGGCCGGGGCCATCACGATGTTTGCCACCGTTCTCTGGTAGCCTCCCGGCGCCGCTATAGGCCGCTGGCCCCCTCCAAGCGCGACGCCCGGCCTGCTTCCTTCAGACCCAGGTAAATCTTGTCCCTCGCGATCGGCAGCTCGGCGAACCTGACGCCGGTGGCGTTCCGGATGGCATTCGCCAGCGCCGGAGCCACCGGATTGAACGGGCTCTCGCTCATTGACTTGGCCCCCAGCGGACCCATCTTGTCGCTGGTTTCGGCGAAGTACACCTCGCTGCGGGGCACGTCCGCGAAGGTGGGGATGTGGTACTGCCGCAGGATGTCCGTGGTGACCTTCCCGCCGTCGTCCACCCTGACGTCCTCATACAGCGCAGCGCCGAGGGCCTGGGCGATACCGCCTTCGATCTGGCCGCGGCACTGCCGCGGGTTGACCACCACGCCGGCGTCGGCGGCCTGGACGCTCTGCAGGATCTTCAGTTCGCCGGTTCCGGTGTTGACCGCCACCCGGAAGCCCTGGACGTTGAACGCGACCGATCGCGGCGTCCCGCCCCAGTGCCCTTCGGTGGCAAGCTCGACGCCGGCAGCTTCGGCGGCGCGGAAGATTTCGGTCAGGGGCACCCGGGTTCCCTCGCAGACCACGGCGTCATCCTCCAGCACGCAGCCGGAGGACTGCACCTGCCGGATCCCGGCAGCGAATGCCCGGATCCGGACTGCGAGCTCCTCGGCCGCGGCCAGCGTGGCCTTGCCGGCCACCACCGTTCCGGCGGAGCCGAAGGCGCCCGTATCGTGCTGCACCAGGTCCGTATCCGACTGCCGCACGGTGACGCGCCCGGCCGTCGTGGACAGGGCGGTGGCCGCGAGCTGGGCGTGGACAGTGGTGGTGCCGTTGCCGAATTCGGCGGTCCCGACGTCGGCCGCGTACGTTCCGTCCGGAAGGAGCCGGACCTTGGAGTGGGCAAAGTGGCCGCGCGGCGGGACGGTGTCGATCATGGACAGCGCCGTCCCCTCCCCCGTGACCCAGTCCGGGCCAAGGTCATCCAGCCCGGCGGCCCGGTACCGTTCGAGCCCGCGTGCCAGTGCGTCCTGCACCAGCCGGGTGCACTGGTCCAGCCCGTAGCTGCCGTAGTGGACGTCCTCTTCCGGTTCGGAATGGGTGGACAGCATGTCGTCGCCCTCAAGGACCATGTTGCACCGGCGGAACTCCAGCGGGTCCATCCCGATCCCGGTGGCGAGCTCGTCGATGCCGGACTCGATCGCGAAGATCATCTGGCTCAGGCCGTAGCCGCGGAACGCCCCGGAAGGAACCGTGTTGGTGTAGACGGCGTGGGCGTCCACTTTCTTGTTGGCGCACTTGTACACGCCCAGGGATTCGCCGCAGCCGTGGAACATCACGCCCGGGGCATGGTTGCCGTAAGCGCCGGTGTTGGTGAGAACGTCCAGCTGCAGCGCCGTGAGCCGGCCGTCCCTGCTGGCGCCGGCTTTGAGGTGGATGGTGAACGGGTGCCGGGTGGTGGAGGCCGTGAACTGCTCCGTCCGGGTGAATTCAAGCTGCACCGGCCGCCTCAGCTTCAGCGCCGCCAGGGCGACGACGTCCTCGGATAGCACTTCCTGCTTCCCGCCGAAGCCGCCGCCCACGCGGCCGGCCACTACGCGGATCTGATCTTCCGGCAGGTCAAAGATCCGGGACAGGGTGCGCCGGACCAGGAACGGCACCTGGCTGGAGGTGCGGACCTGGAGCCGTCCGTCAGGGTCGACCGAGGCGATGGAGGCGTGCGTTTCCAGTGCGGTGTGTTGCACGCGCTGGGTCCGGTAGGTCTGTTCATGGATGAAATCGGCCTCGGCAAACCCGGCGGCCACACTGCCGAGTTCAGAATGCAGCTCCGCTACGACGTTCCGCTCGGGCCGGCTGATCCGTGCGGTGCTGGCGTTCTTTTCGCCGTGAACGGCCGGCGCACCCGGCCGCATCGCTTCCTCGGGCGTGAAGACGGCGTCCAGCACCTGGTAGTCCACTTTGAGGGCGCGCACGCCGGCTTCCGCCGCCGCCACGGAATCGGCGACGACGGCGGCAACCTTCTGGCCGATGAACCGGACCACGTCGTCCAGGACGCGCGTATCGTCCGGGTCGTCGGTATACAGCTCGTGCTGGGCCGTGGAGAACAGCTGTGCCGGGGCGTCCTCGTGGGTGAAGACGGCCACCACGCCGGGGATTTCCAGGGCCGCGGTTGAGTCGATGGAGAGCACCCGGGCGTGCGCGTGCGGTGACCGCAGGAGCTTCAGGTGCAGCAGCCCCGGCAGTTCCCCCGCGGGCACATCCAGGGTGTAGCGGGCCTTTCCTGTCACGATGGCGAGGCTCGCGGGCGCGGGCACGTCGTCGCCAAGCTGGCCCGGCTTGGGCTCGGGCTGGCCCTCGCCGGCGATCCCCGACCCCGGGCCTTTGGGGTCCGGGTGCCCCTCATGGCCGCAGACGGCATCCTCGATGGCCCGGTACCCGGTGCAGCGGCAGAGATTGCCCTTGAGGTTGCGGGGCAGGTTTTCCTTCTGCTCCCCGTCGAACGTGGCGGCCGTCATCACCATGCCGGCAGTACAGAATCCGCACTGGAATCCCTGGCGGTCCAGGAACTGCTGCTGCATCGGGTGGAGGGCACCGGCGTCGGACGAAACCCCGTCGGGCGTTCCGCAGGTGCGGGCCAGGCCCTCGACGGTGGTGACGGCGTGCCCTTCGGCCCGGACGGCCGGGTAGATGCAGCTGTGCACGGGGGTGCCGTCCACATGGACCGTGCAGGCCCCGCAGTCGCCGCCGTCGCAGCCCTTTTTGACGCCGAAGTTGCCCTGCTCCCGCAGGAACGTGCGCAGGCACTGACCGGGACGCGGTTCAGCCGCGGCCGGAACGCCGTTGATTTCGATGGTGCGGGTGGTGTCGTTGGCCATGCTCAGGCCCCTTCCTGCTGAGGCGAAGCCTGCGATGAAGCCGTGTGCCGGGTGTTGTGCTGCGGCGGGGTCTCCTTGGGCGGCCAGAAATCCCCGGAGACACGGACGGGCGGAATCCCGGCCGGGGCCCCGAGCTCGGCCCGGATCTCCTCCGCGAGGCGGTACGTCATGTCTTTCCGCCAGGCCGGCAGGCCGTGGATGTCGTTGTGGTACAGCTCCGCGGGAATGGCGGCATCGAGTGCCTCGACGAGGGCAGCCGCCGACGTCGCGGCACCGTGCGGCGCACCGAAGCGCAGCTGGACGGGGCGTTTGGTGGCGGCGGTGACGGTGAGGACCAGGGTGCCGTCGGCGTCGAGCCTTCCAATCAGCAGCGCCCCGGACCGTCCCAGGTTGCTCAGCGACAGCCGGCGGAACGCCACCCTGGCGGCAAGGGCCTGCGCCGGGAGGTGGATGCTGCGCAGCAGTTCCCCGGGCGCCAGGCAGTTGCGCCCGTCCCCCGTGACGAACTCGGCCACCGGCACGGTGCGGCGGGCACCGCCCGGTCCGAGCACGGTGGCGTCGCCGTCAAGCGCGGCGCACAGCGAAATCATGGGACCGGCAGGCAGAGAGGTGCAGAGGTTGCCGCCCACGGTGGACATGTTCCACACCTTGAAGGAGGCCACGAAGGAGTCGCAGCAGGGGCGGACGAGGCTTAGGGCGGGCCAGGCAGCTGCCCGCTCCCCCAAAACCTCGGACGATGGCAGGGCGTAGAGCTCCGCCACAGTGCATGTTGCCGCGAGCTCGATGCCCGCTTCAGTGACTGTGACGGCGGGCCAGGCCGCGGCGCCGAGGTCCAGCAGCCGGCGTAGCGGCTCCTTGCCGAAGGCGAGGCTCCCGTAGGAGAAGAGGACCGTTCCGCCTGCGAGCCAGGCATCCCCGGCGCGCCATTCGGCCGGGTCCTCGGTGCGGACCACGGCCTCGATGGTGTTCATGTCCATGGGGTCTCCTGGTGTTGCGTGGTGTTGACGTTGTGAATGGGGCCCGTGTGAATGGGGCCCGTGCCGTCCTTCAGCGACGATGCCGGCACGGATGCCCCGGCGGAGCGGCTGCGGCTGGCCACCAGCTCGGCGGTGATGGACACCGCCACCTCGGCCGGGGTCACGGCGCCCAGGTCCAGGCCGATGGGCGAATGCAGCCGGGACAGTGCCTCCGCAGGAACCCCGGCGGCAAGCAGCAAGTCGACACGCTGCCGGTGGCTTCGCCGTGATCCCATGGCGCCCACGTAGGCAAGATCCAGGCTCAGCGCTGTTTCCAGCAGCGGGATGTCGAACTTCGGGTCGTGGGTCAGGACGCAGGCCACGGTCCGGGCGTCGATCCGCCCCGCCGCGGCTTCCTCAGCGAGGTAGCGGTGCGGCCAGGCCGTGACCACCTGGTCCGCGCCGGCGAACCGTGACTGGCCCGCGAAGGCGGGCCGGGCATCGCACAGCGTCACGTGGTAGCCCAGCAGCTGGGCAGCGGGCAGCATGGCGGCGCCGAAGTCGTTGGCGCCGAAGATCAGCAGGCGGGCCGGCGGAAGCCGGCTCTCCACGAGCAGGGTGATGGGCTCCGGACCGGCCGCTGGGTTTGTGGCTGGGCAGCCCTCCGGCGGGGCGAGCCGGACCAGGCCGGTCCGGCCTCCGCGCAGCAGCGGTTCCAGCTGGGCAGCGGCCGCCAGCAACAGCCGCCCGGCGGCCAGTGCCCCAAGAGAGGCAAGTCCCAGCAGCGCCGCGAGTTCGGCCGAAGAGTCCACCCGGTACGTTGCCGGATTCGGGATCACGACGGCGCCGCCCCCGTGGGCGTCCACCCTCCTGACCAGCGCCAGGGCACTCGCGGGGCCATGGCCGGCGAACGCCTGCAGGCTCTCCAGCCTGAGGCCCCCCGGGGCCGAGCCGAGCGGCTCGATGTGGATCTCCAGCTCGCCGCCGCAGGTGAGCCCGACGGCGAACGCGTCCTCGGCGCTGTAGCCGAAGAACTCGCGGCGGGTGCCGCCGTCGTGCATTGCCGCAAGGGCCGCCTCCACGACGGCGCCTTCAACGCAGCCGCCGGACAGGCTGCCGAGGACGTCGCCCGCCTCGGACACGAGCATGGACGTGCCCAGCGGCCGCGGCACGGATCCGCCGGCGCCCACTACGGTGGCCACGGCGCAGCGCTGGCCGGTAGCGGCGGGCTGCCATTCCTTCAGTGAAGGCATCAGATCCAACATTGCTGCACTCCCTTTTCCTGTGCCGCGATGGTGTCCATATTCTCGTTCCTATCCTGCGCCGGGGGAAGCACCGGCAGTAGTGGCGCCTGCCGTAATTTCCTTGCAGCCAGCGATGTTGCAGTTTGGTGGACCGGGGCCGGCCCCATCTGCCTGCCCCGGTCCGGTCTGTGTGGTCCCTACGCGGGGGTCCCCTATGCGCCGAGGAGGGCGTTGATGGGACCGCGGGCGAAGTACACCAGGAAGCCGGCCGTGACCACCCACATCAGCGGGTGCACCTTGCGGATCTTGCCGGAGCAGGCACTGATGACCGCCCAGGAGATGAAGCCCACGCCGATGCCGTTGGCGATGGAGTAGCTCAGCGGCATGGTGACGATGGTCAGGAACGCCGGGAGCGCCACCGAGAACTTGCTGAACTTGATCTCGCGGATCTGTGCCATCATCATGGCGCCAACCACCACCAGGGCTGCGGCGGCCACTTCCAGCGGCACCACTGACGTGAGCGGGGTCAGGAACATCGAGCCCAGGAACAGCACGCCCGTGACCACGGAAGCCAGTCCGGTGCGGGCGCCTTCCCCGATGCCCGCGGCGGAATCGATGTACACCGTGTTGGATGAACCGGAGGTGGCACCGCCCGCGACAGCTCCCAGGCCTTCGACGATGAAGGCCGACTTCAGCCGCGGGAACGTGCCGTCCTTGTGCGCCACGCCGGCGCTCTTGGCCAGGCCGGTCATGGTGCCCATGGCGTCAAAGAAGTTGGTGAACACCAGGGTGAACACCAGCATGGTGGCGGCGAGTCCGCCGATCCGGCCGAAGGCGCCGAACAGGTCGAACTGGCCAACCAGGCCAAGGTCCGGGGCGGACACGAGCTGACCGGAGAGAACAGGGGTGTTCAGGTGCCAGCCGCCGGGGTTGCTGTCGCTGCCCGGGCCGATCTTCATGACTGCTTCGACGACCGCGGCCAGCACGGTGGTGGCCACGATGCCGATCAGCAGGCCGCCCTGCACCTTGCGGGCCACGAGGACGCCCATGACCAGCAGCCCCACGATGAACACCAGGGTGGGAACCGAGGTGATGGAGCCGTTGTCACCCAGCTGGACCGGAGGGCCCGCCGTCGTGGCCCGGACAAAGCCCGAATCCACGAACCCGATGAAGGCGATAAACAGGCCGATGCCCACCGTGATGGCGGCCTTCAGCTCCTTGGGCACTGCCCGGAAGATGGCTGTCCGGGCGCCGGTGACGCCGAAGAGCACAATCAGGATGCCGTTGATGACCACCAGGCCCATGGCCTCGGCCCAGGTGACTTCCTGGATCACTGCCACTGCCAGGAAGGAGTTGATGCCCAGGCCTGCCGCAAGTCCGAAGGGGAGGTTGGCGATCAGTCCGAACAGGATGGTCATCACGCCGGCGGTCAGGCCGGTGACGGCACCGACCTGCGCTGCGGACAGCCAGCCCCCGGCAACGTCGGTCGGGGCATTGTCCGCGCTGAAGCCGCCCAGGATCAGCGGGTTCAGGATCACGATGTAGGCCATGGTGAAGAAGGTGACCAGTCCGCCGCGGACCTCGCGGGCCACGGTGGAGCCGCGCTTGGTGATCTCGAAGAAACGGTCCAGGAAGGCGTTCGACGGCCGCGGGCGCTTGGGGGCGGCAGGCTGCTGCCGCTCTTCGACGGTGGTGTCCAGGATTGTCATGTCAGCCACCGGCCCTAGTAGTCAATCCTGGAGTCGAGCGTGTTCCAGGTGTTGAACGGTTGGAGGACCGGCGGCGCCTGGGGGTCCCCGAGTTCCAGCTTGGTCACCGGCATCAGCGCGTCACGCTGGTCGTTTTCGAAGTATTCGTAGAACACGGCGTCGTCGAAGCCGACGGAGGCTGCGTCGTGCCGGTCCGCCGCGAACACCACGCGCTCCACCCGTGCCCACAGCGCCGAGGCCAGGCACATGGGGCACGGCTCGCAGCTGGTGTAGAGGGTGGCTCCGGTGAGGTCGAACGTGCCAAGTTCGCTGCACGCCCGGCGGATGGCCGTGACTTCGGCGTGGGCTGTGGGGTCATTCGTGGCGGTGACGCGGTTGACGCCGTCGAACGTTTTTCCGTCTGCCGTGACAATGACGGCGCCAAACGGTCCGCCGCTGTTCAGGACGTTGGCCGTGGCCAACTCGATGGATTTGGCCAGGAATTCCTGGGCCGTGACGGTGGTACTCATGATGCGACTCCCTTTGCTTGGAAGCCGGTACGCCGAGGTGGAACGAAAGGGCCAGATGCGACGGTTACCAGGCTTCAGCATGTGCTTTTGAAGGTTAAGTTGCGCCTGGTAGATAGCTTCCCCGTAGTCCCGGGGGCCCGCCTTTGGCAAAATCGAGATTAGCACCAGAACGTGAGCTGCGCCATAGGTTTTGGAAAGTTAATTTCGTGATGTGAAATTTGGATGTCCAAGTTGTCACATCGGGTTGGCTCCGCCCGGAGCGTTGACGCGCCCCTTCCCGCCGTCCTACGCTGATGCCCAACCGGCGCTCGCGTTACCTGCCGCCGGGAGCCTGGATCAGCAGACAGGCCTTCACTGAGCTGGCATTTCATCCGCACACTCAGACAGGAGCGCCCACATGTCCACGCACCCCCCGCACCCCCCTCACCCCACGGAATCCCGGCTCTGGATCCGGAATCCGCTCGCAGCCTTCACCGCCAACACCCTGGACGCCTCCGGCGGCATCGTGGTCAGCGGCGGAGTCATCACGGAGGTTCTGGCCGCCGGCCAGCTCCCGTCCGCACCCTGCCAGGAGACATTCGACGCCTCCGGGCATGTGCTGCTGCCGGGCCTGATCAACACGCACCACCACTTCTACCAAACGCTTACCCGCGCCTGGGGTCCGGTGGCCAACGCACCCCTGTTCCCGTGGCTGCAGAACCTGTATCCCGTCTGGGCACGGCTCAAGCCGCGGGACCTGGAGCTGGCCACCACCGTTGCGCTCGCGGAACTGCTGCTCTCCGGCTGCACCACTGCCGCGGACCATCACTACCTTTTCCCCGACGGCATGGAAGACGCCATCGACATTGAGGTCCGGGCAGTGCGCGAGCTGGGCATGCGGGCAACCCTCACCCGCGGTTCCATGACACTCGGGGAGGACGACGGCGGGCTGCCGCCGCAGTCGACTGTCCAGGCGCCGGAAGTGATCCTGGCGGATAGCGAACGGCTCATCCGCGAGTACCACGAGCGCGGCGACGGCGCCGTCATCCAGATTGCCCTGGCCCCGTGCTCGCCGTTTTCCGTGACGAAGGAGATCATGGCCGAAAGCGCCGCCCTGGCGGAACGGCACGACGTACGCCTGCACACGCACCTGGCCGAAACCCTGGACGAGGAAGACTTCTGCCGCGAGATGTTCGGCCTGCGCACCGTGGAGTACCTGGAGAGCGTGGGATGGCTGGGCAGCCGGACCTGGCTGGGCCACGGCATCCACTTCACCGACGCCGAGATCGCCGCGCTGGGGGCCGCGGGCACCGCCGTCGCGCACTGCCCCACCTCGAACATGCGGCTGGCCTCGGGCACTGCCCGCGTGCTCGAACTGGAAGACGCGGGAGTGCCTGTGGGCCTGGGAGTGGACGGTTCGGCGTCGAACGATGCCTCGAACATGATCCTCGAGGCGCGGCAGGCGCTGTACCTGCAGCGGCTGCGCTACGGGGCTCAGGTCCCGGTGGAACGGGCGCTGGGCTGGGCGACGCGCGGGTCGGCGGCGGTGCTGGGCCGGTCCGACCTGGGGCAGCTGGCCCCCGGAATGCAGGCGGACCTGGCCCTGTTCCGGCTGGACGGCCTGCGCTTCTCCGGCAGCCATGACCCCCTCGCCGCACTCCTGCTCTGCGGGGCGGACCGGGCCGACCGGGTGATGGTGGGCGGGCAGTGGCGCGTGGTGGACGGGCAGATTCCCGGACTCGATGTTGCCGGACTCATCGCGGAGCACTCGGCCGCGGCGCGGAAGCTGGTGGCGGGGTAGCTCTCGCTGTCTGGCTGGGACATCCGATCGTTGCTAGCGTGACGGAATGAACCCGTCGAAGGCCCCGGCCGAGATCCTCACCATTGACGGCGCCGAGGTGCGCATCTCGAGTCCGGATAAGGTGGTGTTCCCCGAGCCAGGGCTGACGAAGCTCGACCTGGTGCGCTACTACCTCGCCGTCGCGGACGGTGCGCTGCGCGGCGCCGGCGGCCGGCCAATGGTGCTCAAGCGCTTCCCGAAGGGCATCGACGCCGAACCGTTCTTCCAGAAGCGCGTGCCCGAAAACCATCCCGCCTTCATCGATACGGCAACCCTGCACTACGCGTCCGGGACGTCGGCTGAGGAGGCCGTCATCCGAAATGCCGCGGGCCTGGCGTGGGTGGTGAATCTGGGGTGCCTCGACCTGAACCCGCATCCCGTGCGCGCGGAGGACCTCGAGCACCCCGACGAGCTCCGGGTCGACCTCGATCCGATGCCCGGCGTCGACTGGTCCCAGATCGTCGACGTCGCGTATGTGGCGCGGGAGGTGCTCGGCGACGTGGGACTCGTGGGTTGGCCGAAAACGAGCGGGTCGCGCGGACTCCATATCCTGGTGCGCATCGCGCCGCAGTGGTCGTACCGCGACGTGCGGCTCGCTGCCGAGACTCTTGCCCGCGAGGTCGAGAACCGCGCGCCCGGCCTCGCCACCGCGCGGTGGTGGAAGGAGGAGCGCGGCGAGAGCGTGTTCGTCGACTTCAACCAGAACGCCAAGGACCGCACCGTGGCATCCGCGTACTCAATCCGGGCACTGCCGGATGCCCGGGTGTCGACGCCGCTCACCTGGGACGACGTCCGCTCCACCCGGCCGGAACAGTTCACGGTGCGCACAGTACTCGAGCGCTTCGCGGAGGTGGGCGACCCCCACGCCGGCATCGACGACGCGGTCGGCTCACTCGGCGGTCTCCTCGCCTTGGCTACCGAGCTCGGCCCCGCCGAGAAGCCGCCCCGCGGCGGCGACGGCTCCGGCCGCAGGCAGTCGGTGATGCCGCTCATCGAGGTGGCCCGCACCCGGACCAAGCCCGAGGCGCTCGCGGCACTCGATGAGTGGAAGACCCGGCATCCGGATCTCATCCCGGCCCTGCATCCGGCCGATGTGCTCGTCGACGGAATGCGCGGGTCGAGTTCGCTCTGGTACCGGGTACGGGTGAACCTGCAGCACGTTCCCGAAGCGGACCGTCCGGCTCAGGAGGAGCTCATCGCCGACTACGACCCCTGGGCCGGCAAGGAGTGGCCGGGGCGGACGGGTCCTGACACCGGCGACGCGCAAAGTTCCTCGTGACGCGCAAAAGGCCTGGCGACACCCGAATTCGGGTGTCGCCAGGCCTTTTGCGTGTCGCTTACCGGATTGCGCGTCCCGAGCTACGGGCGCTGCCGGCCGAAAACCGGGAGCGCCCGCAGCCAGCGGGAGAGTCCGCGGTCGGTGCGGTCACAGTCGGCCGGGATGTAGAAATCGGGATCCGTGGCGCCGAACGGCAGGTACAGCTCCTGGCCGGGTGCCGGAAAGTCAGCGACGTTGTTCTTATCCTGCGAGTCCATCTGTTCCTCCTCGTTCTTGCGGGGCTTCATTTCCGTCATTCGGAAAAGATTTATTGTTATGTGGAAATCCTAGTGGCCGAACCGGGGCGGGTCAAGACCCCTGCCCAATGCCGCCCCCTCACGCGAGGGGCCGCGCCGGTCACAATCCGATTTTTCGATTAGTGATGTACACCACGGCAAAGCTCGGCTACGCTTTAAGTCAACTCGTGGCGTAGGTCACGTAACCTGGGAGCAGCAGGCAGGGTCGTAATGAGCTGGCGTCATTGGATGCCGGCTCTTTTTTGTTGGGTCGGCTCCATCAGAAACGCGTGGGAAACACGCGCTTAATTTCAATGATGGAACCTAGGTTCCACATCACGGAAGTTGGGAACAGACCATGAGCAGCAAAATCATCCTCGGCCAGAACCAGTACGGCAAGGCCGAAGTCCGCGTCGTCAAGATCACCAGGGACACCGACCGCCACGAGATCGAAGACCTGAACGTCACCTCGCAGCTCCGCGGGGACTTCACCGCGGCCCACCTCGAAGGCGATAACAGCCACGTCGTGGCCACGGACACGCAGAAGAACACCATCTACGCCTTTGCCCGCGACGGCATCGGCTCGCCGGAGGCTTTCCTCCTGCGCCTGGGCGAGCACTTCACCTCCAGCTTCGACTGGGTCACCGGCGGCCGCTGGGAAGCCGAGTCCTACAGCTGGAACCGGATCCAGGCCCACGGTGCGGAGCACGACCACTCCTTCGTGCGCAACGGCCAGGAAGTCCGCACCGCCGTGCTGGTCCGCGACGGCGCGGCAACGCACCTCATCTCGGGCCTCAAGGACCTTACGGTGCTCAAGTCCACCCAGTCCGGATTCGTGGGATACCCGAAGGACCAGTACACCACCCTGCCCGAGACCACGGACCGCATCCTGGCCACGGACGTTTCCGCACGCTGGCGCTTCAATGCCAACACCGATTTCAGCGCCCTTGATTTCAACAAGAGCTACGAAGACGTCAAGAGCCTCCTCCTGGAAGGCTTCACCGAAAAGTACTCGCACGCCCTGCAGCAGACTCTGTTCGACATGGGTGCCAAGGTCCTGGAAGCCCACGGCGAGATTGACGAGATCAAGTTCTCGATGCCCAACAAGCACCACTTCCTGGTGGACCTCTCGCCGTTCGGCCTCGACAACCCGAACGAGGTCTTCTTTGCCGCCGACCGCCCGTACGGCCTGATCGAGGCTACGGTCCAGCGCGAAGACGCCGCTGCGGCGGACGTCGCCTGGAACGGCATCGCCGGCTTCTGCTAAACCCCTCCTAGCGCGCCCGTTCCGCCGGCTCGGAGTTTTTGTCCGGATATCGAGGCCTTACCACCCCTAAGCGGCCATTATCTGGACAAAAACTCCGGCCCGGGCCCTCAACGATTCAAAACTGTTAGCCAGACACCGTTAGCCAGACAAAGACGTCTGCCATGAACACCAAGAAAGTCTGCCATGAACATCAAGAAGAAATCGGCTGCAGTAGCCGGCACCGGCCGCAAGCAGTCCGACCGCCCGGAGGACCAGCGGCTTCCCCTCGGAAGCACCTTCGCCTACGGCTTCCAGCACGTCCTCACCATGTACGGCGGCATCATCGCCCCGCCGCTGATCATCGGCGCAGCTGCCGGGATGTCTTCGCAGGACATCGGCCTGCTGATTGCCGCCTGCCTCTTCGTCGGCGGCCTGGCCACGATCCTCCAGACTGTCGGCATCCGGTTCTTCGGATCCCAGCTGCCCCTGGTCCAGGGCGTCTCCTTTGCCGGCGTCTCCACCATGGTGGCGATCGTCCACGGCGGCGGCGGCATCCAGGCCGTCTTCGGCTCCGTGATCGCCGCTTCGCTGATCGGGCTGCTCATCACCCCGCTGTTTTCCAAGATCATCCGCTTCTTCCCGCCGGTGGTCACAGGCACGGTAATCACCACCATCGGCCTGACGCTGATGCCGGTCGCGGCCAACTGGGCCATGGGCGGCAACAGCAAGGCGCCGAACTACGGCAGCGTGGCCAACATCGGCCTGGCTGCGGCAACCATGGCAATTGTCCTGTTGCTAAGCAAGGTGGGCAGCGCCGCGATCTCCAGGCTTTCCATCCTGCTGGCGATGGTGCTCGGCACGGTGATTGCCTTCGTCTTCGGCATGGCTGACTTCTCCAAGGTGGGCCAGGGAGACATCGTCGCGTTCCCCACCCCGTTCGCGTTCGGTCCGCCCACCTTCGAAATCGCCGCGATCATCTCCATGCTGATCGTCATCCTGGTGACGCTCACCGAGACCTCCGCGGACATCATTGCGGTCGGCGAGATCGTGGGCACCAAGGTGGACTCCAAGCGCATCGGCGACGGCCTGCGGGCGGACATGCTCTCCAGCGCCATCTCGCCCCTGTTCAACTCCTTCACCCAGAGCGCCTTCGCCCAGAACGTGGGCCTGGTTGCCATCACGGGCGTCAAGAGCCGGTTCGTGGTCAGCGCCGGCGGCCTGATCCTGGTGATCCTGGGCCTCCTGCCGGTTCTTGGCCGGGTTGTGGCAGCGGTGCCGACTCCCGTCCTGGGCGGCGCCGGCGTCGTACTCTTTGGCACGGTTGCCGCCAGCGGCATCCGGACACTTGCCAAAGTGGAGTACAAGAACAACATGAACCTGATCATCGTGGCTGCGTCCATCGGTTTCGGCATGATTCCGATTGCGGCTCCGGCGTTCTACGATCAGTTCCCGTCCTGGTTCGGCACCATCTTCCACTCCGGCATCAGCTCGGCCGCCATCATGGCCATCCTGCTGAACCTGCTGTTCAACCACCTCAAAGCCGGCAACTCGGAGAACCAGTCCGTGTTTGTGGCCGGCACGGGGCGCGTGGTCCGCGAAGAGGACCTCAAGTGCCTGGCCGACGGCGACCGCTACGAAGGCGGCAAGCTGATCGACTGCGACGGCAAGGAAGTCCCGGTGGAGTCGTCGTCGAAGTCTGAGCACTAAGGCTCCCGCGCCAGTTCCCGGCCACCGGCACACAAGCGCGAACGGACAGTTGCGGCCCTCTTTCCCAACCTTGGATGAAGGGCCTCAACTGTCCGTTCGCGCGTGCTCGTGTTGATGCCTGATGCCTGATGCCTGATGCCCCGGATGCTGCCGGCGTGAGACGGTTGTTTCATGAGGATCGACGAACGTATCGAACGGCACTATGCGGAGCTGAGCCCCCAGGAACAGAAGGCGGCAGACACGCTCTTGGACCGTCTCGGCGACCTCGCTACCTACAACGCCGCGGAACTCGCCAGGCTCAGTGGAGTCTCCAAGGCAACCATGAGCCGGCTGTTCCGGCGGCTCGGCTTCGAGGATTTCAATGAGGTCAAGGAACACACACGGTCCATCCGTTCCAGCGGCATGCCGCTCGGTCCGCAGTCGTCCGACGACGGCCTGGCCGCCCACCTGGGGCAGGAACAGGAAAACCTGCGGCGCCTGGCGGAATCTTTCGACGAGGACAAGCTGTCCGGGGCCAGCAGCGCCCTCGCCAGCGCCGGAACCGTGCTGCTGCTCGGCTTCCGCAACAGCTATCCGGTGGCCCTGCATTTACGGCAGCAACTGCTCCAGTGCCGCAAGGGCGTGGCAGTTGCCCCTCAGCCCGGGCAGAGCCTTGGCGAAGAGCTCGCTGGGCTGGGATCCGGGGACGCGGTTGTCCTCTTCGGCTTCCGACGGCGGCCCGCTGAGTTCCGCAAAGTCCTCCAGGCAGCTTCGGCCACCGGGGCCGCAATCATTCTGATCGGCGACCCGAGCGCCCGCCGGCTGGCTGCCGACGCCACCCTTTGGTTCGAGTGCCCGCTGGATGGCGCCCACGCCTTTGACAGCTACGCTGCGGCGATGAGCCTGGTCACCGTGCTGGCGAACGGCGTACTCCTGGTGCTGGGACGTGCCGGCCGCGAGCGGGTGCGGGAGGTCACGGGCCTGTTCGACTCGCTGGGCGAGATCGAGGCTCGCTGACGCCGCCACGGCGGAAGTAAAGAGGATTTGTTCCAGTAGAAACAGCACTGAAACATTGGTTCCATCTAATTGAGAGCGTGAAACGGCCGGACCGGCGGCTGTCCCAATCTTTAGAGGAATCCATGACAGAATCCGCAACGGCCGCGGCCCAGGTTGAAGCACCAGCCCGCACCGGCCAACTCCCCGACTACGATCCGCAGCTCAGCAACGAGGACCTCGTGCCGCTGAAGAACCAGCGCTGGACCAGCTACAACCTCTTCGCCTTCTGGATGTCGGACGTGCACAGCATCGGCGGCTACGTGACGGCAGGAAGCCTGTTCGCGCTGGGCCTGGCCAGCTGGCAGGTCCTGGTAGCTCTGCTGATCGGCATCGTGATCGTCAATGTCTTCTGCAACCTCGTGGCCAAGCCCAGCCAGCTCACCGGCGTCCCGTACCCGGTCATCAACAGGGCGGTGTTCGGCGTCAAAGGCGCCAACATCCCGGCCATCATCCGCGGACTGATCGCAGTCGCCTGGTACGGCGTCCAGACCTTCCTGGCGTCCGAGGCACTGGTGATCGTCTTCCTGAAGTTCTTCCCCGGCATGGCGCCGCTGTACGACGTCGAACAGAACGGCTTCCTGGGGCTCTCCACCCTGGGGTGGATCTGCTACGGCATCCTCTGGGTGGCCCAGGCCGCACTGTTCTGGAACGGCATGGAGAGCATCCGCAAGTTCATCGACTTCGCCGGCCCCGCCGTGTACGTGGTGATGCTGGTCCTGGCCATCTACCTGGTCTCCAAGGCCGGTATCGGCAACATCAGCCTGAACCTGTCCAGCGGCGAGCCCTTGGACTTCGCCGCCTCCATCCCCGTGATGATCTCCGCAATCGCCCTGGTGGTGTCTTACTTCTCCGGGCCGATGCTCAACTTCGGTGACTTCGCGCGCTACGGCAAGAGCTACAAGACGGTCAAGAAGGGGAATCTCCTGGGCCTGCCGGTGAACTTCCTGTTCTTCTCACTCCTGACCGTGATCACGGCGTCCGCCACCATCCCGGTGTTCGGCCACCTCATCACGGACCCGGTAAAGACAGTCCAGGAAATCGACACGGTGTTCGCCGTGCTGCTGGGCGGGCTCACCTTCGTCATCGCAACGGTGGGCATCAACATCGTGGCCAACTTCATCTCGCCGGCCTTCGATTTCTCCAACGTCAGCCCGCAGAAAATCAGCTGGCGGGCGGGCGGCATGATTGCCGCCGTCGGCTCCGTCATCCTCACCCCATGGAACTGGTACTCCAACAACGACGCCATCCACTACACGCTGGGCGTCCTGGGCGCGTTGATCGGGCCGCTGTTCGGCATCCTGATCGCCGGGTACTACGTGGTCAGCCGCCAGAAGGTCTGGGTGGATGACATGTACACGCTGAAGACCACCGGCCGGTACTGGTTCCGGAACGGCTACAACCCGAACGCCGTCAAGGCCGTGGCCATCAGCGGCGCCATCTCCATCGCGTCCGTGGTGATTCCCAAAATCCTTCTCGACACCGGCGCCACCGCGGTGAACGCCACCTGGATCGGAAACTACAGCTGGTTCCTCGGATGCGCACTTGGCTACGTCGTCTTCCGGGCTCTGGAGCGCAAGTCCCCGATGATCTCGCTCGAGCCTGCCGGCGGAGACAGCGGCGCGGTCAGCGACGGCACGCTGGTTTAGCACCCGCCGCCGTCGAACACTCCGACTATGTGACGCCGAACGGACAGTTGCGGCCCTCTTTCCCAAAGGATTGAGGGCCTCAACTGTCCGTTCGCGCGTGCTGCTCCCGCCGTCGTCGTACGGACGCGGGACGTACGGACGCGGGACGTACGGCGGCGGGACCTAGCTTTGGTTGAGCTCGTCCGAGATCGTCTGGGCTGCTTCGCGCAGCAGCGGCACAGCACGTTCCGCGAAGGACTGGTCCACGCGGGACACCGGCCCGGACACCGAGATGGCCGTGGGCGTCGGCGCATTCGGGACAGCCATTGCGAAGCAGCGGACGCCGATCTCCTGCTCCTCCTCGTCGATGGAATAGCCGCGTTCACGGATCAGCTTCAGGTCCAGGAGCAGGGTGTCGATGTCGCCGATGCTCTTGGGCGTGGGCGTGGGCATGCCGCTGCGCTGGATGATGCCGCGGACGGTGTCGTCGTCCAGCTGGGCCAGGATCGCCTTGCCGACGCCGGTGGCGTGGGTGTGCGCGCGGCGGCCCACCTCGGTGAACATGCGCATGGAATGCAATGACGGCACCTGGGCCACGTAGATGACCATGTCCGAGTCCAGCACGGCCATGTTGGACGTCTCCCCGAGCCGGTCCACGAGGGATTTGAGCTGCGGCCGGGCCAGTGCTCCGAGCTGCTTGTTGGCGCCTTCGCCAAGCCGGATGAGCCGCGGGCCGAGGGCATAACGCCGGTTCGGCAGCTGGCGGATGTAGCCCAGGGTGACCAGGGTGCGCAGCAGGCGGTGGATGGTGGGGAGCGGCAGATCGGTGGAGGAAGAAAGCTCGCTGAGCGTGACGTCTCCGCCCGCGTCAGTAATCAGTTCCAAAAGTTCGAAGACGCGCTCAACGGACTGCACGCCTCCCGGGGCTTTTTCAGCCATAACCGTGGTCTCCTGCGGTATCGGTTCCGACAACTCTTATCCACATCGTGAAAAAAATTGCTTAGAAGTCCCAAGATACAGCACGCTCCGGCCATCGTCGATGCGCCTTCGGGGCTTGTGTTTCCACAAAGTAGATAATAATATCCATAATACGAAAACATTTGATTGAGCACCAAGCCCTGATGTGCAGCGCATCGGGGCCCGACCAGGAGGAACATTCAATGGCGAACCCGAGCCCCGGAAATTCGATCACCCTGCGCGTTGAAGCACCGTCCAGCTTCACCGCCACGAGCGAGCTGGCCGCCGCCGTCGGAGCCGCCGGCGCAGCAATCACCGCCCTGGACGTCACCGAGTCCCACCACGAGACCCTGGTTGTGGACGTCACCTGCAACACCACCGATGACGAACACGCCGCCCGCGTCAAGGACGCCCTGAACGCGCTCGACGGCGTCACGGTCCAGCACGTTTCCGACCGCACCTTCCTGATGCACCTCGGCGGCAAGCTCGAGGTCGTCCCGAAGGTGGCTCTCCGCAACCGCGACGACCTTTCCCGCGCCTACACCCCCGGCGTCGCCCGCGTCTGCCTGGCCATCGCGGAAGACCCGTCAGCGGCCCGCAACCTGACGGTCAAGCGCAACACGATCGCCGTCCTTACCGACGGTTCAGCCGTCCTTGGCCTGGGCAACATTGGCCCGGCCGCCGCGCTGCCCGTCATGGAAGGCAAAGCCGCCCTTTTCAAGCAGTTCGCCAATGTTGACGCCTGGCCGGTCTGCCTGGACACCCAGGACACCGAGGAAATCATCATGATCGCCAAGGCCATGGCCCCCGTCTACGGCGGCATCAACCTCGAGGACATCGCGGCGCCGCGCTGCTTCGAGATTGAGAACCGCCTCCGCGAAGAACTGGACATTCCGGTCTTCCACGACGACCAGCACGGCACGGCAATCGTCACCCTGGCCGCTTTGGTCAACGCCCTGCGCGTGGTGGACAAGAAGCTCTCCGAGGTCAAGATCGTTGTCTCCGGCGTCGGCGCCGCAGGCTCGGCCATCATCCAGCTCCTCAAGGCCCAGGGTGCACGGCACATCATCGCCGCCGGCCGCTCCGGCGCCATCCACTCCGGCCAGGAATACAGCGACGAACACCGCAGCTGGATCGCAGCCAACACCAACGAAGAAGGCTTCTCCGGAACCCTGCACGAGGCCATCGTCGGAGCGGATGTCTTTATCGGTGTCAGCGCCCCCCATGTGATCGGCGAGGAGCAGGTGGCCGCAATGGCTGAGAACGCCATTGTATTCGCCATGGCCAACCCCACACCGGAAATCGACCCGGTGGTAGCGTCGAAGCATGCGGCAGTGGTGGCTACGGGGCGCAGCGACTTCCCCAACCAGATCAACAACGTACTGGCATTCCCGGGGTTCTTCCGCGGGCTGCTGGATGCCGGGGCCTCAGACATCACGCCGGACATGCTGGTGGCCGCAGCGGAGGCGATTGCCAACCGCGTGGCGGACGATGAACTCAACGCCAGCTACATCATCCCCAGCGTCTTCGACCCCCACGTTGCCGGCGACGTCGCAAGTGCCGTAGCACAAGCAGCAGCCAATGCAGCCAAAGCCGCGCACGCAACCCCAGAACCCGCCAACGCCTGATTCGCAAGCCTAGAAAGGACCCGGACAATGGCTCTCTCAGTCACAGACCCGCAGCCGATTGCACGAGCAGAGGAAATCCTCACCCCGAAGGCACTGGCCTTTGTGGAGGAGCTCCACAAGCGGTTTGCGGGCACCCGCGCCGAACTCCTCAAAGCCCGCGTGGCCAAGCGCGAGCAGGTAGCCCGGACCGGAAAGCTTGATTTCCTGCCGGAAACCAAGGATGTCCGCGAGGGCGACTGGAAGGTTGCGCCGGCGCCTGCAGCACTGCAGGACCGCCGAGTGGAAATGACCGGCCCCGCCTCACCGGCCAAGATGGCCATCAACGCCCTCAACTCCGGAGCCAAGGTGTGGCTGGCCGACCTCGAAGACGCCAGCACGCCCACCTGGGCCAACGTCATCGACGCCATCCTTAACCTGCGCGATGCCGCCACCGGATCCCTGAGCTACACCTCCCCCGAGGGCAAGGAATACCGGCTCCGCACCGATGCTCCGCTCGCCGTGGTTGTGGCCCGTCCCCGAGGCTGGCACATGGATGAACGCCACCTCCTGCTCAACGGCGAACACACCGTGGGCGCACTGGTGGACTTCGGCCTGCACTTCTTCCACGTGGCCAAGCAGCTCGTCCTCAACGGCCACGGTCCGTACTACTACCTGCCCAAGATGGAAAGCCACCTTGAGGCGAGGCTCTGGAACGACGTGTTCGTCTTCGCGCAGGAATTCCTGGGCCTCCCGCAGGGCACCATCAAGGCCACCGTGCTGATCGAGACCATCCCCGCAGCGTTCGAGATGGACGAAATCCTGTACGAGCTCCGCGACCACGCCGCCGGGCTGAACGCCGGACGGTGGGACTACCTGTTCAGCATCATCAAGTACTTCCGCGATGCCGGAGCGGACTTTGTGCTGCCGGACCGCGCCACGGTGGCTATGACGGCACCCTTCATGCGCGCCTACACCGAGCTGCTGGTCAAGACGTGCCACCACCGCGGCGCCTTTGCCATGGGCGGCATGGCTGCAGTCATCCCCAACCGGCGCGAACCCGAGGTCACCGCCCAGGCGTTCGAGAAGGTCCGTGCGGACAAGACGCGCGAGGCCAACGACGGCTTTGACGGCTCCTGGGTTGCGCACCCGGATCTGGTGCCGGTGTGCCAGGAAGTGTTCGATTCCGTCCTCGGGGAGCGCCCCAACCAGCTGGACAAGCAGCGCCCGGAGGTCAGCGTCACCGCGGACCAGCTGCTGGACATCGCCTCGGCTGACGGCACGGTCACCGAGGCCGGGCTGCGCCTGAACCTCTACGTCGCCGTCGCGTATACGGCCGTGTGGATTTCGGGCAACGGCGCGGTGGCCATCCACAACCTGATGGAGGATGCCGCCACGGCCGAGATCTCCCGCTCACAGGTCTGGCAGCAGATCCGCAACGAGGTGGTCCTGGCCGACACCGGCAATACGGTCACGCGTGAACTGGTCAGCACCATCCTCGCCGAGGAAACCGAAAAGCTCCGCAGTGAAGTGGGCGAGGAAGCCTTCGCGAAGTACTACCTCCCAGCCAGCGAGCTGATCGCGGACATCTGCCTTTCCGAGGACTACACGGACTTCCTCACCACTCCGGCCTACGAACTGGTGGGCTGAGGCATGGCAGTACCCTCAGGTTCCCTCAGCCCCAACGATCTCGCGCAGATCGACGCCCAGCTGGCCGCCACCGACCAGCTGCTGGAGCGCAATTACCCGGGTGACGACGGCAGCCGCCAGCCGGTACATACCGTGTATGTACCGGCGGACCGTTTCACGCCGTCGTTCGCCGCTGACTGGGGCGCCCAGGCGCTGGCGACCACGGATGCCCACGGCGGCCTCGGCCGTCTCGGCCACCTGCTGGGCCAGGACGCCGACCTCGCCCAGGCAGTGGCGTCCCGTGTCCAGGCGAAACTGGAAAACGAACCGATCGAGGACCTGCGCCTGGACTTCGAGGACGGGTTCGGGGACAGGGGCGACGACGCCGAGGACGCTGCCGCTGTAGCGGCAGCTTCCGCCGTGGCCGCCGCCGTTGCGGCCGGCACAGCGCCCCCGTTCATCGGCATCCGCTTCAAGTGCTTCGAGGCGGCCACCCGGGCCCGCGGCCTGCGTACGCTGGACCTGTTTGTCTCGGGCCTGGCCGCAGCGGGCGAACTCCCGCAGGGCCTGATCCTCACCCTGCCCAAGGTCACCACCGTGGCGCAGGTCAAGGCCATGGATTTCGCCGTCTCCCGGCTGGAGGAAGCCCATGCGCTGCCCGCAGGCCGGCTGCGGTTCGAGGTGCAGGTGGAGACCCCGCAGCTCATCCTCGGACCGGAGGGCACCTCACCGGTGGCGCAGCTTCCGCACGCCGTCCCGGGCCGGATCAGCGGCCTGCACTACGGCACCTATGACTACTCCGCCTCCCTGCAGATCTCCGCCGAATACCAGTCCATGGAACATCCGGTGGCGGACTACGCCAAGGAGGTCATGCAGCTGGCAGTGGCCGGAACGGGCATCCGGCTGTCGGACGGTTCCACCAACATCATCCCGGTGGGCGACAACGTGGAGAATGCGTGGCGCCTGCACGGGCGGCTGGTGCGGCGTTCCCTGGAACGCGGCTACTACCAGGGCTGGGACCTGCACCCGGCCCAGCTGCCCAGCCGGTTCGCGGCCACCTACGCGTTCTACCGCCAGGGGCTGCCCGCCGCGGCGGCCCGGCTGCGCAACTACGTGGATCACACCGAAGGCGGGGTCATGGACGAACCCGCCACGGCCCGGGCGCTGGCCGCATTCGTGCTGCGCGGCGTCCAGTGCGGCGCCGTGGGCGCCGACGACGTCCAGGCGCTTGCCGGCGTCGGAATCCCCCAACTCACCGGCCTGGCCCACCCAAGGCTGGCCCACTCCACTTCGAAGTAAGGACCCAATGATGGGCAAGTACTACTACCCCCAGGGCGGCCTGCCGCCGCAGACCCACCTCACCACTGAACGGGCCATCGTCACGGAGGCCTACACGGTCATCCCCAAGGGCGTCATGACCGACATCGTGACCAGCACCCTGCCGGGATTCTCCAACACCCGTTCCTGGATCCTGGCCCGCCCTATCTCCGGGTTTGCCACCACGTTCTCCCAGCTGATCGTGGAGATCGGACCCGGCGGCGGTGCCCCGAAGGCCGAGTTCGAAGCAGGCGTCGAAGGCGTCGTCTTCGTCACCAAGGGCAAGGTCAACCTGACCCTCGACGGCGAACTGCACCCGCTGGAGGAAGGCGGCTACGCCTACCTGGCGGCCGGTTCCACCTGGGGCCTGGAAAACGTCTCGGACGACATCGTCTCGTTCCAATGGATCCGCAAGGCCTATGAGCGGCTCGAAGGTTACGAGGCCAAGTCGTTCGTCACCAGTGACGCGGAAGTCGAACCCACCGCGATGCCGGATACGGACGGCGCCTGGAAGACCACCCGCTTCACGGATTCCAGCGACCTGGCCCACGACATGCAGGTGAACATTGTGACGTTCCAGCCGGGCGGCGTCATCCCGTTCCCGGAGACCCATGTCATGGAGCACGGCCTGTACGTGCTGGAGGGCAAGGCCATGTACCTGCTCAACAACGACTGGGTGGAAGTGGAGGCCGGCGACTTTATGTGGCTGCGCGCCTTCTGCCCGCAGGCCTGCTACGCCGGTGGTCCCGGCCAGTTCCGGTACCTCCTGTACAAGGACATGAACCGTCAGATCCGGTTGACCTAGCCCACCGAGACTGTCGCCCACCGAGCGACGCCGAGATCGCCGGAAGTCTGCCAATTCGCCGTTGGCTTCCGGCGATTTCGCGCGTTTCCGGCGAATTCGGCGGCATCTGCCAGCTATTGACGCGTCCGAACGCCCTGAGGAACATGAGTTTCGTGGCACGGATTCGCGCACTGCCGTTCCGGACCGCGGCCGCGGCAACCGTCGCCGTACTGGTCGCCGCACTGGGCGGCTGCACTGCGGCCCCGGAGCCGCCGGAGCAGCCCTCGTCCCTGGCACGGCTGGCGGCAGCGCTGGAAGAGTTTGGCAACGAAATGCTCGACGACGGCGCCCCCGCCGTCCTGATGCAGGCCAAAGTGCGGGGCCAAGAATGGTCCCGCACTTCCGGTGTCAGAAGCCTGGAGGGCCGGGAACCGCTGGAGATTCACAATCCCACGCCAATCGGAAGGGTGACCGAATCCTTCGTTGCCGTGTCCGTGCTCAAACTCGCAGCGGAAGGCAGACTTGGCCTTGAGGACCCTGTCAGCCAGCATTTGCCGGACTTCGAGAGCATCATGCACCCGCCTGGGCCCGTCACGATCCGGCGGCTGCTGCAGCACGAATCCGGGATGCCGGACTACCTCATCCCGCTCCTTCAACAGGGCAGCCCGGGCGAGGTGCTGGCCACCGCCCGCAGCCACCGGGAACTCCTCGCCTTGGCCGCGACCCAGCGGTGGGAGCCGAGGCTGGCGCAGGGTTATGAGTACTCGGGTTCAAACTACATCGCGCTGGGCATGATCGTGGAACGGCTGCGCGGCCTGCCGATCGGCGACGTATTGCGGTCCGACGTGACCGGGCCGCTCGGCCTCACCGCCACGTGGATGACCGAACGCGGTCCCGTCCCTCCCGCGCTGGTCCACGGCTACGTCACCAGTTCCGGCGAGCGCCTCGACGTCAGCTATCCCGCGCTCCGCGCCGGCGATCCTGCCGGGGGCCTGGTGTCCAGCGTCGGCGATTTGAACACGTTTTATGCCGCGCTGCTCGAGGGCCGCCTGATCCCACGGGCCATGGTCACGGACATGCAGACCCCGCCATACGCCCGGTACGGGATGGGGATTCAACGCTGGAACGATACCTGCACCAACAACTTCTACTACGGCCGCGCCGGGGACACAGCCGGCTACGGCACTATTTCGATGTCCAGCGCCGACGGAACCCGGCAGGCATCGGTCTCCCTCGCTACCCCGCCGCAGCCCTTCAGCGTGAAGGGCAACGGCATGGCGGAGGACCTGATGGACGTCGTCGAGGAAGCACTCAACGCCAGTTGCTAAAACACGCAGAAGCCGCCGACACGGCATGACAAACGGCCCTTCTGGCGGCACCCCCGCCGACGTAGAGTGAGGCATGCCCACCACAGCCGGCGAGGTCCTGACAAACTACTTGGCCCAGCAGCTCGCCGAGCTCAGGCATCAGGAGCCCTTGGTGCGCCAGGACGAACCGGACTCAGTCCATCAGATGCGGATGTGCGCCCGCCGGCTGCGGTCAGTGCTCGCAACAGGGAAGAAGCTCTTTGACGACGGCGCCGTGACTGATGTGAGGGCAGAGCTGAAGTGGCTCTCCGAGGTGCTCGGTTCGGCGCGGGATCCGGAAGTTATCCACGACCGGCTCCGGGAGCTTTTGGCCGGCGAACCCGAAGCGTTGGTCTTCGGACCAGCGGCCCAGCAAATCGACAACGAACTTGATTCAACGTCCGCCGCTGGCCGCCGCGCCGTCCTGGAGGCCCTCGACGGCGGCCGTTACACCACCCTGGTTTCCCGCCTTGAGGAGCTGGTAGCGGCTCCGCCCCTGGCCGCGAAAGCTGCAGGCGGCGCCCGCAAGACCATGCGGAAGCTGGTGTCCAGGGAAACCAAAAGGGTCCGGCGCAGAGTGCGGGCACTGCACGAACAGCACGACGGCGGCAGTCCCGCGGCGAGCTCCGGTTCCACTCCGGACGGTACGGCCCGCGACGCCGGCCTTCATGAAGTGCGCAAGGCGGCCAAGCGGCTCCGCTACGCTGCCGAGGCCGCCGCACCGGTTGCGGGGAAGAAGTCCGCAAGAATGGCCAAACGTGCCCACGAACTCCAGCAGATCCTTGGCCTTCACCAGGACAGCGTGGTGGCACGGCACCTCCTCGCCGATCTTGGCGGACGGGCCTTCCGCAGCGGGGAGAGCGGCTTCACGTACGGTCGGCTCCACGCGCGGGAAGAAGCACGTGCGGAACGGGCCGGGGCTAAATTCAGGAAGGCCTGGAAGAAGTTTCCCCGCAGCTAAGCAGAAAAACTAAGCAAACTGAGTAAATCCCTTGCCTGAGGAGGCAGCGGATCATAGCGTTGGATCATCCCCAGCATCGAGGAAAGGCAACGACATGACGCTGTACCAGCCAGAGCCGGTGGAGATTTCCACGCGGATGCGTCCCGGCGAGTGGACCGAATCCAGCCTTGAAGACCTGGTCACGTCCTACCGGGCCAAGCTCATGGAAATGGGGGCGGGGCCTACCGATGTCATCACCGAGGTGGAACGGGACGACGACGGCTCCGTCAGTGTTGCGGTGTCCTGGAACAAGGGCGACATCGCCGACGCCTAGGACCTGTCGGCGAGCCTGCCTACGGCGCTGTCACGCAGGTTCGCCAGCAGGTCCCGGGGATTCTCGTAAATTTCCACGGCACCAGCCTCCAGCAGCTCCGCCGCGCTGGTACCGCCGCAGGTGAGCCCGATCGTGGGAATGCCCAACCTGGCGGCGGCGTATACGTCCCACACGGCGTCGCCGACGTAAACCGCATCCTCGGCCGACAGGCCAACGGCCTCCAGTGCCGCCTCGAGGATGTCCGGGTCCGGCTTGCTTTCCTTGGCATCATTGGCGCTGGTGGCAGCGTGGATGAAGGAATCGGCGCGAAGCGTGGCGCGCAGCACCCCAAGGTCCTGCGCACGGGCCGATGATGCGAGCGCCACGGCGAATCCGCTTTCATAGCACTGGGCCAGGAGGTCCCGCGCCCCGTCGAACGCGCGCAGCGCGGGCCAATAGGTGGCGAACACCGCACCGTGGGCGGCCATAATTTCCGCATCGCGGGCCTTGTCGCGCCCGGCCGGAAGGAGCCGGTCAACCAGCTTGTCCCCTCCCATGCCGACACAGCGGTGAATGGACGCCATCGGTACATCCAGGCCTGCCTGCCTGAACGCCTGCCACCATGCGAGGGTATGGAGGTAACTGGAATCCACCAGGGTCCCGTCGACGTCGAAGAGAACGCCGCGTTTCCGCCGGGCGCGGGGTCCGATGTTGGGCATGGCCACCTTTAGGCTCAGTGATGCGTGCGGGCTCGCTTTTGACCTGTGGTTCCCGTCGGCCGCCCCGCCCCCAGAACGCCTATGTTCTTGGGCGCCTTGACGTGTTGCCGCACCGGCGGCTGCTTGAGCGGCTCGGAGTCCTGGCTTTCGCTCAGGTCACGGATCAGGCCGGTTCCCGCGATCTCCCGGGCCTTCGCCACACCCGCCGCGGCGGCGCGCTTGGTGGGAAAGGTGACTGAGATGGCCATCAGGGTTCCGGTTCCGTCGATGAGCTTGACGCGGTAGCCGCCGTCGGGGGCATCAACCAGCTCGAAGTATCCAGCCATTGCAACTCCTCCGTTTACACCCCGATCTGAGGTATTAGTAAGTATACTTACCTCTGCTGGATAGGGAAGTCCCGAGGCATGTCCGGGCGACGGCTTCCGGGCTAGAGTACAGCGGTTTGGCGAAGAACCTGGCGCTGACGGCCCAGTCCTTCGACTTCCAGCTCCAGCACATCGCCGTCCCGAAGATAGGGAAAACGTCCGGAGAGGGCCACGCCTTCCGGGGTACCGGTCAGAACGATGTCGCCGGCTTCCAGGACCATGAACTGGCTCAAGTGGTGCACGATGGCGGGAACGTCGAAGATGAGGTCCGCCGTGGATGAGTCCTGGCGCGGCTCGCCATTTACCCAGGTCCGCAGCCGAAGGTCCGTTGCGTCCAGGTCAGCGGCCGGGACGAACCACGGGCCAAGGGGCGTGGACGCCGGCAGCGACTTTCCTTTGACCCACTGGCCGGCCGCGCCGGGCAACTGGTAGTCCCGCTCTGAAAGGTCGTTGGCCAGGACGTAACCGGCAATGCAGTCCGCGGCCTCGCCCACCGACCTCAGGTAGGAGGTGCGCCGCCCGATCACGACGGCGAGCTCAACTTCCCAGTCGTACTTGCGGGACAGCGGCGGGATGGGGGCGTCGTCGAACGGGCCTGCCACCGTGTTGGCTGGCTTGAGGAACACCACCGGCACGTCCGGCACGGCGGCACCTGACTCGGCCGCATGGCCGGCGTAGTTCAGGCCGATGCCCACCAGCGCGCCGGGGCGGGCCAGCGGGGCACCCGTGCGAAGCGCACCGGCGTCCGTGATCTCGGCCAGGTTCCCGGCAGCGAGCGCGTCCCGGACGCGGTCAACGCCACCGGCTTCCAGGAACGTTCCGTCGATGTCCGCTGTGAGGCCCGCGAGGGAATACCATTTTCCGTTCGAGTCTGCCCCGCCGGGCTGAACGGCCGGCTGCTCCCTGCCTGGATCTCCGAGACGCGCAAATTTCACCGGTCAACACTCCTTCGTGCCTGCTCCGAATAGGTTCCGTGACCATGGAACCACGCAGCTGCCCCCGGCCCCCAGCTGAACGAAATGTGACCGCCTCGCGGGCCGCCGCAGTCCGCCGGCTGGCCGCCGGCTCCCCCGTCAGCTCCCCCGGACGGGGGTGTCGCTGCGGTGCACGCTGTCCTCGTGCAGTTCCAGTGCACTCATGATCAGTGCGAAGTGGCTGAAGGCCTGCGGAGTGTTCCCCAGCTGGCGGCCGCTTTCGACGCCCCATTCCTCGCTCAGGAGACCCACGTCGTTGCGCAGCGCCAGGAGCCGCTCGAACAGTTCCTTGGCTTCGCGGCGCCGCCCCACGCCGATGAGGGCTTCCACCAGCCAGAAGGAACAGGCGAGGAAAACGCCCTCGTCCCCCGGAAGGCCGTCGTCGGCTTCCGCCGTCCGGTAGCGCAGCAGGAACCCATCGTGGGTGAGTTCGCGCTGCACGGCTTCAATGGTGCCCACCACCCTGGGGTCGTCCGGCGGGAGGAAGCCGACGCGGGGCAGGAGCAGGAGGCTGGCGTCCAGCTCCGGCCGCCCATAGGACTGCACAAAGGTGCTCCGCTCCGCGTCGAACCCGTGGGCCATGACATCGGCGCGGATGGTGTCCCGGAGCTCCTCCCAGCGGTCAGCCGGGCCCACCAGACCGAAATCCCGTACGCCCTTGACCATCCGGTCGGCGGCAACCCATGCCATCACCTTTGAGTGGGTGAAGTGGCGGCGGGGACCTCTCATCTCCCACAGGCCGTTGTCGGGCCGCCGCCAGGCACCCTCAAGGTGTTCCATCAGGGCAACCTGGACGTCCCAGGCCTCGTCGCTGTGCTTCAGCAGGGAGTGCCTGGTCAGGGACAGGCAGTCCAGGACCTCGCCCCACACGTCCAGCTGGAGCTGGCCGGCGGCACCGTTGCCGATCCGCACCGGAGCGGACTTTTCGTAGCCCTGCAGCCACGGGAGCTCCATTTCCGGCAGCCTCCGCTCGCCGTGGATGCCGTACATGATCTGCAGGTCCGCGGGGTCGCCGGCCACTGCCCGCAGTAGCCAGTCGCGCCAGGAGGCTGCCTCTTCGGTATAGCCGGCGGCAAGCAGTGCCTGCAGCGTGAGCGTGGCGTCCCGGAGCCAGCAATAGCGGTAGTCCCAGTTGCGGGAGCCACCCAGCTGCTCCGGCAGGGACGTGGTCACAGCAGCCACGATGCCGCCCGTTGGATCGTAGGTCAGTGCCTTGAGCGTGATCAGCGAGCGCTGGATGGCCTCACGGTAGGGGCCGGTGATGGTGCATTTCGCGGACCAATCCAGCCAGAAAGCCTCCGTGGACGCCAGGACAGCCTCCGGATCGATGGACCGCGGACGGTAAAGGTGGCTGGGCGACCAGGTGAGCACGAAGGGCACTCTCTCCCCCGCCCTGACGGTGAAGTCGCTGACAGTCTTCATGCGCTCGCCGCGCAGGGGTGCGTCAGTGACCAGGTAGGCCGCATCGGGGCCGGCGACGGCGTGGATTCCGTGGTCATCGTGCCGGACCCAGGGGACGATGTGTCCGTAGTCGAACCGCAGGGCCAGTTCGCCCCGCATCCTGACGTGTCCGCGGACGCCAACCACGATCCGCACAATGTCCGCCACGGCGTCACGGGGCGGCATGAAGTCGATGACCTTCACCTTTCCGCTTTCGGTTTCCCATTCGGTCTCCAGAATGAGCGTCCCCTTGCGGTAACGGCGCCGGGTGCAGTCTCCGCCGCCGGCAGGTGCCAGCAGCCACCGTCCCGACTTGGGTGTGTCCAGCAGCGCGTTGAAGCAGGCCGGCGAATCGAAACGCGGCAGGCATAGCCAGTCGATGGAACCCTCGGTACTGATGAGTGCCGCCGTGTGCAGGTCGCCCACCACCGCGTAGTCCTCTATGCGTGCCATGGGACTCACAGTGCCACATGCCGCCTCGGCGGACTACTATCCATGGCATGCTGCAACGGAATGTCGGAGATTCGATTCCGGCCGTATGCGTTGTACGCGCGGCTGACTGACGGCGAGGGGCAACTTGGGGATCCACATCGGCACGTCCGGCTGGAGCTACGACCACTGGGAGAACGTGCTCTACCCGCCGGGGCTGCCGGCGCGCGACCGGCTGGCGCACTATGCGGCGCGCTTCAATACCGTGGAGCTCAACGCGAGTTTCTACCGCTGGCCCCGGGAGTCCTCGTTCGCGAGCTGGCGCCGCCGCCTCCCCGCGGGGTTTGCGATGTCGGTCAAGGCCCCCCGCGGCCTGACGCACGGCAAGAAGCTATACGGCCCCGAGGTGTGGGTGGAGCGGATCATCAGTTGCTGGCATGAGCTGGGTGACAAACGCGCCGTGCTACTGGTCCAGCTCCCGCCTGATTTCGGCCGCGATGATGCCCGTCTTGGCTACTTCCTGGCGGCGTTGCCGTGGTGGGTCCGCGTGGCGGTGGAGTTCCGGCACCCCAGCTGGGACCATCCTGACGTGTACGCCCTGCTGGAGCGCCACGCGGCCGCTTATTGCATCATGAGCGGCGCAAACCTCCCCTGCATCCTGCGGGCTACGGCGCCGTTCGTGTACGTCCGCCTGCACGGCCCGGACCACCAGCACCTCTACGGGGGCTCCTATTCGGAGGATGACCTTCGATGGTGGGCAGACCGCGTCCGGGAGTGGCAGGGCTCGGGCAAGGACGTGTTCGTCTATTTCAATAACGACGGCGGCGGCAACGCCGTGCGGAACGCCGACACGTTGCGGTGGCTGCTCGGAGAGGGCTGACTCACCTGCAACGGCCCCTTGGCAGGGAGCTCCCGCTGCACCTCCGGCGGGTTGTTACGGTGCAGCGCCTTAGTGTCCGGCGGCGGTTGCCGGAGGGCCCCCTTGTGGCAGAGTGGAGGCATGGAATTGGCGTCGCAGGAATCACAGTTGCCCGGAAACCACGCGCTCCGGGTGGCACACAAGGTCTCGGATACGGTCAACGGCGTCCGCATCCAGCTGGCCCGGCGCTGGAATTTTGTTCCGCAGACCCTTGCCTACCAGGGGTACGGCTCCACGTCGTGGGTGCGGGTCCTTGGCCGGGTAGTCCTCACCACCAAGCCGAAACCAGGCAGCCGCGCTGAGCACGCCGCGAAGAACGGCAACCAGAATGTCCGCGGCTGGAGGGCGTTCACCAGCGTGCCCCTGCAGTTCACCAGTGTGGACATCGAAATCGAGGGTGTGACTACCCGCGTCAAGGCGGACCGTGGCGGCCTGGTTGACACAGTGGTAAAGGTTGAACTGTCCCCGGGCTGGCACACCGCTACACTGCGCGCCGAAGGGACCGAGGCCGTGAAGGCCAGCATCCTGGTCATAGGCCCGGACACCAGGTTCGGAATCGTGTCCGACATCGACGACACCGTGATGGTCACGGCGCTCCCCCGCCCTTTCCTGGCCTTGTGGAACACCTTTGTACTGAGTGAGCGGGCGCGGATGGCCACACCCGGCATGCCGGTGCTGATGGACAGGCTGGTGGTGGAACACCCGGACGCCCCGGTGATCTACCTTTCCACCGGACCATGGAATGCGGCCCCGACGCTGGCTCGTTTCCTCAGCCGCAACATGTACCCGGCGGGCCCCCTGCTCCTGACGGACTGGGGGCTGACCCAGGACCGCTGGTTCCGCAGCGGCCAGGAGCACAAGAACGGCAACCTGGACCGGCTCGCGCAGGAATTCCCGGATGTGCGGTGGCTGCTGATCGGCGACAACGGCCAGCATGACGAGCAGATCTACTCCAGGTTCGCCCGGGATCACGGCGACCGCGTTGCCGCCATTGCCATCCGCCAGCTCTCCGTTGGCGAATCAGTCCTGGCGGGCGGCCACTCTGAAAACGGGGACCACAGTGCCTCCGCCGTCCCGTGGATCTACTCCCCCGACGGTGCAGGCATCACCAGGGGCCTCGCCGACCTGAAACTGGTCTGACCTGCGGGCTGGACCCAGCCTGCACGCGCATCCCGTCAGGGGACAGGCTCCGACTCTCCGGCAGCATCGGCAGCACCGGCGTCAACTGCAGTGGCGGCCGCGTCCTTGCGCGCGGCGAGCACCTCCTGGAGCCAGTAGTAGGAAGCCTTGGGCGTCCTTGCCAGCGTTTCGAAGTCAACGTGCAGGAGACCGAACGGCTGCTTGTAGCCGGCTGACCATTCAAAGTTGTCCAGCAGCGACCACACGTAATAGCCACGAAGGTCAATGGCCTCCGCCTCGCCGCCCGGGGCTGTGGCCTCCAGCGCTGTGGCGATGTGCTGGGCCAGGTAGCGCAGCCGCCGCTCGTCGGGAATGATGATCCGGTCCGCGGCCCTGTCCCGGACCACAATGTCCTCAAAACTTCCCCCGCCCTCGGTAATGAAGACCGGCGGCAGGTCCGGGTAGCGTTCCGCCATTTCCCTGAGCGCCACCGCCATGTATTCGGGCTTGATGGGCCAGCCGTAGGCGGTCGTTTCGGCGTCGGGGAAGGGGGCGATGTGGAACGGGGCCCCGGGTGCGGTTCCGCTCAGGTCGTCCCCCATGGCCTCCGCCATCCCTGGCGGAACTGCACCTTCGCCGGGCCCGGCGGCAACACTCGTGGGCATGTAGTAGTTCAGGCCATAGAAATCCATGGGCTGGGAGATAAGTTGCATGTCTTCGTCGGAGGGGCTGAACGGGGTAAAGAACGTGGCAGCCCGGATGACGTCCGGGTACTTTCCGAGCAGGACCGGGTCCGCGAACAGCCTGTTCTGGAAGACGTCCATGAGCCCCGCACTCAGCTTGTCCAATGGATTGCCTGACGCGGGAACCATGGGCGAGTACACATTAGTCATGCCGATTTCGCCCGGGACTTTCGCTGCTCGCAGCGCCTGCATGGCCAGGCCGTGGGCAAGCAGCTGGTGATGGACGGTGGGCAGGGCCTGCAGGAGCTGCGATTCACCCGGCGCATGAAGGCCAAGGGCATAGCCATTGGTGGTGACCGTGGCCGGTTCGTTGACCGTCACCCAGCGTGCCACCCGGTCGCCGTAGGCAGCAGCCGCTATCGAGGCAAACTCGGCCAGCCGGTACGCCGTGTCCCGGTTCATCCAGCCGCCGGCTTCGTCCAGGGGAAGGGGCGTATCCCAGTGGTAGAGGGTCACCATCGGCGAAATACCGCTGGCGAGCAACAGGTCCAGCAGCCTGTCGTAGAAATCGAGCCCCGGCCTGTTGACCGGGCCGCTGCCGCCCGGCTGGATCCGTGACCAGGACAGTGAGAACCGGTAGGAATCGATCCCCAGTTCCTTCATCAGTGCAACGTCTTCGGGCATCCGGTGGTAGTGGTCGCAGGCAATGACGGGGCTGTGGCCGTCCACGATCGCGCCGTGCTTCTGCGCGAACACGTCCCACCCGGAGGGTCCGCGGCCGTCCTCGTCGAGGGCACCCTCGATCTGGAAGGCGGCGGTTGCAACCCCCAGGGTGAAGGACGGCGGGATCTTTGCTGCCAGGTCTTTGGCGGAGAAGGTCATTGGCTCGATCCCTTATGTAGTTTGCGGGTAGTGGATTGATATTAGTGCACCGCGGGCTCCGTGCCGAAGAGAAATTCCTTGGCGTGCGCCAAGGCTTTCTTGAAGGCATCATTGCGCAAGGTGATCAGGTGCTCCGTGTCATTTGCCGCCGGTTCCAGGTAACCGGTGAATCCCGGCCGAAGCACCCAGATGTCGCCCGTCGGCGGGAGATAGAAGACGCCAAAGGACCGGTGTTGGGGGTCGTCCGGCGTCCAGATCGGGACTACTGCGAGTGCCGCGCCCGACTCGGGATGGATCCACTGCGCCCGCGGGAGCGGCTCCTCATGGGCCTCCGGGTCCAGGAACGGGGCTGTGCCCGCACCCCATCTCTGCTCAAAGCGTTCATGGAACGCCGGAATCAAGTGGGAATCATAACGGCGCCAGGCGCTCATGGACTGCTCCTTCTCTTCTTATCCGGTTCCCGCTGTCCGGAGCCTGCCTTCGGGCCGCGTTCCCAGAGCACGGGACTAACCCGCAGCAGCGGAGGCTGCTGCGCATGAACATGGCGGACCGGCACCTCGATCGGCCCGCCGCGGCGGGTGGTCGGGACGGACATGGTGCGGTCATATGCGGCGCGGGTTTTCGGATCCCCGAGCACCGCAAAAGCCTCCATGATGTCCAGCAGCCCGCTGCCGCCGTCGGCTTTACCGCCATTGCCGGTCCCACGGCCGGCCGGCACGGTGCCGTCGACGTCCGGGTGGTGGAGCCGCATCAGCGCGCGGTATGCGCGCGCGATTTCCCGCCGGGTGGCCGTTCTGTCCACCTTCAGCACTTCGTAATAGTCAGGCGGTTGATTACTCATGGCCATAGTCCGCGACGGGGCGGCCGCCAGTCACCACCGGCACCCGCCCCGCGCTTCATTTACCGGCTAGCTGCCGATTTCGTGCATGCTGTCCTGCTTGGATTCGATTTCGATCTTGCGCGGCTTGGCCTGCTCGGCGATCGGGATGCGGAGCGTCAGGACGCCGGCGTTGTAGCTGGCCTTGACGTTGTCCGTGTCCAGGGTGTCGCCGAGGATCAGCTGGCGGCTGAAGACGCCGCGGGGGCGCTCCGAAATGACCAGCTCCACGTTGGGCTGCGTCTGATCGCGCCGTTCAGCCCGCACAGTCAGCACATTCCGCTCAATATTGAGGTCCACCGAATCGACGTCGACTCCAGGCAGATCGAACGACACCACGAACTCCCCGTCTTCCTGCCAGGCGTCCATCGGCATGGCCGCAGGCCGGGCAGCGGTTCCAAAGACCTGCTGGGTAATTCTGTCCAGTTCACGGAACGGGTCCGTACGCATCAACATCATTTCCCACTCCTTCGACATGTGGTTGTGGCTGCATTTCTTTTCCTTGCCCGCCCTTATCTATGGTGGCGGGTATAGATTTTTTATAGCACCAGTGGGAGACTGTGGCAAGGGCAAAAATGAAGAAACCGGGGAGGGCCCATGGCAGCGCGTGGTGAGGAGACGGGCGTGTATGCCATCTCCGTGGTCGCCCACCTTGTGGGCACAGGCCAACAGAACATCAGGCTCTACGAACGGAAGGGCCTGCTCACGCCGGACCGCACCTCCGGCGGGACGCGGCAGTACAGCGAGGCGGACCTCGCCGTACTGAAGCGCATCGGCGAGCTGCTGGACGAAGGACTCAATCTTGCCGGCGTGGCGAAGGTACTGGAACTTGAGGCAGCCAACGCGAGGCTCCGGACCGAACTGAAGAGGGCGCGCGCCCGCCCGCAGGACTCAGGGGCATGAGCGGCGGCTACTTGCCGCCGGCAAGCAGGTAGGACTCCTCGAGAAGTTCCGCCAACTCCTCCACCTCGATCCGGTCAAGCCGGACCAGGACAAGCTGCGGCGAGCGCTCGTGGTGCGGAGTCCAGAAGTACGTGCCGGGGTCCGTTCCGGCGAGCGCTTCCCGTTCCGCCGTCTTGACGGTCAGGACACCGTCCTCCCAGATCCTGGCCATGAGCGTCCGGGCAAACCATGCCGGCTGGTTCCAGCTGGGCCGCTCGGTGACGCCAGGCAGAGCGAGGCAGATGCGCCGGACGTCCTCTTCGCCGGCCATTCCGCGCTAGCCTTCCTCCGCATCGGCCTTGGACAGTTCACCGGTGATCTGTTCTCCCGGGACGCGGGCCGTGCGCCACGTATCCACCGCGATGACGGCCCCCAGCACCACGAAGGAAATGAACAGCGAGGCCAAAGCGTCGCTGACCCAGTGGTACCCCAGGTAGAGCCGGCTCACCGAGGCCAGGACAATTCCGATGGCGGCAGCGGCGAAGCCGGCCACAGCCGGCCACGTGCTTTGGCGGCGCGAGAAAACGAGGAACGCGGTGACCAGGAGGAAATCGCAGGCACCGAGCACATGCCCGGAGGGGAAGGAGAACGTGACGTCCGGACCGAACAGCATAAGGTCCAGGGGCGGCCGCTGGCGGCCCACCGACCGACCGATGATCTGGGCCAGCGCCACGCCCGTCAGCATGGCTCCGGCCAGGAGCAGCGGGCGCCAGGCGTGCTTGGCGGCGATGCCCCAGGCCACGGTGACCACCAGGACGATGATGGGGAGCGCGACGGGTCCGAAAACGATCGCCAGGAAGATCATGACGGCGGTGAGCGGTTCCGAGCGCTGACTTAGCAGCCAGGCCCGTGCGGGTTCGTCCAGGCCGGTTAGTCCGTCCCTTCCGAGGACATCCGCGAGAGTCAGCACGAACAGCCCTGCACCCAGGATCATCAGGATCAGGGCGATCCGGTACAGGTTCTTCCGGGAGCCCGCACTCATGTACCGCTCTTCGACCACGAATTTGTCGTGGAAGACCCGCCACCAACGGGGCGATTTCCGCGATTGATCTTCAGCCATTTTAACGCCCCGCCTCAGCAGTCCCTAACGATGTTCTCCGCTGAGATTATCCCGGTTCCGCCGTTTTGGCCCGCGGCGGACCGCTGACAGGCCGGACCCTGACCGCCGCTGGCCGATCCAGTCAGGCCGCCGCGGTAGCCTGACTGGATGGGTGCCATGAACGAACTGATTGACCGGGCCGCCGTCGGCCTGCTGGCCCGGGTCCTGACGGACGCATCACCCGGCACGTCCTGGACGAATGTGACGGCTTCCGGCGGCGCGCTGGACCACCTCAGCCTCCGCGGCCGCACAGACCACGTCAGCCAGGGACTCCTGGCGGACATCGCCGGAGTGGCCGGACCTCAGGGGAAGTATCCGACGGCGGCGCGCATCTTCCGCCGCGCCCTCAAGGACGCCGACTTCACGGGTTGGATCCTCTGGCCCGTCACGGAAACGGCCGTGACCCTCGCCCTCGATTCGACGGAGTCCGCCGACTTTGACGACTGCCTCCGGCTTCTCGCCGAGCTGACGCCACGACTGACCGGGGAGTTCGCCATCCGCCGGCTGCTTGCCGCCGACCTGGACCGGGCGCTCGCCGTCGCGCTGACCTGGACGGCCCACCCCGACGAACACGTCCGCCGCCTCGCCAGCGAAGGCACCCGCCCTTACCTTCCCTGGGCTGTGCGGATTCCCGGCCTGATCGAACGGCCCGGGGCCACCATTCCCATCCTTGATGCCCTGTACCGCGACCCGCATGAGTATGTCCGGCGTTCGGTGGCAAACCACCTCAATGACCTGGCACGCCACTCCCCCGAAGCAGTGCTGGCGGCAGCTGCAGGCTGGGCCGCGGAACCGGACGGCAACACGAAATGGGTGATCCGCCACGGACTGCGCACCCTGGTCAAGAAAGCCCACCCGGGCGCCCTGGCCCTGCAGGGGTTCGCTCCGGCGTCGCTCACGGTAACCCCGCCGAGGCTGGACCGGAGCGTCGTTGAACTGCCGGCGGACCTCGCCTTCGAATTCGAGATCTCAAACACGGGGACCGTTCCGGCCAGGCTCGCTGTGGACTACATCGTGCATTACATGAAGGCGAACGGCTCGCAGTCCGAAAAGGTCTTCAAGCTGGCGGCCCTGACCCTGCACCCCGGCGAAACCAGAACGGTGTCCAAGCGCCACGCCTTCCGGCAGATGACCACGCGGGTGCACCACGCCGGCAGCCACGGCCTGGAACTCCAGATCAACGGCGTCAGATATGCGCACACCCACTTCCTCGTGGAGACCTGATCCGGCAGCCTCCGCGACCGGCGAAGCCCGGGCGATCTACCACCGGAGGTATAAAATGTGATTTGACTCACAAGATTACGGCCGTTATGCTCAATTCGTTGTTAGCGCTAACATATCAGCCATCCTTGTGGAATCATATCCTGGAACCGCCCACGCGGCGGGTCCGGGCAACGAAGTACTTCTGGTGACGGATCTCCGGGTCAGGCACCAATCGACCGGATCCTTCCGGCCGGCCCCCGGCCGGGAAGCGCAGATGCCTCCCGGCTCAGTACCAATTCGCGGACTGTGTTGTCCGCGGAAGGAGATAAACGTGAGAATCAAGAAACTCCTGGGCGCACTCGCCGTCGTCCTCGCAGTCACAGTGGGGGCCACAGGGTGCGGAAGCCGGGGCGGAGCGGCCACACCTTCCGGCAGCGCCGATGCAGCGGGCTCGCTCGTGGGCATTTCAATGCCCACCCAGACCTCCGAACGTTGGATCGCGGACGGCAAGAACGTCTCCGATTCGGTCACGAAACTGGGCTACAAGGCGGACCTGCAGTTCGCCAATGACGACATTCCCACGCAGGTCTCGCAGATCGAAAACATGCTGACCAAGGGCGCCAAGGCCCTCATCATTGCGGCCATTGACGGCACCACGCTCACCGACGTCCTCGCCAAGGCGAAGGAGCAGAACGTCAAGGTGATCGCCTACGACCGCCTGATCAACGGCACACCGAACGTGGACTACTACACCACGTTCGACAACTACACCGTGGGCGTCCAGCAGGCCACGTCACTGCTCACCGGGCTTGGCCTGGTTGATGCCAGCGGCAAGAAGGTGGAGGGCAAGGGCCCGTTCAATGTGGAGCTCTTCGCCGGCAGCCCGGATGACAACAACGCCAACTTCTTCTGGACCGGCGCCATGGACACGCTCAAGCCGTACCTGGACGCCGGAACCCTGAAGGTCCCCAGCGGACAGACCAAGTTCGAGCAGGCAGCCATCCTGCGCTGGCAGGCCCCCGTTGCCCAGAAGCGCATGGAGGACATCCTGACCGCGGCCTACAGCTCCGGCACCAAGCTCGACGGTGTCCTCTCCCCCTATGACGGCCTGTCCATCGGCATCATCTCCGCACTGACCAGCACCGGCGGCTACGCCAAGGGCAACCTTCCGATCGTGACCGGCCAGGACGCAGAGAAGGGCTCCGTGAAGTCCATCATCGCCGGCGAGCAGTACTCCACCATCTTCAAGGACACCCGCAAGCTCGGCGAGCAGGCAGTGAAAATGGTTGACGCCGTGCTGAAGGGCCAGCAGCCTGAAACCAACGACACCGAGACCTACAACAACAAGGTCAAGGTGGTCCCGGCCTTCCTGCTCGAGTCCGTGATCATCACCAAGGACAACTACAAGCAGGAACTGGTTGATTCCGGCTACTACACGGAGGCAGACATCAAGTAGCAGCCGTACCGGGTGCGGCCGGGCCGGGTCCCGGCCGCACCCCGACGGGGGACCCTGCATCCGCAGGAGTCCGGCTCTGACAAGTCATCGGGAAATCACCATGAACGTACCTATTCTTCAAATGCGGGGAATCACCAAAACCTTTCCCGGGGTGAAAGCCCTCCAGGACGTCACCCTGGATGTGAACCGCGGCGAGGTGCATGCCATCTGCGGTGAAAACGGCGCAGGTAAATCCACCCTTATGAAAGTCCTCTCCGGCGTGTACGCGCACAACACCTTTGAGGGCGACATCCTCTTCGAAAACGAACCGTGTGACTTTTCCAGCATCAGCGACAGCGAAAAGCGCGGCATCGTGATCATCCATCAGGAACTGGCGCTGAGCCCTTATCTTTCCATTGCCGAAAACATCTACCTTGGCAACGAGCTGGCCAGGAACGGCTGGGTGGACTGGCGCCGGACCAACCTGGAAGCCACGAAACTGCTGGCACGCGTCGGGCTGAGCGAAAACCCCGTGACCCCGATTCAGCACATCAGCGTCGGTAAGCAGCAGCTGGTCGAAATCGCCAAGGCGCTGTCGAAGGAAGTGAAGCTGCTCATTTTGGATGAGCCGACCGCGGCGCTCAACGATGAGGACTCCGACCACCTGCTGGACCTCATCCTGCATTTGAAGGGCCAAGGCGTCACGAGCATCATCATCAGCCACAAACTCAACGAAATCCGCAAGGTCGCCGATGCCGTGACCATCATCCGCGACGGTAAATCGATTGAGACCCTGCGGCTCGACCAGGGGCAGATCACCCAGGAACGCATCATCCGCGGCATGGTGGGCCGGGACCTGGAAAGCCTGTATCCGGACCGCAAGCCCAGCATCGGGGAGGAAGTCCTCCGCATTGAAGACTGGACCGTGCAGCATCCCCAGGATGCCAGCCGCACGGTGGTCCACAACGCCAGCCTGAACGTGCGGAAAGGCGAAGTCGTCGGGCTGGCCGGCCTCATGGGCGCAGGCCGGACCGAACTGGCCATGAGCGTCTTCGGCCGGACCTATGGACGCGCCGTTTCCGGCAAGGTGTACAAATACGGCAAGGAAATCAACACCGCCACCGTCTCCGATGCCATCCAGCACGGGATCGCCTATGCCACCGAGGACCGCAAGCACTACGGCCTGAACCTGATCGAGGACATCAAGCGCAATATCTCGATGGCAGCCCTGCACAAACTCGCGAAGCGCGGCTGGGTGGACAAGAACGAGGAAACCACGGTGGCCAACCGCTACCGGAAGAGCATGAACATCAAGGCGCCCTCCGTGGCCGCCATCACGGGAAAGCTCTCCGGCGGGAACCAGCAAAAAGTCGTGCTGAGCAAGTGGATGTTCTCAGACCCCGACGTGCTGATCCTCGATGAACCCACCCGCGGCATCGATGTCGGGGCGAAGTTCGAGATCTACACGATCATCGCCGAGCTCGCAGCCGAGGGGAAGGCCGTGATCGTGATCTCCTCCGAACTTCCGGAACTCCTGGGCATCTGCGACAGGATCTACACCCTGTCCGCGGGCCACGTCACCGGCGAGGTCCCTATCGCCGAGGCCACCCAGGAATCCCTCATGCACTTCATGACCCAAGAGAAGGAATAGCGAACATGTCCGCCCTACGAGAATCCCTTGGCTTCCTCACAAGCCGCCTCCGCCAGGTTGGCATCTTCGTCGCCCTGATCCTGATCGTCCTGCTCTTCCAGGTCCTGACCGACGGCATCCTGCTGCAGCCGCAGAATGTCACCAACCTCGTGGTTCAGAACAGCTACATCCTGATCCTGGCCATCGGCATGGTCATGGTCATCATTGCCGGCCACATCGACCTCTCCGTGGGGTCCATCGCCGGTTTCATCGGCGCCGTATCGGGTGTGATGATCGTCCACTGGGGCTGGGCGTGGTGGATTGCCATCCCGGCCTGCCTACTCGTCGGCGCCCTTGTCGGCGCCTGGCAGGGCTACTGGATCGCCTACGTTGGAATCCCCGCGTTCATCGTGACCCTCGCCGGCATGCTCATCTTCCGCGGACTGACCCTGATCACGCTCAAAAACCAGCAGATCACCCCGTTCCCCGCTGAACTGCGCGCCCTCGGCGGCGGCTTCCTGCCCGACATCTCCGGCGGCACCTCCGTACTCGAATGGCTGACCGTTATCCTGGGCGTCGGAGGCACGGCAGCCATCCTCTTCCAGGCCATCAAGGAACGCCGCGTCCGCCGCAAGTTCAACCTCGAAAACGAACCCATGGCGTGGTTCGCCATCAAAACCGGGTTCATCGCCCTGCTGATGCTCACCATCACTTTCCTGCTCGCCAGCTACCGGGGAACGCCCATTGTGCTGATCGTGCTGGCCGTCCTGGTTATCGTCTACTCGGCGCTCATGAACAACAGCATCTTCGGCCGCCACACCTATGCGATCGGCGGAAACCTCCACGCGGCCGAACTGTCAGGCATCAAGACCAAAGCAGTGACGTTCCGGCTGTTCGTCAACATGGGTGTGCTTGCCGCGCTGGCGGGCCTCGTGTTCACGGCCCGCCTGAACTCCGCCCAGCCGGCCGGCGGCACAGGCTTCGAGCTGGACTCCATCGCTGCCGCTTTTATTGGCGGTGCCGCAGTACAAGGCGGCATCGGCACCGTGGCCGGAGCCATGGTGGGCGGCCTGATCATGGGTGTGCTCAACAACGGCATGTCGATCCTCGGCCTCGGCACCGACTACCAGCAGCTCATCAAGGGCCTGGTGCTCCTGCTCGCCGTCGGCTTCGACATCTTCAACAAGAACCGCAGCAGCGGCGGCGGATCTGCCATCGGAAAGCGGTTCAAGCTCAGGACGACACCTCCTGCCGGTGCCGAAACCAAGGAACCGGCCCAGGACCGCCCGGTGGCTGTGCCAGCCGGCACCGAGCAGGCAAGCACCGTCAGCAACCCCTGAGCCGGTCCACGCACCGGACGCCCTGCCCAGCCAGAGAAGGACAGCCCATGCCCACACTCATTGAGCCGATCGACATTCAGGTCACCACTCGGCGCATTCTGGACGAACGCCTCGAGGCCGCCGTCAATGACCTCCGGGAGGTGGCGATGCTGACGGGAACCCACGGGATCCTAGTCACCCGCAACCAGCCCGGACACTACACCGTGGCCCTTTCCGAAGAGGTTCCGTTCGGAACGACCCGCGAACTGATTCGCTGAAGTCGGGTGCTCTCGTGCATCCATGCTATGGCTGAAGTTTGACGGCAACACAGACCACACAAGGGAGGCCGACGGCGGCAGTCACATGCCGCCGTCGGCCTCCTTTTTCGGTGGTTCCGTCCGTTGTGCTTCCGGCGCTGGTTAGCGCCCGCCCTCGATCTTCCGGGAGCGCTGCTCCTGTGCCATCGGACCGTACGGGTACACGCCCAGCTGCGGCTCGCTGACCTCGGTCAGGCGCCGGGTTTCGTCCTCCGACAGCCGCAGGTCCGCCGCGGCAAGGTTGTCCGCCAACTGCTCCGTGGTGCGGGCCCCGAGGATCACGGACGTCACCGCCGGGCGGTCCGCCAGCCAGGCCAGGGCGACCTGCGAGGCGCTTACGCCATGGTCCGCCGCGATCTTCTCCACGGTTCCGATGACCTCCCAGGTCCGCGGATTGTCGTTGCGGGCCTGCCAGGCTTCCATCCCGCGTTTCGGATTCTCCCCGAGCCTGGTGGCACCGGCCGGTGCCTCGTCACGCTTGTACTTGCCGGAGAGCCAGCCGCCGCCAAGGGGTGACCACGGCAGCAGGCCGATGCCGGCGTCGAGGGAGGCGGGAACAATCTCCGATTCAATTTCGCGGACCAGCAGGCTGTATTGCGGCTGCAGGGTGACCGGGGCGCTCCAGCCGTTGGCCCTGGCGACGTGCACCGCCTTGGTCAGCTGCCAGCCCAGGAAGTTGGAGAAGCCGTAGTAGGCAATCTTGCCGCTGCTGACGGAGTCGTGCAGGAAGCGCAGCGTTTCCTCCAGCGGGGTGATGGGATCCCACGCGTGCATCTGGTACAGGTCGATCTGTTCGACGCCGAGGCGCCGCAGCGAATCGTCGAGGGCACGCGTCAGGTGCCGGCGCGAGGTTCCGAGATCGTTTGGAGCCTTGCCCATCGGGAAGCGTCCCTTGGTGGCCACAACAGCGCGGTCCCGGACGTCGGGACGGGCCGCCAGCCAGCTGCCGATGATCTGCTCCGAGACCCCCTGGCTGTAGACGTCCGCGGTGTCGATGAAGTTGCCGCCGGCTGCAAAGTAGTCATCAAGGATGGCGAACGAGGTGTCCTCGGTGGCCTCAGCACCGAATGTCATGGTGCCCAGCGCGTAGTTGGAAACGACGGCGCCGCTGTTGCCCAGTGTGCGGTATTCCATAGTGCTCCTCAGTCCTCGGTGGGGGTGGTGCGGTTCGGGTGGTAGCTGCGCCAGCTGTGCTCGGGGGCGTAGCCCAGGAGACGCTTCGCCTTGTCGATGGACAGCATGGTCTCGTGTTCGCCGAGTTCCCGGGTCACCTTGACGCCGGGAAAGACTTCCGCGGCCAGGCTGGCACTGGACCGGCTCATGACCGTGTCCTCGTTGGCAATGATGAACGCCTCGAACCCGGGTTTGCCGTTCTCCAGCGCCCTGGCCACGGCCTGGGCGCCGTCGCGGCCGTCTATGTAGCCCCACAGGTTCCACTTCCGCAGGGTGGCGTCGGAGTCAAAGGCCGGAAAGTCCTCGTAGTCCTCAGGGTCCATGACATTGGAGAACCGCAGTCCCACAATGCTCAGTTCCGGGTCCCAGCGGGTCAGCTGGATGGCCATCTGCTCCTCCAGGTGCTTGACCAGCGAGTACGTACTCTCCGGCCGGGCCGGATATTCCTCGTCCACCGGGATATAGGGCGGCTCGACGTCGAACGGGAGTCCCAGCACCGTCTCGCTGGAGGCGTAGACAATGCGTTTGATCCCGGCACGGCGCGCGGCCTGGAAGACGTTGTAGGTGGCCAGCATGTTGTTCTCGAAGGTGGCGGCGTCCGGCGCCAGGCCGGGCGCCGGAATGGCACCCAAGTGGACCACCGCGTCGAAGCCCTGGTGGCGGTCATCGAGGCCAAGGATGACGTCCAGCACCTGGCCGTAGTCGCGCAGGTCCACTTGGGTGAAGCCGCGGGCCCTCGCGCCCGAGCGGTCCAGGTTCAGGACGTTGTGCCCGTCCGCGGCGAGCCTGCGGACCACGCTTCTGCCCAGCTTCCCGCTTCCTCCGGTAACAGCAACTCTCATCAGGAACTCCTCTGGGTTGTTGGCGGCAGCAGTGCACCGGGGGTCTTCCGGCACCGCCGTCGTCATTCCACCCTAGGGGCGCTGCGGCACGCGCGCAGCCCTTTTGGCTGGCCCTCTGAGTCCTAGGAAGAAGCGGCCCTGCCTGTGGGAGCACACGGCTCGGACGGAACAGGCGTATGGGGTTCTTAGATATGCTGTGACTGGCCTGGCAGGCCGAGGCTCGGGCGGCCGAACGGAAGCCTGCTCGGACCGATCCCCAGCGAGACGTAGTAGCCACCGGCCACCATCACCGCGAAGCCGGAGACGCCTAAATACAGCAGCTGCAGGACGGCACCTGCGATCACCATGAGGAATCCGAAGACCACGCACAACGCCCCGAGCACCACCCGGCGCATCAGTAAACGCCGCCGGCCTTCCATACGCGCGGCGAATCGCGGATCATCCTCGAGGAGCGACTTTTCGATCTGCTTGAGGATGTCCCTTTCATGTTCAGAAAGCGGCATCGTTACCTCCGAACTGGATTGATATTAAGGATCGTCCAGTCTGGCGTTATGTCAATAGAGCCAAAAGACATGGACGAAAGCCGGTGGCTTCAGGGCTACCGTGTTCAGTGACTTTGTGCCCTAATCCCGGTTGGTGCCAAGCCCTAACCTGAATTCATGAGCGCGGTGAGCACCGCGCGCCACGTCCCGGGAGCATCGTCATGAAAGCAGCAACGGCGAGCATCACTGCAGGCGCAATCCTGCTGCTGGCGGGCGCACTGCTGCTGCTGGACTCGCTGGAAGTGGTCAACTCCGGGGTGCTGGTGTGGCCGTTTGTCTTTGGCGCCGCCGGCGCGGCCTTCCTGGCGGTATTTTCCAGAAGCCGCGCCAACTGGTGGGCGGCCATTCCGGGGTTTGTCCTCCTGGGGCTGGCCGCAGTCATCGCCACCACCGGGCTGTGGCCCGGACAAGCGGGCGACTGGCCGGGCTCGTTGTTCTTCCTCTTTATCGCCGCCGGCTTCGCGGCGGTGTACTTCCGTGAACAGGCCAACTGGTGGGCGCTGATTCCCTGCGGCGTGTTGCTCACCCTGGCCCTGGTGGTGGCATTGCCGCCCGGACTCGACGGAACACCGGTGGCGGCTGTGCTGTTCCTGGGCCTCGCCGCCACCTTCGGCGCTCTGGCCCTCATTCCGGAGCGGATGAAATGGCCCTTGATCCCGGCTGCGGTGCTTGCCGCCCTGGGGCTGTCGTTCGCCGTTCAGTCCACCGTGACTCTCGGCGCCATGGACTACATCACTGCCCTGGTCCCGCTGGTGGCTGGCGTGTACCTGTTGTATTACGCCTTCCACAGCCGCCGGCAACCGGCCCACGGGCAGGGCGGCTACCATTCCGATGAACCAGGACCGGGTGATGCTCACCGTGGCCACTGACCCAGCACACGGGGACAACGTTGTTGGGGGGACGCGGGTATACATCCTCGACAGCCATGCCCTGGTCCGGCTGGGGCTCCGGGAGCTGCTGGAAGAGGCGCACTTCGTGGTGGTGGGCGAGAGCGGCTCGGCCGCCGAGGCGAGCCAAGGGATCCCCGGGCTGAACCCGGATCTGGTGGTGATCGGGGCGCACCTGCCGGAGGGCACCGGCATCGAGGTGTGCCGGGAGATCCTCTCCGACAACGCGTCGCTCCGGTGCCTGCTGCTCAGCAGTTACGACGACGACCATGCGTTGGGCAGTGCGGTATTGGCCGGGGCGGCCGGCTATGTGCTCCGGCAACTGCCCGGAACCGCCCTCATCGAGGGAATCCGCAAGGTGGCCACCGGCGAATCGTTGCTGGCGCCGGGGGCCAAACGCAGGGTAATGGAGGGCTTGTACAGGGTCCAGGCGGACCGTAGCGGCCTGAGCCCGCACGAGCTGGAGGTTCTTGCCCTGATGGGGCAGGGCCTGACTAACCGTGAGATCAGCGAGGAAACCAGCTTTGCCCGGGCCGCAGTGAAAATGCAGGTGGCCGGGATCCTGGTGAAGCTGGGCTTCGAGCTGGGCAGTTAGGTCCCGGCGCCTACCGCACCGTCCCGGTGCCTACCGGGTCACCTTGTCCCGGGTCATCTGGAGGGGGCGCTCCAGGTCAGGCGGGTGCCGCGCCCCGGGCTGCTCTTGATGGAGCACTCCCCGCCCAGGGCCACGGCCCGGTGCTTCATGTTGGCGATTCCGCTGACACGCAGGGGGTTTTCGAACCCGCAGCCGTTGTCCGCAATCCTGAGCTCCACACCGTCTGTCCCGGCAGTCAGGGTGATGTCGATTTCGTCGGCGCCCGAGTGCCGTACTGCGTTGCTCAAGGCCTCGGACAGCACAGGCAGCAGCTGTTCGACGACGGCGTCGGGCACCGCTTCGTCCACCGGTCCCGTCAGCTGGACCTTGGGTGAAAATTCAGAGTTCCGGATCCCCTCGTGGATGGTCCGCATAATGAGGCCGGTCAGCGGCTCCTTTTGGCCATGGCCGGTCCGCATCGAGTAGATGGTGTCCCTGAGTTCGTGGATGGTGCTGTCCAGCTCCGCGGTAACCGCCGAGATGCGGTCCTGGGCCACGGGGTCCGGGATGTACCGCCGCAGGCTCTGCATGCTCAGGCCCGCCCCGAACAGCCGCTGGATCACCAGGTCGTGCAGGTCCCGGGCGATCCTGTCCCGGTCGGTGGACAGCAGCTGCTCTTCCCTACGCTCCCTCGCGCGGAACAGCCCCAGGGCCAGCCCGACCCGGGAACCGAAGACGGCGCTCGACTGGATGTCGGCTTGGAGGTAGAGGGCCGCTCCTGCGGGCCGGGCGAGGATCAGGAGGCCGCATTCACTGCTCTTGCGCCCCAGTGCCGCCACCAGCAGCGGACCCAGTTTCGCGTCAGTTCCGGGCCCGAAAACATCGCTGGGATCCCGGACCAGCGCCGACATTCCGGTGCCAATGACCTCGGCGACGATCTTCGATGCCGGCAGCTCCTGGCCGGCAGGGAAGGACTGGACGCCCACCATCGTCCGGCAGCGCTGGGTGCCGTCGGCATCGGGATAGGCCACCACAGCCAGGATCGAATCCGAAACGGTCAACGCCCGCTCGGCCACGAGGTCCAGGTTGTCCGTTTCACCGGGAAACAGCGCCGAACTCAGCTGGTCGCTGACCTCGAGCCCGGCTTCAAGCCACCGTTGGCGCCGCCGCGTATCCTCGTACAGCCGCGCATTCTCGATGGCGACTCCCGCGGCCGCCGCCAGGGCCGAGGCCAGCTCCTGGTCCTCCGCGGTGAACGGTCCGCCGTCGAGCTTCTCTGTCAGGTAAAGGTTCCCGAATACCGCACCCCGCACACGCACCGGTACGCCGAGGAAGGTCTTCATATCCGGATGGTTCGGCGGGAACCCGCTGGCCATCCGGTGGGCTCCCAGGTCGTCCAGCCGCAGGGCTTCGGGCTGGTTGATCAGGTGCCCGAGTACGCCGCGGCCGGTGGGGAGCTCACCGATCAGCCGGATGCCGTCGTCGTCAATTCCCACCGTGATGAAGTGTCCCAGTTGGTGGTGGTCGTCGAGCACGCCAAGGGCGCCGTAGCGCGCTCCCACCAGTTCGCAGGCGGACTGCACCACACGGTCAAGGACGGCTTCGAGGCTGAGGTCTTCGGTGAGTGAGACTACGGCGCCAAGCAGGCCCTGCATCTGGTCCTGGGCGCGCACCAGCTCGTCCGCCCGGGCTACGAAGTCGCGGAGCAGGTCCTCGGTGCGTCTCCGGATGGGTTCACGCCACATGGCGCCATCGAACGCAGGATAGGTACGGGTTGAAAACCGGAAGGTCTGGGCTCATGCGACTCCCCCATGCAACGAGACTCACACGGCGGACTTCTTCACCGAGTTCCAATAAATCAACCCCAGACTGATGACAACACAGTACCAAGACGGGCACAGCCGCTCAAGGGAAACGGTGCGGGACTAAAGGCACTGGGAAACCCGCAGGCGCGGATGGGAACCTAAAACAGCGGAATACCGCGGCTCCCCGGATGTGAGGAGGTGATCGGACGTGCGCATCGGACTGATCGCCCCGCCATGGTTGCCGGTGCCTCCACCACGCTACGGCGGCACCGAGGTGGTGGTGGACGGGCTGGCCCGCGGGCTGGTTGCGGCCGGTCATGACGTGCTGCTGGCTGCCCCGGCGGGAAGCACGTGCCCCGTTCCGCTCGTGCCGGACATGCCGAAGCCGAGCATGGGCACATCCGCCACCTGGTTCGCCGGTGCCGAGCTGTACCATGTGGCCCGCGCCTATGCCGCCATGACGGATGTGGACCTGGTGCACGACCACACCGTGGCCGGCCCCTTCTTCCGCTACCGCCCGGCCGCCCTGCCCGTGGTCACCACCAGCCACGGGCCGTTCAGCTCGCACCTTGGAGATCTCTACCGGCTAATGGGGCCCGACGTCTCCATGGTGGCGATCTCGCATCGGCAGGCCGCCGATGCCAAAGGCATCAGCGTCGCCCGGGTAATCCACCACGGCATCGACGTGGACGCCGTTCCGGTGGGCGACGGAAGCGGCGGTTACGCGGCGTTCCTCGGCCGGATGAGTCCGGACAAGGGCCCGAGGGAAGCCATCCTGGCCGCCCGTGAGGCGGGACTCAGGCTGCTGATGTCCGCCCGCATCCAGGGCGAGGAGGAGGCCGACTACTTCGACAGCCAGGTTGCCCCGCTTCTGGGGCCGGACGTGGAGTTCCTCGGTGAACTGACCGCAGCGGAAAAGTACCAGCTGCTGGGCGGTGCGGCAGCATTCCTCAACCCGATCCAGTGGCCGGAACCCTTCGGCCTGGTGATGATCGAAGCACTGGCAACCGGCACTCCCGTGGTGGGTACGGGTTCCGGCGCGGCCCCTGAAATCGTGGAGGACGGCGTCACCGGCTACCTCCGCGGCACCATCCGGGAACTGGCCGAAGCCCTGGTCCTGGCGTCGGCCCTGGACCGGCGAGCGTGCCGGCAGTCGGCCGAGATGCGCTTCAGCATCGGGCGCATGGTGGCCGACCATGTCTCGCTATACCGCGACGTGTTGGAGGACAGGCTGCCCCAGCACGGCGGCTAGGTGCCCGCCCCGCCCAAATCCGTCACCCCGTCCACTCACTTCCGCCCGGCACGAGGTAGCGGACGAACCAGTCCTTGGCCAGTGCCGCAGCTTCAGCCAGCGTCCCGGGTTCCTCGAACAGGTGGGTGGCTCCCGGAACCACCGAGAGCTGGTTGGGACACCGCATCAGGGCCTGGGCCCAATGGTTGAGCTCCAGCACCTCTCGGTCGGCACCGCCCACTATCAGGAGGGTGGGCGCGTGGACGGCAGGGAGCCTCTTGCCGGCGAGGTCCGGACGGCCTCCGCGCGAAACTACGGCCCCGATCCGCGCTCCGGGTTCCGCCGCCGCCCACAACGCTGCGCCGGCGCCCGTACTTGCACCGAAGTACCCCACGCGGCTTCCGGAGGTGTCCGGCCGGCCGGCTAGCCACGCTGTTGCCCCCGCCAGCCGGCCCGCAAGCAATTCGATGTCGAACACATTGGCACGGTTGAGTTCCTCGGCGGGGGTAAGCAGGTCAAGGAGCAGCGTCCCAAGCCCCGCCCGCTGAAGGAGCGAGGCCACAAAACGGTTGCGGGGACTGTGCCTGCTGCTGCCGCTTCCGTGGGCGAACACCACCACGGGCGCCGCCCTCACCGGGAGGTAGAGGTGCCCCTGGAGCTGCACTGCGCCTACCTCAATCTGCACGTCCTCATCGACGCCGATCCCGTTGGCGGCGGACTGGGCGCTGTGCAGCCGCTTGGCTGCCACGTCGAGCAGCAGCACCACTTCGTCGTCGCCTGTGGGGGAAAAGTCGCGGTAGTGATAGCCCACGGCGGTGAAGTGGCGGGGCGTGGCCAGGCATACGATTTCGTCCGCTTCGCTGAGGGTCGAGAGCGTGTCTGCCGGGGCCACCGGAACTGCGAGCAGCACCTTGGCAGCGCCCAGCTGCCGGGCAATCATGCACGCCACGCGCGCCGTGGAACCGGTGGCGATGCCGTCGTCGACAATCACGGCGGTGCGGCCTGTCAGGTCCATGCGGGTCCGTCCCTTCCTGAACCGTTCCACCCGAGTCTCGAGCACGGCGCGCTCCCGTTCCTCAACCGCTGCGAGTTCGGCTTCCGACACCCTGACGCGGGAGATGATGTGCTTGTCCAGCACGCGTGCCCCGCCTTCACCGATGGCTCCCATCGCCAGCTCAGGCTGGAACGGCACTCCCAGCTTCCGCACCACAATGACGTCCAGGGGCGCGTCCAGCGCCGCGGCGACTTCGAAGGCGACGGGAACACCACCGCGGGGCAGTCCGAGGATCACGATGTTCTGGCCTCGAAGGTACTCGAGGCGCTGGCCAAGCCGCCGCCCCGCTTCAACCCTGTCCTCGAAAATGCTCATCGCCAGCCGTTCGCAGTGTGACATTGGCCGCTGTCGGCGTCCGGGCAATCCATCGGTAGGCAGGGATGCGGGGAGGGGCTTCGGCGACCGCCCTTCTCCCACTATCCGGCAGGCGGGAGCCGGGAGCGAAGGGCCTTTCGGCCCGGATTCAGAGGACATCGAGGGCATCGCTGCAGCCGCCCGCCCGGCCCCCGGCGCCCAATGTCACACGCGACCGGAGCCCGGCAAGGGATGTATATACTTTCCCGGTACGGTTTAGCAGAGAGCCGTTGGATAGTTCTACGATCCGGCTTCTCTGCGTGCTTCCCCGCCAGTCACATTTCGGGGTGGGTGGCCGTGCTGCCGGTTCGTTTTGACCTGAACGAAACGGCAGCAAGAACATCGTGGCCAGCGAGTCGACCGCAAACGGAACGTCCATCAGCCAGCACCTGCACGAAATGGTGTTGAACAGCTCAGATGTAGAGGAATTCCTCTACGAACTCGCACGCGTGTCCGCGCGCAGCCTGTCCGAACCAGGGGATGCCGTCCTGTGCGGCATCACGCTGCTCCGGCAGAAGAAGGCAGCGACGGTGGCCAGCAGCAGCCCGGAAGCGCAGGCGATGGACGAAATCCAGTACGCCTACGGTGACGGCCCGTGCATGACCGCCTCCCGCGACCAGGAGACGGTCCACATCAGGGATCTTGCGGACCACGACCGCTGGCCGAAGTACTCGGACACGGTCCTGGGCCACGGAGTCCGGTCCATCCTCGCCGTGCCGTTCCGGCTCGACGGCGACACCCGGGCGGCGCTGAACCTCTATTCGCACCGGCCCGGCCGGTTCGAGGGCAAGGTCCTGGAGCTCGCCGAGGACTTCGTCAGCCAGACGTCCCTGGCCCTCCGGCTGGCCGTAAGGTTCGCCCACTTCAGCGAGACGGCGGCAAACCTGAAGGCAACACTGGAGTCCCGCACCGCCATCGACGTTGCCATCGGCATCATCATGGCGCAGAACCGGTGCAGCCAGGAGGAGGCCTTCCAGCTGCTCAAGTCCGCCTCGAGCGCCCGGAACGTCAAGCTGCACGGTGTGGCAACGGCCATCGTCGACTCCCTGGGCCACGGGCCTGCCAGGACGCACTTCGAGCTGTAACAGGATCCGGCTCGCCACCCGCCGGCCCACGCACGCCAAAAATAAACGTTGCACCGGAGTGTGATGCGTGCCATACTTTTTCTCGATGCGTATCGACGATGCGTATCGACAGCGGGATCAACCAGGCCCGAAACCCAAATGGCCCGGCATCCGGCAGGCCCGGACGCACAGGAGGTGGGAAAGCGTGCCAACCAGCAAAGACGTCGCGGAAGCGGCCGGCGTCGCCCAAAGCACCGTCTCCTACGTCCTGAGCGGCAAGCGGCCCATCTCGGAAAAGACCCGCAAGAAGGTCGAGGCCGCCATTGAGCAGCTGACCTACCAGCCCAACGCCGGGGCACGGGCTCTCGCCAGCCGCAAGACCCGCGTCATCGGCCTGGTCATCCCTTTCATCCCTGAACTGGAGATGGCCTCGATCATGGAGTTCGTTTCCGTGATTGCCTCCACCGCACGGCAGTACGACCACGACATCCTGCTGGTCACCGAGGACGAAGGGGCCGCCGGGCTCCGCCGCGTGGTCGGCCAGCAGATCTGCGACGGGCTGATACTCATGCAGGTGGAAGACGAGGACGAGCGGCTACCGGTGGCCCGGACCCTCAACGTCCCGGTGCTGCTGATCGGCATTCCCCGCGATCCGTCCGGACTCGTCTGCATCGATGCGGACTTCGAAATGGCCGGCGAGCATTGTGTCCGGGACCTTGCCGCCGCGGGACACTCCGTCATCTCGATCATCGACTGGCAACCTGCCGTGGTGAACCGCCACGTGAATTATGTGGACCGGTTCATGGGCGGCGCCGACGCGGCTGCCGAGGCCCTGGGTGTGTCCGTGCAGCACCTCCCGGGCGGCCCGGACCAGGCTACTATTGCAGATTCCGTGGACAAGGCCCTGGCCGCGACTGAAGGCGTGCCGGCGTTCATCGCCCCCGACCGCACCGTCCAGGACATCCTCCGCCGGGCCCTGGCCTCCCGGGGCCTCACCCCGGGGGTGAACGTCTCCATCATCGGAAGTGCCACCCCCACGCTGGCCGAACTCCAGCCCATCCCGCTTTCCACCATCGACCTGCGCCCAGCGGAGGTCTCCCGCCGGGCCGTGAAAATCATCTGCCAGCTTCTCGAAGCCGACTCCCAGGGACCACACGAATCCCTGGAGTTGGTCCCCACGGTCATAACGCACCGTTCCAGCACGCTCCGTCCACCCCACGGCGATTAGCTCCGCCTTCCCTGCCCGAACTTTTTATTTGACCATCGTCGATACGCATCGATGATCTGCTTTTCCGACAATTCGCACAACCCAACAACACAAGGAAACAGACAATGAAGTCAGCACTTCGGAACAGCCGGCCCCTGGCCGTGGCCGTGACCGCCCTCGTGGGCCTGCCCATCCTGCTCTCCGGCTGCGGCACCGCCGCTTCGTCTTCCTCGACGGAGCCGGTATCGGAGATCTCCGTCATGGACTACTACAACAACGAGCCGGACAAAACCTTTATCGGCGATGCCCTGACTGCCTGCGGCACCAAGGCCGGGGTCACCATCAAACGGGAGACGGTCCCGGGCAAATCCCTGATCTCCAAGGTCCTCCAGCAGTCCTCATCCAAGACGCTGCCCGACGTGCTGATGCTGGACAACCCTGACCTGCAGCAGATTGCGGCCACGGGCGCCTTGGCTCCCCTGGCTGACTTCGACATCAGCACCGCCGACTTCGCCGCCGGTGTCCTCAGCGCGGGCACCTACAAGGACAAGGTGTACGGGCTGGCCCCCACCGTCAACACCATCGCCCTGTTCTACAACAAGGACATCCTGGCGAAGGCCGGCGTCACCCCGCCCGCCACGTGGGACGAGCTGGAAGCGGCGGCCGCCAAGCTGACCTCGGGCGACCAGTACGGGCTGGCGTTCAACGCCAACCCCACTTATGAAGGCACCTGGCAGTTCCTGCCGGTCATGTGGTCCAACGGCGGCAACGAAAAGAACATCGACACTGAGGAAACGGCACAGGCCCTGCAGCTCTGGACCGATCTGGTGAAGGACGGTTCCGTATCCTCCTCCGCCCTGAACTGGACCCAGGCCGACGTCAAGGACCAGTTCCTGGCCGGCAAGGCAGCCATGATGGTCAACGGACCCTGGCAGATCCCTTCCCTCGACAAGCAGGCCTCGCTGCAGTACGGCGTGGTGAAGATCCCGGTCCGGGAAGCCGGCCAGACCGTGGTTGCCCCGCTCGGCGGCGAAGTCTGGACCGTTCCCCAGACCGGGAACAAGGCCCGCCAGGCCAAAGCCGCAGAGGTGGTCTCCTGCCTCAACAGCGACGAAAACCAGCTGGCCATGGCCAAGGTCCGGAACACCATCCCTTCCAAGACCACGTTGGCCGCCACATTCGCCGAGGAGAACCCCAAACTCGCCACCTTCACCGAACTCGTGAAGACGGCCCGCGCCCGCACCGGCCAGCTCGGCGAGGAATGGCCCGCGCAGGCCACCAAGATCTACACCGCCATCCAGACCGCGCTCACCGGCAAGGCATCCCCGTCGGAAGCCCTGAAGCAAGCGCAGGGACAGTAGGCAGCGGCCATGTCACTGACAACTGATTTGTCGCAGGCCACTCCCCCGAACGGCAAGCCGGGCATGCGAAAGGGCGCGGGCCGCCGGCCTGGCCCGGGCAGGGCCGGATCCGGGGACGAGCCGGGCGGCACTGCTCCGGCGCCGCGGCGACGCAGCCGCCAGCGCCGCGAGCGCCTCTTCCAGTGGCTGTTCCTGGTCCCCGCCGTCGTCTACATGGCACTGTTCTTCGGCTACCCCGTGGTCAAGAACATCGTCATGAGCTTCCAGGACTACACCACCGCCACGTTCTTCACCGGCGAAGCCCCATGGGTGGGGCTGGCCAACTACGCGACGGTCCTGTCGTCGTCGTTGTTCTCCACGTCCCTGCTCAACACTGTGTTGTTCACGGTGGGGTCCATCCTGGGCCAGTTCGTGATCGGGCTGGCGCTGGCCGTCTTCTTCCAACGGAAGTTCCCGCTCAACGGGATCCTCCGGAGCCTGCTTCTCCTGCCGTGGCTGCTGCCGCTGATTGTCTCCAGCGCCGTGTGGCGCTGGATCCTGGACAAGGACAGCGGTGCCCTGAACCGGTTCCTGGGCGACCTGAACATCGTGGACACCGGGGTGCCGTGGCTGACCAGCACTTCACTGGCGCTGATCGCCGTCGTCGGCGTGAACATCTGGATCGGCATTCCGTTCAACCTGACCATCCTCTATGGCGGCCTGCAGGAAATCCCCGACGAGCTGTATGAGGCGGGCTCGCTGGACGGTGCCTCTGGCTGGAAGGCATTCCGGCACATCACATGGCCCATGCTCCGGCCGGTGGTGAGCGTGGTCCTGGTGCTCGGCGTGGTGTACACGCTCAAGGTCCTGGACATCATCCTGGGCCTGACTAACGGCGGCCCCGCCAACTCCACCCAGACCATCGCAACGCAGTCCTACGGGCTCTCTTTCCAGGAGTTCAAGTTCGGCGAGGGCGCCGCACTGGGCAACATCCTGGTGATCATTTCGCTGGTGTTCGCGGTCCTGTACCTCCGCGCCAGCCGGCGAGCCGTAGATGAGTGAGGAAACCATGACGACGACAACCACCTCCCGCCCGGGCCTCACCCGTAGTTCCGCCCCCGTTACGGACCGCAAGAACTGGGGGTCCACGGCGCTGGCCATCTTCTTCCTGGCCGTCATGCTGTTCCCGGTCTACTGGATGGTCAACGCCTCGCTGCAGCCCAACGGCACCACCCTGGAAACATCCTGGCTACCGCTTAAACCGGACTTCACCGGCTACGCCACTGCCATCAGCGAGCAGGGCGGCAACCTGGGCACCAGCCTGGTCATTTCGCTCGGCAGCGTGGTGCTGAGCCTGGCCATCGCCGCTCCGGCAGCGTACGCCCTGGCCTACTTCAAGGTCCGTGGCGCCGGCATCGTGCTGTTCGCGATCCTGATCAGCCAGATGATCCCCGGCATCGTGGTGGCCAACGCCCTGTACACCGCCTACAACGACCTGGGCCTGCTCAACTCCATCCCGGGCCTGATCCTGGCGGACTCGGCGCACGGCATTCCGTTCGCGATCCTGATCATCCGGGCCTTCATGAACGGCATGCCGGCCTCGGTGATCGAGGCGGCCAGGGTGGACGGCGCCGGCCACCTCCGCGCGTTCTGGTCCATCGTGCTGCCGCTGAGCCGGAACTCGCTGATCACTGCCGGGCTGTTCACCTTCCTGTTCGCCTGGAGCGACTTCCTGTTCGCCCTGACTCTGACCACCACCGAAGCCGTCCGGCCGGTGACGCTGGGCATCTTCCAGTACATCGGTGCCTATGTGAACGACTGGAGTTCGGTCATGGCGACAGCGGTGCTGGCCTCCATTCCGGCCATCATCCTGCTGGTCGCGGCCCAGAAGTACATCGCGGCTGGCACAACCGGCGGCGCCGTCAAATAACAGCGCCGTCAAATAACAGCGCCGTCAAATGACGGCTCCCTTCGACACTTTCAACATCCAAGGAGAAACCATGACCCCGCAACCAACCCCCCAGGACGGCACCGTCCGCGTCACCGTCTGGAGCGAGAACCGGCACGAAAAGCGCGACGAACTGGTCGCCCGCCTCTACCCCGACGGGATGCACGGCGCCATCAAGGCCGGCATCGAGGAAAACCTTGGGTCCAAAGCCAGCGTCCGCACCGCCACGCTGGACGAGCCCGAGCACGGCCTCACCGAGGAGGTCCTGGCCAACACGGACGTCCTGACCTGGTGGGGGCACATGTCCCACGGCGACGTGGAGGACGAGATCGTGGAGCGCGTGCACCGCCACGTCCTCGCCGGCATGGGCCTGATCGTGCTGCACTCCGGGCACTGGTCCAAGATCTTCACCAAGCTCATGGGCACGTCCTGCACGCTACGCTGGCGTTCCGAGCAGGACCGCGAACTTGTCTGGACCGTGGACCCCACGCACCCCATCGCCAAGGGTGTGCCGCACCCCATCGTGATCGACCAGCAGGAAATGTACGGCGAATTCTTCGACATCCCCACCCCCGAAGAGCTCGTGTTCATCAGCGCCTTCAGCGGCGGCGAAGTGTTCCGTTCCGGCTGCACCTTCCGCCGCGGCCACGGCAAGATCTTCTTCTTCAGCCCGGGCGACCAGGACTACCCGGTGTACCACCACAAGGACGTCCGCCGCGTCATCGCGAACGCCGTCGAGTGGGCCGTCACCGACCGTCCCGAGCGCGCCTACCCCGAGCTGCTGCGCTACGAGACGAACGATTTCTTCAACGGCAAGAGCTACCAGGGGGCCACCGCGTGAGCACCCCCTTCGCCACTATTCCCGACGACGGAACTCCCCTGCGCGTCGTCGTCGTCGGCGCCGGCGGCATGGGCCGCGCCTGGCTGAACACGGTCGAACTATCGCCCGAGGTGGAACTGGCCGGCATCGTGGACCTGGACCTTGAGGCCGCCGGCGCGGCAGCCGCCGCCATCGGGCGCCCGGACCTTGCGGTCGGGACGGGCACCGCCGCACTGGCGGCCGACGTCGGGGCGCGGGCCGTCATCAACGTCACCGTCCCGGCCGCGCACCACCCGGTGACCGCCGAGGCGCTGTCCGCGGGCCTGCCGGTCCTGGGCGAAAAGCCGGTTGCCTCCACCGTGGCGCAGGGCCTGTCCCTTGCCGCCGCCGCCGAACTGTCCGGGCAGCTGTTCATGGTCAGCCAGTCCCGCCGTTACAACCGGCAGCTTTTCGAGGCGAAGCGCCTGGCCGCCTCACTGGGCAGCGTGGGGATCGTTTCGGCCGAATTCTTCAAGGCCCCGCACTTCGGCGGCTTCCGCGATGCCATGGACCACCCGCTCCTGCTGGACATGGCGATCCACCAGTTCGACATGGCCCGGTTCCTGCTCGACGCCGACCCGGTCTCCGTCTTCTGCGAGGAGTACAACCCGTCCTGGAGCTGGTACCGCGGAGATGCCGGGGCCAGTGCCATCTTTGAGATGACCGGCGGCGAGCGCTTCGTTTTCACCGGCAGCTGGTGCAGCCCCGGGAAGGAGACGTCGTGGAACGCTTCATGGCGGATCAGCGGCGAACACGGCACCGTGCTGTGGGACGGTGACAACGAGCCCACGGTGGAGTCCACCGAAGCCACAGATCCGGCAACCAGCCCCGACCCCGGCCAGGAAATCGCCGGCTCGCTGCGGGACTTTGTGGCAGCGCTCCGTAACGGGAGCACCCCGATGGGACAAGTCCACCGCAACATCATGAGCCTGGCGATGGTGGAGGCTGCCGTGCTCAGCGCCTCAACCGGAACGAGGGTCTCCGTCGATGCCCTGCTGGAAGAGTCCCACCGGCAGGCAATCCTGGAAGAGCGCGATCCCGGCGCGCTGGAGGTCCTCAAGTCCTGGCCTTCGGCCCGGACGGCATTGTCCGGGTCCTAGGCTGTCAGCACCCTAGAACATCGGCAGCAGGAAGCCGACGACCATGGCTGCCGCCCCGATGCCGGCCAGGATCCAGCCTAGGACTCCGGCGGCTTCTCCCCGGACTTCCGGTTCAGTGGTCTGCCACCGGGTGGGCGTCTTCACCGCGTAATGGATGGTGACGGCGTCCCCCGGCGCCATGTGCCGGATGTCGTGCGGAGACATCGGTGCGTTGTGGACCTGGTAATGGTGGTCGAACCAACGGAAGCCGACGCCGCTTTCGTCGGAGTAGACCACGCCCTCCGATTTGGTCCACTGATCCTCGAACCGCCTCATCGTCCCCACGACCACGAGGAGGATCAGGCCGGCGGGCAGGCAAATCCAGGTCAGCACTTCCAGGATGGGACCTGCAATGTCGAGAACTCCGGGCATGATCATGATGGTACCGTTCCCGTGCGCTTCTTGATGCGGGCCAGATCCGCCGGGCGCTTCAAAGCGGTCCGCGGGCCGGCCGGCATGCCACACTATGGACTACGAGCGGCGCATGCCTAAGGGAGCAACACACATGGTGACGGGGCAACGCACCCACCGGTTTGGCAAAGACAGGTGGCGCGGCAACGGCCTATCCAGTGCGGACGTCTCTGAACGTGTCCGCGGAGGTTTGACCAATCTGGTCTCCAACGCATCCAGCCGCAGCCTGTGGGACATCTTCCGCGCGAACGTCCTGACCCTGTTCAATGCCATTGTGGCTGGGAGCTTCGTGCTGCTCCTGGCCTTGGGGCAGTGGCAGGACGCCCTCTTCGGCTTCGCCGCCGTCGGCAACGCCGTCATCGGGGTGGTCCAGGAGTACCGGGCCAAGAAGTCGCTGGACCGGCTTGCGGTGCTGAACTCCCCGCACGCACGGGTCCTGAGGGACGGCGCCATCCAGGACATTCCGACGGCCGAGGTGGTCCTTGACGACGTCATCCTGCTCTTCGCCGGGGACCAGGTGCCCGCGGACGCCACCGTGTTCGACGCCAACGGGCTGGAAATCGACGAGTCCCTGCTCACCGGCGAATCCAACCCCGTGGACAAGGAGGCGGGCTCCGAGGTCCTGGCCGGGTCCAGTGTTGTTGGCGGCCAGGGCCGGGCGCAGGTTGTCCGCGTGGGGGACGATTCCTTCGCCGGCAAGCTCACGACGGCGGCCAAGCGTTTTTCCCTGGTGAACTCGGAAATCCGCAACGGCCTCAACCGGGTCCTGCGCTGGATCACCTGGGGCCTCCTCCCCGTCATGGCCATCGTTGTCAACGGGGAGATGCACGCCCAGGGAGGCTGGAGCCAAGCGCTGGCCACAGGGGCCTGGAAGACCGCGGCGGTGGGCACCGTGGCCAGTGTCATCGCCATGATTCCGCTGGGCCTGGTGCTCATGGCCAGCGTCGCCTTCGCCCTGGGCGGGCTGCGGCTCGCGCGCCGCAAGGTCCTCATCCAGGAACTGGCAGCCGTGGAAGGGCTCGCCCGGGTGGACATGCTGTGCCTGGACAAGACCGGCACCCTCACTGAAGGACGAATCATTTTCGACGCCAGGCACGACGCCGGCGCCGCACCGGTTCAAGGGTGGAAGGAGGCACTGGGCTGGTTCGGGGCCGACCCCGATGCAAACGCCACCGCCCGCTGCCTCGCCGCCGTCTACAAGGACGACGGCGTCCCCCGCCCGGTATCCTCCGTCCCCTTCGCGTCGTCCCGGAAATGGAGCGCGGTCAGCTTCAACGACGGGTCCGCGCCCGGCACCTGGGTTCTGGGCGCCCCGGAACTCGTCCTCGGTTCCACGACCCCGGGACACGTCCAGGCCCTGGCCTCGGCAGCCGTACTGGCATCGTCAGGCCTCCGGACCCTGGTTTTGGCCCATGCCGGGCAGCCCATGGCAGCCCGGGAAGCGGTGGAGCCGGCCCTGCCGTCCGTGCTGGTGCCTGCCGCGTTACTGACATTCCGCGAAAAGATACGGCCCGACGCCGCCACGACCCTCGCCTACTTCCGGAAACAGGGCGTCGACCTCCGCATTATCTCCGGTGACGATCCGCGGACCGTGGCGGCAGTCGCCCGCGACGTAGGCCTGGACTCCACTGACGGTTACGATGCCCGCGACCTGCCGGACAATCCCGAACTCATGGCGGACGTCCTGCAGGACCACAAGGTATTCGGCCGGGTCACCCCCGCGCAAAAGAAGGCGATGGTCGCCGCACTGCGCAGCCGGGGCCACGTGGTGGCCATGACCGGTGACGGCGTCAATGATGCCCTGGCGCTGAAGGAGGCGGACGTCGGGATTGCCATGGGCACCGCCGCCGCGGCCACCAAGGCCGTCTCCCGGCTGGTGCTCCTGGACGGCCGATTCGACAGGCTTCCCGGCGTCGTGGCCGAGGGAAGGCGGGTCATCGCCAACATCGAGCGCGTCTCCATGCTGTTCCTTGCCAAGACAGCGTATGCCATTGCCCTTTCGGTGGTCTTCGGCGGGTTGCTGTGGGGCTTTCCGTTCCTGCCGCGACAGCTTTCCGCCACCGATGGGCTCACCATCGGCATCCCCGCTTTCTTCCTCGCCCTCATGCCCAACGCCCGGCTCTACAGGCCCGGCTTCCTCAAACGCTCCCTGACGTTTGCCGTCCCCGCCGGCCTCATCATCACTGCGGCCGTCCTTACACTGAACGCCTTTGCGGCGATCGCAGGCGTGTACGGGGAGGGCTCCGTGCGGACCGGGTCGGTCATGGTGCTCGCCCTGGTGGCACTCTGGGTGCTCGTGGTGCTTTCCCGGCCGCTGAACCGCTGGCGTCTCCTCATCGTCGCCTCAATGTATGCCGGCCTCCTCGCGCTGCTCACCGTCCCCGTTATGGCAGACTTCTTCGGCATCTCGTGGCCCCCGAACGAGCTCCGCAACGCCGCCCTGTTGGCGGCGCTTGGCGGGTGCGCCGCCGTCGAGATCGTGTTCCGGTTACGCCGCCGCCTCAACATATGACGCGATGCGGACCGCGCAGCCATGGACGCATAACTGCGTATGGCACTTTGGAAGCCGGTTGCACCTAGGGTGGAGGGGCAACGGTCGGCATCCGCCCGCCTGCGACTGATCAACTGATTGAGGAAACAAACATGGGTTTGGGCGACAAGATCAAGAACGCGACCGAGAAAGCAATCGGCGAGGCCAAGGAGGCATTCGGCAAGCTGACCAACAACAGCAAGCTCGAAACCGAGGGCAAGATTGATCAGGGCACGGCCGACGCGAAGCACGCCGCCGAGGACGTCAAGGACACCATCAACGACAAGTAGTCGTTACCTGATGGCCGGGCCGCGGAGACTTCCGCGGCCCGGCTTTTTTCGTATCCCGGCCAGGCATGCCGGGACCTTCGCCCCTTCCGTTTGAGGGCGGCCGCGGCCAGTCTGGTCACATGGCAGCCTGCCGCGGGGGGAACCGACAACGGCGGGCGATGATCGGTACAGGCGGCGAAAGCCATGGACGAGCCAGTGGTGCATATCAGCGGTTTCCGGATGGACTTCGCGGACACCACCGTGATCCGCGACCTGTCCTTCGACGTCCGTGCCGGCGAGACGTTCGGGTTCCTGGGCAGCAACGGCTCGGGCAAGACCACCACCATCCGCGCCCTCCTGGGCCTCTACGAGCCCACGGCCGGGGTCCTCCACATCAACGGGCGGCCCTTCAAACCCGAGCACGGCAGCAGGCTGGGCTATCTTCCGGAGGAACGCGGTCTCTACAAGAAGGAAAAGGTCATGGACGTCATGACCTACTTCGGCCGGCTCAAGGGAATGGACCGGCATTCGGCGCGGCAGTGGTCCCTGGCCTACCTGGACCGGGTCGACCTGGCCGGAAAGGCCGCCACCCAGGTGGACAAGCTCTCCAGCGGCGAGCAGCAGAAAATCCAGCTCGGCGTCACCATCATGAACCGTCCGGAGCTCCTCATCCTCGATGAGCCCACCAAAGGCTTCGACCCCGTGAACCGCCGGCTGCTGATGGACATCATCGGGGAGCAGAAGAACGACGGCGCCACCGTGGTCATGGTGACCCACCAGATGGAGGAAGTGGAGCGGCTTTGCGACCGCATCATCCTCCTGAAAGACGGCACATCGGAGGCCTACGGCACCATCGATGAGGTCCAGAACAAATACGGCGGCCGGATCGTCCGCATCCGGCACGCCGGGCCCATTCCTCCGTCCCCCCATTACGAGGTGACGCTGGAAGAGACCAACTATGCGGAGCTCTCCATCAGCGACGACAGCGATGAAGCGGCCATCCTGCGCGAACTCCTGGACGCCGGCCTGGTCATCCGCAGTTTCACCACCACCAAGATCTCGATGGAGGACATCTTCATCCGTGTCTACGGGGACCGTACCCCGCCGCCGCCGTCCGTTACCGGGCGTGCGCCGGCAGTACGGGGTGCGTAGCCATGGCGCAGCACAACCTTGGAACGGTCATCAGCTTCGAATTTGTGCGCACCGTCACCAAGGTGCGCTTCTGGATCGGCACCCTGTCCGTGCCCGTCATCATGGCGGTGGTGTTCGGGATGATCTTCCTCAGCAACACCAGCACCAGCACCGCCGCCGAGGCCCAGAAGAACGCCCAGTTCAGCATTTCCTACCTGGACGCCTCCGGCCTCATCACGCCCGCTGACGCGGCCGCGTTCGGCGCCGTTCCGGCCGCCTCGTCCGCCGCCGGGATCCGGGACGTGCAGTCCGGCGCCGTCGATGCCTACTTCGAGTTCCCCGCGCACCCCGAGGCCACTGCGGTGAAGGCGTACGGCGCGGACCAGGGACTGTTCGAGAACGGCAAGTACGCCGCCGTCGCCCAGGCCATGCTGGCCCGCGCTGTGGCCGTCAAAATCGGCTCGCCCCAGCTGTCCAGCCTCGCCTCAGGGGCGGCGCAGGTGGACACCGTCACCTACCGGGGGTCCGAGGTGTCCGGCGGCATGAACTCCGTGATCCCGCCGATGGCATTCCTGGTGGTTTTCTACGGACTGGTGGTGCTCCTCGCCGGGCAGATGCTGAACTCCACCCTGGAGGAGAAGGAGAACAGGGTCACCGAAATGATCCTGACAACACTCAAGCCCACCACCCTCATCACCGGAAAGGTGCTGGCCCTGTTCATGGTGGGCCTGGTGCAGGTGGCAGTCTTCACCTCCCCCATCCTGATCGGTGCCCTCTTCTATCGTGATGCCATGAGCATCCCGGAGTTCGACGCGTCGCAGCTCGTCTTCGACCCCCTGCGCATGACCGTCGGCCTGCTCATCCTCGTGGGCGGCTTCGCCCTGTTCACCACCACGCTGGTGGCCATCGGCGCCGTCATGCCCACCGCCAAGGAAGCCGGAAATTTCATGGGCGTGATGATCGCCCTGATCTTTATTCCCTTCTACTCCGTCAGCCTGGTGGTCTCCGAGCCGCACTCCCCGATCGTTCAGGTATTCACCTACTTCCCGTTCTCCGCCCCGGTTACCGCGCTGCTGCGGAACGCCTTCGGCTCTTTGAACATCGTGGAAGCGGCCGTGGTGATCGCCATCCTCTACATCGGGGCTGCCCTGATGCTCCGGATGGCCGTGCGGCTCTTCCAGTACGGGTCCATCTCCTACACCTCGAAGGTCAGCATCAGGACCGCCCTCAAAGCGGGATCCCGGCATGCCGTGGCCGGCCCCGCAGAGCACCCGGCGGAGAAGCGCACGGCGACGAAGTAGGCGGACCATGCGCCTGATATTCCTGGGTGACGTGATGCTGGGCCGCCTGGTGAACCGGCAGCTCAGGACCGTCCCACCTGCCTTCCCCTGGGGCGATACGCTCCCCGTCCTGGCACAGGCGGACATCCGGTTCGCCAACCTCGAATGCGTCCTGTCCGACGGCGGGATCCCGCAGCCGGGGAAGGTGTTCCATTTCCGCTCGGATACCCGGAACACGGCCGTTCTGAACGCTGCGGGCATCAACGTTGTATCCCTGGCCAACAACCACGTGCTGGACTACGGGGCGGACGCCTTCCGGGAGACGCTGCCCGCGCTGGACCGCAGCGGAATCCTGCACGCCGGCGCGGGGCCGGACCTGGAAGCCGCGCGAAGGCCGGCGATCAGGCGGGCGGGTCCGGCCGCCGTCGGACTCATTGCCTTCACGGACAACCAGCCGGACTGGGAGGCAGGGCCGCACCGGCCCGGGGTCTACTACATACCGGTGGATAAACAAGCCCGGGACGACACCCGGGTCCGGGAGCTGCTGGCGCTGGTCCGCCGCACGAAGGCCCGCACGGACCTGCTGGTGGTTTCGGCGCACTGGGGCGGCAACTGGGGAGCCGATGTGCCGCCCGGGCACCGGCACCTGGGCAAAACTCTGGTCGACGCCGGGGCCGACGTCGTGTTCGGCCATTCGGCGCATATCTTCCGCGGCGTCGAGCTCTACCGAGGCAGGCCCATCATCTACAGCGCCGGCGACTTCATTGACGACTATGCCGTGGACGCCGGGGAGCGCAACGACCAGTCCTTCATTTTTTGCGTGGAAACCGCCGGAGCCCTGCCCGTCCGGCTGCAGCTCCATCCGACCGTCATCACGGGATTCCAGGCGCGGCTGGCCGGTAAGGGCTCGCGCGGGATCGCTACACGGATGCAGGGGCTGTGCGCCCGGCTGGGAACGCAGAGTAGGTGGTCCGCCGAAACGAACGTACTGGAAATAGGGGTGGGCAGCTAGTCCCGTTTGTCCCGTTCGCTGAATTCCTCATCGAGGTCGTAGTGCCGGAATTCGGTCTCCGGATTCGGTTCGCCCTCGGCCACATATTCGTAATCGAGTTGGCGCTGGATCTGGCTGTCGAGGACCTGAAGGTCCGTATCCTCGACCGTGGAGAGATCCTCCGGGAAGTCGTCTTCCGGAGTGAGATGCAGCTTCTCTGACATGTGGGGCCTCTCTTGGCCAGGAACTGGGGTGCCGTTGTGACGGCATCCTGACTTCCCCAGATTATCCGCACCTGCCAGCGGGCGGAAGCCCGGCGAGCGGCTAATCAGCCAGGGGCTTGCGCGCCTGGCCGGCCGGGTACGCCGCCGGCGCAGGGCCGATTCCATGCCTCCCGGCCTACCGGCCTACCGGGAGGGGGTTGTCCGGGCGTGCGTTTTCCTGGACTTCCTCTTCCGCCCGCCGCGGACCAGCTGTCCGCGCAGGGGGCGGGCTACCGGGGTGCTGAAGCGGGCCGCGCGGCGGGAGATGTGGTGCGTGGGCCGCCGGCGCGGAATGACGGCCGGCCGGACCGGAGGCTGTTGGGCTGTGCGCGCAAAGAACCATCTCTTGGCGAATTCGACCATGACCAGATACACCACCGTCATTCCCAGCAGCGCCAGGAAGAAAGGCGTGGGCAGCGGGTCGAACCCCAAAACACCGGCCAGCGGAGACAGCGGGACGAAGATGCCCAGCGCCACCACGCCCAGGGATGCGCCCAGCAGGCCGGCCGAGGGCCGGCTCCGCAGGAACGGAACCCGCCGGGTGCGGATGGCAAAAATGATCAATGTTTGCGTGGCGATCGACTCGATGAACCAGCCCGCCCGGAATTCCCCAGGCACCGCATGGAACGCGAACAGCATGAGGGCGAAGGTGGCGAAGTCGAAAAGGGAGCTGATGGGTCCGAAGAGGAACATAAAACGCCGGATGAAGCTGATGTCCCAGTGCGAAGGCGCCAGCAGCTGCTCCTTGTCCACGCGGTCACCCGGGATGGCCAACTGGCCGGTGTCGTAGAGCAGGTTATTCAGCAGGATCTGCCCTGGCAGCATCGGCAGGAAGCTCAGGACGACGGAGGCCGTGGCTGCACTGAACATGTTGCCGAAGTTGCTGGAGGTTCCCATCAGCACGTACTTGATGGTGTTGGCGAAGATCCGCCGCCCTTCCATCACCCCCTCCGCCAGTACGCCCAGGTCCTTGTCGAGCAGCACAACGTCGGCGGCGTCCTTGGCCACATCAGTGGCGCTGTCCACGGAGATGCCAATGTCCGCCGCGTGCAAAGCCAACGCGTCATTGACGCCGTCGCCCATGAACCCGACGGACCCGCCGCTTTGGCGCAGCAGGCGGATGATCCGGGCCTTCTGCTCCGGCGACACACGGGCGAAGATGCTCGCCTCGCGGGCGGCCGCGGCAAGTTCGGCGTCAGAGAGTGCTTCCACCTCGGCGCCGGTGAGCGTGCCGCCGGAGAGCACCCCGAGCTCGTCACAGACCTTCTCGGCAACCTTGGCGTTGTCCCCGGTGGCGATCTTGACCGTGATGCCGAGCGCCTCGAGCTGGTCCAGTGACGCCCGGGCATTGGTTTTGGGCCGGTCCAGGAAGACCAGCAGCCCTTCCAGGACCAGGTCCTTCTCGTCGGACGGTTGAATCGCCGTCATCCCTCCGGCGGCCCGGCTCGCGACGGCCACCACGCGGGATCCCGCGTTGAACTGGTCGTCCAGCATCGCCTGCACGCCTCGCGGGGTGGCCACGCAGAGCGCCAGGACATCTTCCGGCGAACCCTTGGTGACCAGCCGTGCCGATCCGCCTTCCTCGCTGACCAGCACGCTGGTCCGGCGCCGGAGGTGGTCGAAATCAATGACGTCGAGCCGCTCGTAGTTGTCCGGCTGGAACCCGGCCGCGTCGGTGGAAGCCCAGAGCGCCGCGTCCAGCGGGTTCAGTCCCACCGTGGAGCCCTTCGATTCCGCGTAATCCGCCTCCGTGGCGAGAAGCCCCAGCGTAAACACGGCATCCGGTGACACTCCGTCCCTCGCGGGCAACGCTGCGGTGAAGCTGATCCTGCCTTCGGTAAGGGTGCCGGTCTTATCTGTGACCAGCACATCCATGTCCCCGAGGTCCTCAATGCACACCAGCCGTTTGACCAGCACTTTGCGTTTGGCCAGTTGACGGGTGCCCGTGGCCAGGCTCGTGCTCACGACGGCCGGCAACAGCTGCGGGGTGATTCCGACGGCGATGGCCAGCGAGAACAGCAGGGATTCAATGACAGGCCGCTGCAACAGCAGGTTGGCGATGAAGATCAGCGAGGTGAGAACAATGGCCACCTGCAGCAGCAGATAGGAGAAGCGCTTCAGGCCGAGCTGGAACTCGGTCTGCGGCTGCCGCTCACCAAGTCCCAGGGCGATCCGGCCGAATTCGGCCCGCCCGCCCGTGGCTACCACCACCCCTGTGCAGCTCCCCGATTGGATCACGGTCCCCATGAACAGGCAGGACGTCAGGTCCGCGAGCGCAACGGCACCGGTGACCGGCGCCGGGTCCTTGCTGACCGGCAGCGATTCACCGGTCAGGATGCTTTCGTCGCAGAGCAGGTCCTTCGCCGTCAGCAGCCTCATGTCGGCCGGGATGATCGCACCAATGGCCAGATGCACGACGTCGCCGGGCACCAGGGCGGTAACGCCCACCTCGTCTATGGTCCCGTCGCGGAGAACCGCGGCAAGGTGGGTGACTCGTGAATGCAGCGCCTCGGCGGCGCGCTCGGCCCGGAATTCGTTGGTAAAGCCCAGACCGACACTGACGAGCAGGATCACGCCGATCACGATGGAGTTTGTGGCGTCCCCCAGGAAGAGGGACAGCCCGGCAGTGATGGCGAGAAGGATCAGGATGGGGCTGCCCAGTTGCCGGCCCAACACGGACCATCCGCTGGCTTGATGCGTCCGCACGGCGTTGGGGCCAACGGCAGCCAGCCGTTTGGCGGCTTCCCCGCTGGCCAGCCCCCCGATGCCGGATCCCAGCTGGTCCAGGACCTCTTCCACGGGAAGCTGTGCGGCGTGCGCCATCGTCACTTGCCCGGGAAACCCCGCCTGGACGTGGGAGTCCGGCACGTGGAGCTCCGGCACGCTAGGACAGCCGCCACACGTAGGCGTAGGGCTGCGGGAACTGGGTGATCCGGAAGGCCCGGACCACGATCCTGGCCTCCCCCGGCGGCATGCCCGTCCAGAGGACCTGTTCCACGTTGTTCCTGTGGTCGAAGCCGGCGGTTGTGCCGGAGTTGCCGTGCCGCTCGCTGCCGTCGGCCGCGAGCACAATGAGGTCGAGGTCGTTCTGCAACTGGGGGCCGGGCGGATCGGACCACACGAGGGTGATTTTCAGCGTCACCCCGGCGGCCGTGAGTTCCGGGTCCCCGGCCGGTCCCCGGTTCCGTCTCCCCTTGGCGGCAACCTTGGGGACCTCCTCGGGGATGTCGATGGTGAAGGAGTCCTCCTCCCCCTGCTCCAGCGGGGCGCCTTCGCCCAGGCCCGCATTGCCGGGCTGCCCGGGAAGGACCACGGACCGGGAGAGGTTCACCCGGCCCCAGCCGGAGTTGCCGTTGGGCGATTCCCCGGCTTCGCTGGGGTTGTACTGGCCGGGCAGCACATCGGCGCCGTTGATCAGGAGGGCTTTGATCAGTGCAGCGCTGGGCGCGGCGAGGCCGTTCTTCACCAGGGTCTCCCGCAGCACGGCGGCGCAGCCGGCAACCAGCGGGGTTGCCATGGAGGTGCCGGAATCGAAAAAGAACAGCGGGTCCGTGGACGTGCCGAAGGTGTTGCCCATCGGGGCGTTCCGGGAGAGCGTTGACAGGATGCTGGTACCCGGCGCCACGACGTCGGGCTTGATGCGTCCCTCCTTGGTGGGCCCGCGGCTTGAGAAGGCCACCATCCCGTCCGGGTTGTTGGCCTGCTTGTCCCGTTTGACGGGGTTCGTTGGAAAGTCACCTGGCCAATAAGTTCCGTAGGACGGAGCGAATTCCTTGCGGAGGCTTTCACTGGCGCCCACGGTGATGCAGTTCTTGGCGGCGGACTGGGAACCGATGGAGTTCGAGTCCACCACGCCGTCGCTGTTTCCGTCGACGCCGTCGTTCCCGGCCGCAAAGCAGATCACCTGGTCCTGGTGGTTCCACACGAATTCGTCGATCTCCCGCGAGCTCGCGTCATACGGAAGGTTCAGGCCGGGCACGCCCCAGGAGTTCGTGTGCACGCGGGCGCCGTCGTCGTACGTCTTTTGGAAGAGGTCGTTGAGGTTGACCGGGATGCCGCCGAGGCCGCCGTTGGAGTCGAGGAGGCTCTGCAGGATGAGCTGCGCCTCGGGTGCGGTTCCCTCAATGTCCCCGCCCATGGTGGCCGAGTTTCCACGGCCCAGCACGGAGCCTGCGACGTGGGTACCGTGGCCGTGCGGATCGTCCGCCTTGTCCGGCGCTGTCCGGCCCAGCGCGTAGAGCTCCTGGACCCGTCCGGTGAACGCCGGGTGCGGATTGGCGGCGTCGCCGGTATCGAATCCGGTGTCCGCCACCGCCACCACCTCGCCGCCCCCTCGGTAGCTTGTCCCGTTGAGCTGGACCTCGGCATTCAGGATTTCCCGTGCCACGTTGTTGAAGAGCTGGCGGTCGCGCACCGGGTGGATCTCGCGGATCTCATCTATTTTCGCCAGTTCGGGGAGCTGGCCCACCGAGGTGGTGATCCGCAGCTTGCCGGGTGTCACCGCCACCGCGTCGGGCTCAACCCGGGCTGCCGCGGCAACCCGCGCGATCAGGTCCGGGGTGGCCTCGATGCCCGGGTGCAGGAGCAGGTCCACGCGTTCCAGCCGGCGGTCCGGATGCGGTTCGTGGTCCGCCAGCGACCGGACGCTGCCCGTGTCAGCGCTGCGCGGCAGCAGGGGTGGCGGGATCTTGAAGACGCGGGAGTAAACGTCCGCCCAGCTCACGAACGGCAGGGCGCGCACCCGGTTCAGGTCTTCCGGCGGGAAGGCTGCGAGGTAGGTGTTGTCCGAGACGTATTCCTGCATCTCGACGTCGATGCCCGCAAGTTCAGCGCGCTGTTCCGCTGTCAGCGGCTCGGCGGTCTGGATGAGGATGTGGTCCGACTCCGATGCGTCCTCGGCGACCAGCCCGGCGTCACGCAGGGCACGGTTCTGTTTGATCGGATCAATGGTGATGCCGTTGATGGTTATTTCAGACATGGAATTGTGCCTCCAAGCGATCCGCCGGAAATAGCGCGTCAGCAACTGCCTCGGCACCCGGCGGCCGGTTGCGCTCTAGAAGGGGACCTGGGCCCCCGCCGAGCGACGGCCCCGGAAGGTGAGCGTCAGCATACGCTCGGCAAACTAGGCGGTCAATGGCGAACGCAACGAGACCGTGTGATGCAGCGCACACAACAAATTCCGCCGAAATGATTGCCATGCGGCCAGGCGGTCCGCCACACTAAGGGTGGATCCGCAGGAACGGCAAACGTTCCCGGTCCCTCCGTCGGACGCATCGCGCCGGCCCAGCCCCATCACAGAATGCCGGGCACCCTCACATCATTTCCAGCCTTAGCCGGCATTTCTTTGCCCTACCGGTTTCCCTTCCGGAAACAGCCCTCGCCAAAATCACCCTCAGACCCCCTGCCCCTTCACCGCGAAAGAGAGCACCCCATGATCAAGCACCACTCCGATATCCTCCTCGAGATCATTGCCCACGATCCCGCCACCATCGAAACCGACCTCAACAGTGCCGTGGACATCGCCCTCCGGCACGCCATGCAGGAGCGGCGCCACGGCGTACTCGTCACCCAGACCGGCTTCTCCACCTACACCGTGGCCGTCAGCCGCGACGTCCCCTACGGCGAAACCCGGGAACTGCGCCAATGGGCGTCGATGGCGTAGGGACACGCTCGCCCGCACCTGTACGCGCCTGCAGACCCGCTGTAGCGTGGACCGGTAAGTCCGCCTAGAACGGGCCGGCGCTTGGAGCAGGCCGGACAGATCCGACACCGCAAGATCAGGAGCAGTCCATGAGCACGGAACACAACGAGCCCGAAGACATCGTGAGCGACGGAGTCGACGACAAAACCAGCCCGCTGCCGAAGGACAAGCCGGCAGACCGGACCTCTGGCCGCCACGCCGCCTCCGGACCCGCCGACGGCGGCCCCGCCGGGGCGGGGGGCACCAAACCCCCGGGACCGGCCGAGGAGCAGAACAGCGAAACCGGAGACAACCGGGGCCTCACCACGGAACCCAGCTCGAGCGACTGACCAGGAACCGGAACTCAAGCAAAGGAGAGGGGCGGGGGGGCGGGCTGGTCCACCACCACTTCCTCGTCGCGCCAGTCCGCGCCTGCGTTCTTCAGGTCGGTCTGGAGCGTGTGGTACGAGGTCAGCTTGCGGCCGCGGACCACACCGGCGTCGATGAGGAGCCAGGGCCCGTGGCAGATGGAGGCCACGGGCTTGTGCTGTTCAAAGAAGCCGCGGGCGAAGGCCTGGGCGTCCTTGTCCACGCGCAGGTGGTCGGCGTTGACCACTCCGCCGGGGATCACCAGGGCGTGAAAATCGGAGGCGTTGGCCTCAGCCACGGTGATGTCGACGTCGAACTTCTCGCCCTTTTCGGTGCCGTCGTAGCCCTGCAGCTTCCCGGCTTTGGGCGCCACAAGGGTGGGCTCACCTCCGGCTTCCTTCACGGCGTTCCAGGGGCTGGTCAGCTCCACCTGCTCCACGCCGTCGGTCAGCAGGAACGCCACCTTCTTGCCTGCAATATTGTGCACTGACATTCGTCCTCCTCCTCTTGCCGGATTCCTTACGGGTTTAACACTAGGAACCCCGGAAATAATAAGCAAGCTGACTATGCCTGGCGGCGACAACAGTGCCGGACAAACCGTGCTAGCACGGAAGTCACGGGCAGGACCCCGCGCGCATCATGGAAACACCGGACCAGGAGAGCACTCCGGAACCGGAAACCACCCCACCCCCATAGGAGCAAGAAGTCATGTCCATGACCGCCGGAACAAAGAAGTCCCGTCCTTCCCGCGCGAAGATCGCGCTCGTCTCAGCAATGACGCTGGGACTTGCCGCAGGTGGTGTCGCCCTGGCCGCACCCGCCCAGGCCGCCACCACCAACTACGCCTGCCAAGTAGTGCCGCTGAAGCCCATCTTTGCGGGGTTCAACTCGTCCGGCACCAAACTGGTGGACTACCGGATCAACGTCTACTGCGCAGCCAACCGTTCCGTCTACATCGAGCAGCAGCGCTGGGAGAGCGACGACTGGCCCAACGGTGACGACCATCTCGGCAACTCGTCCTTCAGCCGCTATCTCGGCCCCGCCAACGGCTGGCAGACCATCCACAATGTCCGCACCCTGACCAACACCGAGATCGGCAACGAGGAGGTTTACCACAAGGTCCGCCACCAGGAAGGTGCCAACGGTGTCTGGTCGCCGTTCACCGGCTGGACCGGCAGCGGCACCACCTCGATGTCCAACTAGCAGGATCTCCAGCTGGCCAGGTCTGGCCAACCAGCCGGCGGCAGCCCCCCAAAGGGGCTGCCGCCGGCGGGGGATTTCCGCTCCCCCAGGAACAGGGTCTTCCCGATCGCCTGGTTGGTGCGCCCTTCGGCCATCAGCTCCAGGACGTCCCGCTCCCGGCCGCTGAGCTCGTCCTCCCGCTGCTGGCCGTCGTGCGGCCGGGCCACCATCCGGGCCACCAGTTCCGGATCGACAGCTGCGCCGCCGGCCGCCACCCTGTGCAGGGCATCGATGAAGTCGTCGATGTCGGAGACGCGCTCCTTCAGGAGGTAGCCCAGCCCTTTCGCTCCGTTCCCGAAGAGCGACATGGCATTTTCGGTTTCCACGTATTGGGACAGCAGCAGGACCCCCGTTCCGGGGTGGTCGCGCCGGATGGCCGTTGCGGCCTGGATGCCTTCAGTGGTGAAGGTTGGCGGCATGCGGATGTCGACGACGGCGACATCAGGCCGCAGGGCGGCAACGCACTCCAGCAGTTCCTGGGCATCCGCGGCCTCGCAGACCACCTCCAGCCCTTCTGAACTGAGCAGGGCGGCAAGTCCCCGGCGGAGCAGGGCCGAGTCGTCCGCGATGGCGACGCGCAGTTTCATGGCATGTCCTCTGTTGGATCTGCCGAGAACGGCAGCGTGGCGGCCACGGTGGTTCCGCGGCCTTCCGGGCTGGTGACCGCGAGGGAGCCGCCCAGTGCCGCGGCCCGGTCGGCCAGTCCGAGCAGGCCGCCGTCTGCGCCTGCGCTGGCCCCGCCGATCCCGTTGTCCTTGACGTGCAGGCTGAGCTCGGCGTCCGTGCCTTTGACGCCAATCAGCAGGGTGGAGGCCCGGGCGTGCTTGGCCGCGTTGGTCACGGCCTCGGCGCAGATGAAGTACGCCGCGAGTTCCACCTGCGGCGGAGGCCTGTGCGGCAGGTCGACTTCCAGCTGGATGGGCAGTGCGGAGCGTTCCGCGAGCGCCGTGAGCGAGCCGGCCAGGCCCCTTTCCCGCAGCGACGGCGGGTAGACGCCCCTGGCCAGCTCACGCAGTTCGGCCAGGGCAACGGCGAGCTCGTCACTGGCATGGTCCACCAGGTCCTTCATCTCCACGGGGCTTGCGGCGCGCCGTGCCCTGGCCAGGTCCATGGACACGGCCACCAACCGCTGCTGCGCGCCGTCGTGCAGGTCCCGTTCCAGCTCACGGCGCCGGGCGTCCCCGGCGGTGACGATCCGTTCCCGGGAGCGGCGGACCTCCACCAGCTGGTCCCGCAGCTGCTGCTCCATGTTCTGGTTGTCCAGTGCCAGGGACGTGGCGCTCCGAACCGCGGCCAGCAGTTGCGGCTGGTCCCTCAGGGCTTCGTCGAAGACCAGCGCCCCGACGGGCGTGCCGTTGCGTTCCAACACCATGGCTGCCCGCCCGGATCCGTCCTCCGGGACTGCGCGCGGCACGCCGTCGTCGTCCACGAACCCCGACAGCGCCGGCGACCACCGCCACAGGCTGAGGGTGGGATCCCGGACCGATCTGCGCAGGGCGCGGAGGAGCCGGTCGCTGACCGGCGCCATCCCGATCTCCACCATGAGCTCGCTCAGGGCACCGCGGGCGAACCGGTAACGCCATAGGCCCAGCAGGACGGCGAGGGGGACGATGGCGGTCGCCGGGTACTGCCAGAGCAGGGCCTCGTTGGAGAGCGAGCCGGTCAGCTGGACCACGGCCAGGGATACCCAGACGGTGGATGCCGTCTTGATGATCACGGCCAGCCAGAGTGGCAGGAACGCCGCCCGGTACGCCGGTGAACCGGACCGCCAGCGGGACACCAGGACGGCCACAATGGCCAGGCCGACGCCCACCTGGACAATCCTGGCCGCGTCTCCGATGGTGTTGGTGAGCTGCGGGCTGTCCCACAGCAGCAACAGGTTCCGGGACGTAGACTGCCCGGCGGCGATGTGCAGTCGCGGATCAAAGAACGCCCAGCTGGCGGCCGCAATGACCGCCCACGCCGCAAAGAAGAAAATCACCGCACCGCGTTCCGCCCGCGAGCGCAGGACTCCCGACGGGAAGCTCAGGGCGAGCTGCAGCAGCGGCGGCTGGTACATCAGCGTCAGCCCCACGCCCACCGTAAACAGGACCGGATCGCTGGACCGCCGCACGCCGGCAGCCAGCCACAGCAGCCCGGCAACCACCAGGAGCAGTCCGGGGTTCCGGTTGGGCCGGGTCTGCCATGCCGTCACTCCCGCCAGGACAAAGGCCAGCCCCACCGCGATGAACAGGGAAAGCTCCAAAACGGAGAAGGGCGCCCGGTCCGGGTTCTCGCCCCAGCGGATCACTCCCTGGGCGTTGAGGACCCCCAGCGTACGGGCGGGATCCTGCAGGGCCGCCGGCCGCCAGTCGATCGAGAGCAACACCAGGGCCAGGACGCCCACGGTGGCAGCCACTACAAGTACCAGTTGCTTGGGAGTCACGGTGCTTCCCTCCGCCAAGCTTAAGAATCCCACTTCGCCCGGCGGCGGGCCATAGTTCGGAGCCATAGTCCGCCGCGGGTCCCCCAAGGGCGGGCCCTCAACTACCGCGGGCAACCAGCTTCAGCACGCGACCGCAACGGTGACCAGCCACCAAGGCGACGGGAGCAGCTAAAGCAGGGGCGATCCTAGGCCGCTGTGAATACCGCCCAGCCGGGCAGGGGATCCACGGGTAAGGGATTCACAGGCGGTGGCGGGTCCAGGTCCGCTGAGCCCGCGGGCCCGGCCAGATGGTCCATCAGGTCCGGCCAGTCGGGTGGTTCCCGGTCCTGTTGTTAGCTGGGATAGTTTCGTCCGGCAGGTGAGGTCCAGCCGGGCGGTTCGTGGGCGGTGGCTCCGACCGGTTTCCATGCCGTGGTGTGCTTGAGTCGGTGGTGTCTGCGGCAGGGCTGGCCGAGGTTGCTGATGCCGGTGGTCCCGCCGTCGGACCAGGCCACGTCGTGATCGGCCTCGTTATCCAGGGAGTGGTTGTTGCAGCCCGGGAAGGGGCAGCGTCCGTCGCGGAGCCGGAGCCATTGCCGCAACGTTTTCGGGATCCGGTAGGTGCCGCGTCCGATTTCCATCGGCGCCCCGTCGCGTGGGTCGGTCAGGACCCGCCGAAGCGAGGAGGAGCCGTCGGCGACGAAGCCGCGGTGTCCGCGGGCAGGTAGGCGGAGAGCCAGGCCATGCCGTCCCGGTCCGGGACGTATTCCAGCCGCCGGTCCGCGGCACTTTTACGGTGGCGGGTTTCGATGCTGACCGGGTGGTGACGCTCCCGCCAGGTACGGGCTTTGGCACGGAACCGTCCGGGTGTCAGGTCCCCGGCCGGGCAGCCACGCGCCGGGTCCGCAGCGGCGGGGTCCTGGAAATGCGCCTCCAATGCAGCGGCCGCGGCGGGTTCCAGCCCGGTGGTTTCTTCACAAATCACCCGCGCATGCGGCCACGACACGCTTCCGGCCTGCAGCGCGGCCAGCGTCATAGCATCAGCCTGCTCCCGAAGCGGGTCCGCACTATCCCGGCCCGGGTGCTCCCTTCCTTGGCGGAGCGCAACAGCCATCGCAGCAGCGGAGGCACTGATGGCCTCCAACGTCTCCACGACTGCACTGTCTTCCATACCCACAGCATGACAGCGGGCACCGACAGTTAAGCCGGCATCCAATAAGGTCGGCGTCAGAGTTGGCCATCCTTCCAGGTCGGGCCATAGATCAGCGCTATGGCAGGTCCTTAGCCCAGCAGCCGCCGTTCGTAGGCGAAGGCAACCAGCTGGAGCCTGGTGCGCAGTCCCAGCTTGTCCAGCACGCTGCGCAGGTGCGTCTTGATGGTGGCCTCGGAGACGAACAGGCTGTCGGCCATTTCGGCGTTGGCCAGCCCTTTGGCCGCCAGCAGGAACACATCGCGTTCCCGCGCTGACAGCACCTCGAGGACGGAGAGGTCCGGCCCCGCGGAGGGCAAGGTGCGTGCTGCATGCTGAAAAAGCTCATGGACGGAGCCGGGCGCGATGACGGAGTAGCCGGAGTGGACAGTGCGGATGGCCGCCAGGAGGAATTCAGGTTCCGCGCTCTTGAGCAGGTATCCGCTGGCCCCCGCCTGGACGGCCTCCACCACCGCCTGGTCGCGGTTGAAGGTGGTCAGGGCGATGATCTTTGGCTTGTTCCCGCCCTCGGAACCCGCCTGCTGCAGGATGCGCTGTGTGGCGGTGACCCCGTCGAGCACATGCATCCGCAGGTCCATCAGCATCACGTCAGGGTTCCGTTCCATCGCGAGCGCCACTGCTTCCTCGCCGTCGGCAGCCTCCCCCGAAAGCTCCATGTCCGCCTGGCTCTCGATGAGCATCCGGATTCCGGCACGGAAGAGGGGCTGGTCGTCCACGAGCGCCACCGAGATGCGCCCTGCGGTATCAGCCACGGACGGCCGCTTCCGGGCGGGCGTCTTCGAGTGGCGCCGCTTCCAGTTCCGCCGCTTCCGGTCCGGTGGCCTCCACAGCGTCTGTTCCGGCAGCGGCCGCTCCGCCGGCGGCGTGCAGCCCGTACGGCACGAATGCGGTGACCCGGAACTGCTCACCGTCCGGGCCCGCCGTGACCCAGCCTCCGGCCAGGTGCGCCCGTTCACGCATACCGGGTATACCCCGCCCCACCCGTTGGGCGCCGTCTGCCTCTCCAGCGGTTCCTGCCCCGGCGGCGGCCAGGGCGGACGCCACATGCAGCGCCAGCCCGGGGCCGGTCCAGTCAAAGTGCAGCCGCACCGCAGTGCCTCGGCCGCCGTGCTTTAGTGCGTTGGTGAGGCACTCCTGGACAATGCGGAACACGGCCAGCTCCTGGCCGGCGGTCAGCTCCACCGGCGTGCCCGATTCGCTGCGGTGGATCGCCAGGCTGCCCTGCCGCATCCTGTCGACCAGCGGGGCCACATCACTGAGCCGCGGCTGCGGCGTAACCATGCCGTCGTCGCGGCCCCCCTCGATGACGCGTTGCGCGTCCACGAGGGCACTGCGCGCGGAGCTGGCGATATTTTCGAGGGCGCTGAGCACGGCCCTGGGCTGGTCCGAGCTCAGGTAGCGCGTGCCGTCGGCCTGAGCCGCGATGACTGCCAGGGAGTGGGCCAGGACATCATGAAGGTCCCGGGCAATGCGCGTCCGTTCCTGCTCCACGATGAGGCCGATTTCCGCTTCCTTCAGGCCCGCCTGGGCAATGTTCCGGGCGTGGAACAGGCTGCCGCGTTCCTGGTACAGCGCCAACGCAAGTCCGACGGCGGAGCAGCCCGCGGCGATGAGCGTCAGGACGGCGAAGAGCTGCCAGCCGTGGACCTGGAGGGCCACGCGGTCACCACCGTACAGGGGGTAGAACCAGCCCACGCCGTAGCTGTACCGCCAGGAGATCATCAGAAACGTCATGGCCACGATAAAGGCCGCGTTGGCCGAAACGGCAATGATCACCGTCCGTTTGCCCGCAGTCCACAGGATGAACGCCAAGGCGATGAACGATCCGATGTAGATGGCCCAGTGGTTCGGATACATCGCCGGGATGACGTAGAGGAACTGGCCGGTCAGCAGGAGCGCCGTCAGGGCGAGGGAGGCCATCGGTTGCCACACCGACAAGGCGATGGCCAACGTCATCAGCGCCAGCGGCACAGTTCCCGGCCAGGCGTTGAGTCCGGGCCACGGCCCCATCCTTCCTGCTTCGCCAACGCACCAGAGTGCGAAGAAAAGAACGGCCGCCACAGGGGCGCCCCAATGCCGCATTGATTTCAGAAGTGGTTCCATGCCTGTCACCCTATCCACGCGCCGCGCCGCGCCGGTGTCAATGGCCGCCATTTCCGCCTGAGCTCAACCTCAAAGCCAGCAGATTCATCCTCCGGGCCAGTGGCCCTGGAACTTGAGCCAAAATTGCGTCAACCTCGCGGAGTCCCTGATTCTTTCGTTCCACCCTTGAGTCATAACATCCAGGCGGGAACCCAGCACCCGTGAGAAGAAAGCATCACAGGCTGCAAGGAAGCAGGGCTAGCCATGAAAAAGGCTCCAGCTGATAACGAGGTCACCGCGATCCACGGCGTCATCACCGATCAGAGTCCGGTGGATTTCCACGCCCTCGGGCTCGCCGGCTGCATTGACCGGCTCGCCGCCCCGCTCCGGGAGCAGGGAACCTCGGTCCGGTGGGAGACCCCGCACCACGGCATCGAAATACCGGCCGGCAGTGCCGCGCTGCTCTACCACGTTGCCCAGGAAGCCCTCAGCAACGCGCTCAAATACGCGGGTGCCACCACACTGACTGTCCGGCTCGCTGCAGTGCACCACGGCATCCGGCTGATAGTGGCCGACAACGGCGCCGGGTTTGACCGCAACCACCACACCGGCCACCGGCAGCAGGGCTTCGGGCTGCGCCTGATGTCCATCGCGGTCCACGAAGCCGGCGGCACCGTAACCGTCGATACAGCCCCCGGCAATGGCACCTGCGTCACGGTCACGCTGCCGCTGGACTAACCACACGATTCTCTGGGGGAATCACCATGCATCTCAGCCCGGGCCGCTGCGCCCACGGAACCAACTACCGGCTCCAGTATCATTTTTCCCATGACCAGGCCTGCGGTGAAGGTCCCTGTCGCGGGCGTAGCCCACACCGCACTGGATACCGCATGGGACAGGATCTTCTTCCTGGTCGGTGGTGTCGCCGCCGTCTGGTTGACCTACCTTCTCGTTGAGCTCAGCTTCCAGTGGGGCTGGGGCCAGATCTGGTTCACCTTCATCTTCTGGGCGATGCTCGCCTACCTCGTACTACCCCGGCTCCACTCGATCCTGACCCGCCTGTACGTGCCCGATTACTTCATCGGACGCGCCCGGACCAGCGACGGCCTGCTCGGGGATCCCGTCAACGTTGCCCTGCTCGGTTCTGAAGCACAGCTCCACCGGGTCATGCGGCTGGCGGGCTGGACCGTCGCCGATGACGTGACCCTGGCCAGCAGCTGGCGGATCATCACGTCCACGGTTATGCGCCGCAGCTACCTCAAGGCCCCGGTCAGCCCCCTCTTCCTGTTCGGGCGCCAGCAGGACTTCGCGTACCAGCAGGAAGTGGACGGAAGCCCCGGCAAGCGGCACCACGTCCGCTTCTGGCACTGCCCGCCCGGCTGGCTGCTCCCCGGCGGCGTGGCCGTGGACTGGCTGGCCGCCGGTACGTACGACCGCAGCGTCGGCTTCTCGCTGTTCACGCTCCAGATCACGCACAAGATCGACGAACACACGGACGATGAGCGCGACCATATCGTCAGGTCCGTTTCCGACGCCGACCCGTCGGCTGCCGTCCGGGTGATCCGGGACTTCTCCACCGGCTACCACACCCGCAACGGCGGCGGCGATGAAATCGCCACCGATGGCGACCTTCCCATCGTTGACCTGCGTGGAACACCGGTGCCCGGCGTGGCCGTTCCCCGGCTCCCGAGCGACAGCCGGAACAGGCGCCCCGCCCCCACCATCATCGGCGCCGCCCTCGTCGCCGGCCGCGCACTGGCGGCAGCCGCCCTCGCCATGTCCTTCGTGCTGTTCCCCGAAGAGCACCTGGAACCGCTCCTTCAGCCCGCCGGCGGCTCGGGCACTGGCGCCGGACTAACCGCGCACCAGGCGCAGCTGGTGCTCTACGCCAGCCTGGCCGTGGTGGTGCTCTTCGCACTCGCCGAACTGCTGCTGGCCTGGCTCGTTTTCCTGGGACGGAACTGGGCGCGCACGCTCACCATGGCCGTGAGCACCGTTGCGATCGGCCTGCAGGTCATCGATGTGGCCAACGGAGGTCCCGGCATCACGCTGCAGACCAACCTCCCCGGCCTCACTATGGACATCCTGCTCATCCTCGCCCTCTCCAGCCAGCGGTCCCGCGTTTATGCCCGCCGGGACCGCAAGGAACCAAAGCGGATCTCGGCCCGGCCCGGAGGCCGCGCAGCGATCTGATCGCTGCGGTTTGGCTTGGAAGATCAGACGGTGGACGGGTCAGTATTGGCGCCGCACAGGATCACTGCAACGCGTTCACCGTCCCCCGGGACGTAGGCCCCCGAGGTCAGGGCGGCAAAGGCGGCCGCCGCGCCGTGCTCCACGACCATCCGGTAGTCGGCCCACAGCTGCGAGCGCGCGGCGACAATCTCGTCGTCGGACACCAGCACGCTCTTCACGCCGGTCCTGACCGCGACGTCAAAGCCGATCTGTCCGATCCGCCGTGCCCCGAGTGAGTCGGCGGCGACGCCGGCGACGGGAACATCCACCGGCTCCCCCGCCTTCAGCGCGGCGTGGAGCGTGGGAGCGGCGGCTGGCTCCACGCCCACCACAGTGGCCAGGCCTTCGACGGCGGCCGCGATCCCGGCCATCAGTCCCCCGCCGCCCACAGCCACCAGCACGGTGTCCACGCCGCCCAGCTGTTCCAGGAGTTCCGAACCGACGGTGCCGGCACCTGCGGCGATCTCCGGCTGGTCGTAGGCGTGGCAGTACACGGCGCCGGTTTCAGCCGCATACGCGATGGCGGCGTCATAGGCAACGGCGTATTCAGCGCCCCGCTGGATGACGGTTGCCTCTGATTCCCGGAGCTTCTTCACCTTCATGGCGGGGGCGTTCTCGGGGACAAAGACGGCAGCCGGCACTCCGGCCCGGGCCGCGGCATAGGCGTTGGCGAGGCCGGCGTTGCCGCCGGAGGCCACCACGATGCCCACGTCCTCCTTCAGCTCGCCCCGCTCGCGGCAGGCAAGCACCCGGTTGAACGCACCCCGGGCCTTGAATGTCCCGGTGTGCTGCATGAACTCGCACTTCAGCCAGACGGTCCCCGGAAAGGTCCCCCGGTCCGCTTCGATGACGGGCGTGCGGCGCACCAGCCCCGCAATCCTGGCAGCGGCTTCATCGACGTCAGTGCGTGTGATCATTTCATCCCCGGGTTGAAGTGTTGTGTGGTTCGGTGGCGCGGCCGCCGTAATCGTGGCCGATCTGCCGCGCGGCATCCTGCAGGAGCGGAACGACTGTTTTTTCGATCGCTTCCGCGGGCGCCCTGTGGGTCTGCAGGGACACGTTGACGGCGGCGACGACGTCGTGGCCGCGCCAAACCGGGACGGCGACGCCGCGGAGGCCTTCCTCCAGCTCCTGCGAAACCATGGACCATCCCCTGGCCCGGGCCTGTTCCACTTCGGCCTGCAGCTGGTCGAGGGTTCCGATCGAGCGCTCGGTGAACCGCTGCAGCTGGACGGAATCGAAGTACGTTCTTAGCTCGGCGTCGGACAGGGCGCCCAGCAGCACCCGTCCCATGGACGTGGCCCAGGCCGGGAACCTGGTGCCCACGCTGATGGAGACGCTCAGCAGCCGCGGTGACGGGACGCAGGCGACATAGACCACGTCAGTGCCGTCGAGGATGCACAGCGACGTTGTCTCGTTGAGGTCCGCAGCAAGGGACTTGAGGTGCGGTTCCGCGATCCTGGGAAGAGCCAGGTTTGCCAGGAAGGACTGCCCGATGTCTAGCGACCTGGGCGTCAGCTCGAAGTGGGCGCCGTCGGCGCGAAGGTAGCCCAGGTCCGTCAGCGTCAGCAGGAACCTGCGGGCGGATGCCCTGGTCATGTCCGACTTCGCGGCGACCCGGGAGACAGTCAGGCGGGGTTCGTCCGGGGTGAAGGCCCGCAGTACGTCAAAGGTCTTCTCCACCGACTTCACGAAGTACGCGGGTTGCTCCGCCATGGAATCGCTTGCCCTTCCTGAAGCTCATGTCCGGCACCAGCGGGCGCTTGGCCGCAGGCTTATTCCGATCATATCCGGATAACCCGCTGCGGAATCAGCGGAACCGGCGGGGGTCAGTTCTTCGCCTGGATGGCCGTGAGCGTGCGGTCCAGCAGGGCGCCGGTCTCCGGCCCCAGTCCAAGGATAGGGATCATGGCAGCCGCCTGTGCGCGCAGGTGGTCCCAGCCGTCGGCACACGGCAGGCCCTGTGCCCTCGCGCTGGCGATCGTGGCCGTCACGTGGTCGGCGTAGACGAAGTCATAGACAAAGGCGTCGGGAGAAAGTTCGGCCGGGCCCCAGGCCGGATCGTCGGCGCTTCCCTTGCCTATCGGCGTGGCGTTCACGATCAGCGATGCCAAACAAGCCTGGCCCGGGGCTTCCGGCCACGAAACCGCCTTGGCCTCCATGCCAAGGGTGGTTGCGAGGTCCAGCAGCTGTTGCGACGCACGCGGGTCCTTGTCCGTGACTGTGACCAAGTCAGCCAGCCCCGCCAGTGCCACCAAGGCGGCACGTGCGGCTCCGCCGGCCCCGAGCATCAGGACGTGCCACTGGCGCCGACCGCCAAGGAGCCCGGCAACGGCTGTGATGTCCGTATTGTGCGCGCTCAGCTTCCGGCCGTGCCGGACCAGCATGTTCGAGGCTCCGCTGAGCCGGACCTGTTCGGTGACGGTGTCCGCAGCCCGGGCGGCCCATTGCTTGTGGGGCATGGTGACGTTGGCGGCCACGACGTCGGCCTCCAGCAGTGCGCCTCGGACACCCGACATGTCCCGGCCGGCCGGAACGTCCCACGCCTCATACGTCCAGTTGCTGCCGAGCTGTTCGAACACAGGGCTCCACAATCCAGGGGACATCGCCTTCGAAGCTTCCGAGCCGATGAGGAACAGCCGGTGTCCGGGCGTTTCGTTTTCCATGGTGGCACCTCTCAGTTGGGAGACGCAGCCGGGAGGCGTTGTGAGGCACCTCACTCTGCGGTACGCTATCCATAGTCGCATATCGCACAGCTGTTCGTAATGCGCACAAATCAAAATCGCATCCATGCACCGGAGCAACCGTCTTTCAGTGTGGAAGGACCATCAGAATGACCAATCTTGCAACCACGGCCGAGACCGCAGAGGCCCAGCGCAAGCTCAAGCGGGCCAAGAAGGCCGCGCTGGCCGCATTCCTGGGCGGCGCCCTTGAGTACTACGACTTCTTCATCTACGCCACGGCAGCATCGCTGATCTTTTCGAAGATCTTCTTCCCGTCGGGTGACGCCACCGTGGCGCTGCTCGCCTCCTTCGCCACCTTCGGCGTGGCCTATGTGGCCCGCCCCTTTGGCGCAGTCTTCTTTGGACACCTCGGCGACAAGATCGGCCGCAAGGCGACCCTGGTCCTCACCCTCGTTCTCATGGGTGCCGCCACGTTCCTGATCGGCGTCCTGCCGGACTTCAACACCGCCGGCTACTGGGCGCCGGCCCTGCTGGTGCTGCTCCGCCTGATGCAGGGCCTCTCGGCTGGTGCTGAAACCGCGGGAGCCTCGGCCCTGACCACGGAGGAAGCCCCCGCCGGCCGGCGCGGCTTCTTTGCCAGCTTCGCCATGAGCGGCATTTCCTTCGGCATCGTGCTGGCCTCCCTGGCCTTCCTGCCGGTGGCCGCAATGAACGAGGCTGACCGGCTCGCATGGGGCTGGCGCATCCCGTTCTGGCTCTCCGTCATCGTGCTCTTCGTGGCGTACATGGTCCGCCGTTCGCTCGAGGAACCCGAGGTCTTCGAGGAGAAGCACGATCACGGCGAACTGGTGAAGCTGCCGTTCGCCAAAATGTTCAAGACCCACCCGGCCCAGTTCTTCCAGGTGGCCCTGATGTCCTTCGAAACCGTCACCAACACCTTTATGCAGTCCTTCGGCCTGGCCTACGCCGTCTCCGTCGGCGTCCCTGCCTCCACCATGCTCTGGGTCAGCATCCTCGGTAACGTGATCGCCATCGCCACGCAGCCCCTCATGGCTGCCCTGTCGGATAAATTCGGCCGGCGCCCCGTCTTCATCACCGGCGTGGTGGGCTCAGGCATCATGATCTTTGTGTACTTCTCGGTCATCTCCACCGGCAACATCCCCATGATCTTCGTCGCCAGCACGCTGATCACCGCCGGCACCTATGCGATGTCCAACGCGATCTACCCTGCCTGGTTCTCGGAGCTGTTCAACGTCAAGGTCCGCTACTCCGGGATGGCCATCGGGCTGCAGGTGGGCATCCTCTGCGCCGGTTTCACGCCGCTTTTGGGAACCGCCCTGGTGGGTGCCACCAAGGCCAATTGGGGGCCGGCGGCCTGGATCGTGGCGGCGTCGTCACTGCTGGCAGTTGCCGGTGCACTCTGGGCCCGCGAAACCCACAAGACGCCGCTGCGCGAACTGGGCAACCCCGTCCGCTGAGGCACCGGTGGCCGGGCATGTCGAAACCCCCGGGGTTCCGCTCCCCGCCCGCAGTCAGCGGACCAGGTCCGGTTCGTCATTCGTCCTTGTCCGTTGCAGCCATTCGCCCACGTCCGGGCAGACTTCAAGGGCCAGAATGTGCTCCGCGATAAAGTCCACGTCGGATTCCGGGAGCCGGGTGCCGGCGAGCCCGGCGAACTTCTGCAGGGTTTCGGCGTCGGAAAGGCGGTTGGCGGCAGCGCCACGCGCCACAACGGCCTGGTGCCGGTAGACGCCCGTGCTGGTGTGCACCACCAGCACGGGCTCTGCTGATCCTCCGGACTGCGTGCTGTCCACCTCCAACTGGATGCGGCCCATCATCGAAGTCACGGATCCGTCGGTTCTGCCCCTGGTTGAGATGTCGGCCAGTCCCACTCCGTCCCGGACAATTGCCGTTGCCAGTGCAAAAGGCATGCTGAGCTGCGCGGCGACCAGTGAGGAAACGTCGTAGCCGCCGCACATGTCGTAGATCAGGGAGCTGGTCAGCACCGTGATCTTCTCGATGTCTTCGGGGAGAATGCCGTGTTCCCGTTTCAGGAACAGCATCGCGTCGATGGCAGAGTGGGTGCTGCGGCAGGAAGCGTACGGCTTGATGGAGGCACGTTCAACGAGCCATTGCCTGCCAAGGTCCGCATACAGCTGGGATTCGTCCGCGCCCTCCCCTCCGTAAAGCTTCAGGAAACTCCCCCAGCGCGCGGAAAAGATGTCACCCGGACCGGTGAAGCCGCCGCGTGCCAGTACAGCGCTGTTGAGCCCCGCTTCGGCGGCACGTCCCACGTGGAGCCGCTTGGACATGGACCCGTCGCTCATGAAAGCCCACGTGCCGCCCGTGAACGTGCCGGCGAGACCGATGGCTGATGTCAGCTGTTCCGCGTCCAGGCGGAGGATCATCCCGGCCGCGGCAGCTGCGGCGAAAGTACCGCACACCCCGGTGGAATGCCATCCGGCGTTATTTACGGCGTCGTACCCGCCCAGGGCGCTCTGCACACGGCGGCCCAGCTCATAGCCGCCTATCACCGCAAGCATCAGGCGCTCTCCGGATACCGGGCCGTCAGCCAGCGCCGTCGCAGCGAGTGCCGCTGGCAGGACAACCGCTCCCGAATGGTCGCAGCCGCCGGAATCATCCAGTTCAAACGCGTGGGCGGCGACGCCGTTGACGAACGCGGCGTGCAACGGCGCGGCGCACTCAGGCGTCCCCCACACCGGAACGCCGCCCCCGGCGGGTGCAACACCGTGGGCAGGGCCAAGGGCTGTGCGGCTGATCCGGGCTTCGGCGGAGGCCGATCCGGCTATCCCGGCGCCCAGAGTGTCCAGGATGTGTATCTTTGCCCTGTGCAGCGCGGCGGCGGGTACGTCGGCGATCGCGAGGGAGGTGACGAATGACGAAAATTGCCGTGCCGCTGTTCCGTGCGCGGTTTCCATGGGTGTCCTATCTTTGCTGCCCGTCCCGGTCGCCGGGAGGCGGAATCAGCGGGCCGGGTAGAGGGCGTCGAAGATGTCTGCCGGGTGACCGGGCGGGTTCGGTTCATTGCGCTGGCGCCACCATTGGGCCACTTCGCCGCCGGTAGCGATCCAGACGTCGTTGTGTGCTGTCACATGGTCCATAAGCTCGCGGAGCATGCCGATCCGCCCCGGCGTCCCGATGATTTCCGGATGAATAGTAAGTACGAAGCACAGCCCCTCCGCCCGGTAGGCATCGAACTCGAGGATCCAGTTGCGGAGGACCTCCCGTGTTGAAGCGATGCGGGGGCTGCCCTTGGGGATGGGCGGATCAAGGTTGAAGACAAAATATGGGTAGTCGTCGAGTTCATGGTGCCGACACAGCTCCACCAGCGACCCGGCGCTTCCGGCGTGGAAGTGCGGCAGGTCATCGCCGTGCCAGGACGAGGACCAGCTGAAGCCTGCGGCAGCCAGGGCTGCGGGGAGCCCGCGGGCATAGGATCCCCGTCCCGCCCTGAACCCGGCGGGACGCACACCCAAACGGGCTTCGAAGGCGTCCTGAGCCGACGCAACGGCGTCGAGCTGGCGTGCCAGGTCCAGGGAACCAAAGTCCTCGAGAGCCCAGCCCATATTTCCCAGCTCGTGGCCCGCGGCGGCAACGGCTTCGCATTGCCGCGGGTACGTGTCGAGGTTGCCGGCCGGGATGAACCAGCTGGCGGCCGTTCCGGTGCGGGCCAGTTCGGCCAGCACACGGTCCACTCCCCGGGTGCCGCCGTATTGCCCCACGGACAGGCTCTTGGCGCGGTCGACGGCGTCCGGTGCTTCCGCAAGGATGGCCAGTTCCGCTTCAAAGCCAACCGTCAGGACGAACGCGCACTTCTTGCCGTCCGGCCAGCGGGTCTTCACCTTGTCAGCGCTCATCGTTCCCTTCCTTGCTTTCGCGCCACCAGTCACTGACTTCCCTGCATCTGGCAAACCACACGGTGCCCGACGACTTCATATGCTCGATCCACCGGTCCAGCAGCACCGCACGGCCCGGTTTGCCGATCACCTTGGGATGGAAGATGGTGGTCAGGCAGAGTCCCTCGGCGAGGTACCCGTCGAATTCGCGCGTCCAGTTATCCAGCGTGAGCTCGTAGCTGGCAATCCGGTCTCCGCCGGAGGGCCAATCGGGGTTGGTGGTGTAGGCCAGCGAGGCGTAGTCGTCCATGTCAGAACGGGCCGGTATTTCCACCAGGCCCCCGCCTTCGTGGAAATACGGGCGGTCGTCACCCCGCATCGAACTCGAGTACTCAAAGCCGAGCTCGGCGAGCAGTGCCGGCGTTTCCGGCCGCCAGTCGCCTGACGGGGTGCGGAATCCGACGGCGGCGCTCCCCAAGGTCTTGAGGAAGATGTCCTGGCTGACGCCGATCACCTCGCGCTGCTGGAGCATGGTGAGGTCCCAGTACTTCTCGTGACGGTAGCCGTGGTGCGCCACCTCGTGGCCCCGGTCCACAATCTGCCGGCACTTCTCCGGCCAGGTCTCCACCACCCACGCAGGAATGAAGAACGTCGCAGGAATGTCGTGGCGCTCCAGCAGCCCGAGGATGCGGTCCAGCGCGCGCCAAGGTCCGTAGGCACCCTGGCTGAAATATTCGGGCCGGTCCCAGATAGTGCCATTCAGCATGGCGTCACCGGTGGGTCCGTCCAGGTCAAAAGCCAGGGCGACGGCGGCCTGCTGGTGAGCAGGCCACGCCGCCCCGGCTTTGGACCCATGCGGAATCGTCAAGACTTGACGCCGTTGATCACCGGCGACGTGGAACCGTAACCCAGCCCGTAGCTGTCCAGGATCTTCTGGTAATCGCCGCTGGCGATGATCTTGTCGAAGGCGTCCTTGACCGCGTTGGCGAGCTGGGTGTTGCCCTTCTTCATCAGGACGCCGAACGGCTTGGCGGGCAGCGGATCCAGCACCGCCTCGTACTTGCCCGGCTCGGTCTTGGCGAAGTAGGCGAGGTTTTCGGCTCCCTGGGCGGCGAGATCGGCCCGGCCCTGTTCGATCTGGAGCCTGGCTGCGGCTCCGGAATCGGTGGCGAGGATGCTGATTTCCGGCAGGCCCTGGTCAGTACACAGGGCCTTGCTCAGGGTCTTGACCTGTTCGAAGTAGTCAGTCTTTCCGCTGACGGCGAGCTTCTTGCCGCAGGCGTCCGACTGCTTGGTGAATTCGGCTGCGCGCGCCCCGGATGTGTAGAGGCGTCCCTGTGACTTGAAGTAGTCCACGAAGTCGGCGGTCTTTTGGCGTTCCACGGTGTCCGAAATGCCTGACATGACCAGGTCCACCCGGCTGGTCTGGACGGAGTTGATCAGCTGGTCGAACGGCGCCTCCACCCGCTCGATCTTGACGCCGAGCACTTCGCCCAGTTTCTGCTGAAGTTCGATGTCGACCCCGGTGAGCTTGTCACCGTCGCGGTATTCCATTGGCGGGAAGTCCGGGGACAGGCCGATGCGGATGACTCCGGCGTCCTTGATGGCCTGGGGCAGGCCCGCGGGTGCCGACTCCGATGAGGAGGTCATGGTGTCCGTTCCGCCGACGCAGCCGGTCAGGCCGAAGGTGGCGACGGCGGCTATGGCCCCGATGCGGGCGGCGGTCTTGAAGTGCTTCATAGTTGGGCTCCAGGGGTTGTTGGGGTGACGCCGGTGAAGGGATGCTGCTTTTGGATGTGGTTAGAAAACGCGGGCAAGGAAGGCCTTGGTGCGTTCATGGCTCGGATTGCCAAGGACGTCTTCGGGCCGGCCGATTTCGACGATTTCGCCGCCGTGCATGAAGGCAACACGGTCGGCAACTTCCTTGGCGAAGCCGATTTCGTGGGTGACCACGATCATCGTGAGGCCGGACCGGGCGAGGTCCTTCATGACATCCAGGACTTCGCCCACTAGTTCGGGGTCCAGGGCGGAGGTCGGTTCGTCAAAGAGGATCAGCTCGGGTTTCATGGCCAGCGCCCTGGCAATGGCCACGCGCTGCTGCTGGCCGCCGGAGAGCTGCCGGGGGTACGACTCCTCGCGTCCGGCCAGGCCAACGCGGGCGAGCAGTTCCGAGGCGTGCCGTTTGGCGTCCGCGGGTTTTTCCTTGTTGACCAGGACGGGGCCCTCGATGATGTTCTCCAGCACCGTCATGTGCGGGAAGAGGTTGAAGCGCTGGAAGACCATGCCGATGGAACGGCGCTGTTTGGCCGCCTCCTTGTCGGAGAGCTCATACAGCCGGTCGCCCTCCTGCCGGTATCCCACGACTTTGTCGCCGACCCAGATCCGGCCCTTGGACAGGGTTTCGAGGTGGTTGATGCAGCGGAGGAAGGTGCTCTTGCCTGAACCCGAGGCTCCAAGGAGGCAAACCACCTCGCCGGCGCCGACCTCGAGGTTGACTCCCTTGAGGACCTCGTTCAGCCCGAAGCTTTTATGGACATTTTCCGCGCGGACTACTGTTGCGGCGCTCACGGGGTGGCCTTTCTATAGGTGCCGAAGATGCTTCTCAGCCGCTGCAGCGGGGTCAGCGGCAGTTGCCTGCTGGACGAGCCTTTGGCGAACGACCGTTCAAGGTAGTACTGGCCCATGCTCAGCAAGGACACCGCACCGAGATACCAGACGGCACACACGATGAGAAGCTCCATGATGCGGTTGTTGACGTAGTAGATGTGCTGCGCCTCGGAGAGGATTTCGCTCACTCCGATGGCAGAGGCCAGCGACGTCGTTTTGAGCATGCCGATCACTTCATTGCCGACCGGGGGGATGATGACGCGCATGGCCTGGGGAAGGACGATCCGCCGCATCGCTTGTAGCCGGGTCATCCCCACCGCCTGGGCAGCCTCCGTCTGGCCTTCGTCCACGGACAGAATGCCGCCGCGGACCACCTCGGACGTGTAGGCGCCCTGGTTTAGTCCAAGGCCAATCGAGGCTGCCACGAAGGGCGACAGGATATCGATCATGCGGCCTTGGAAGACCCCGGGGATGCCGATCACCGGGAAGATCAGCGCTAGGTTGAACCACATGAGCAGCTGCAGGTAGACAGGCGTCCCGCGGAAGACCCAGATGTAGAGCCAGGCGACGCCGGAGGTGACGGGATTCTTGGACAGCCGCATGATCGCGGTCACCACGCCCAGCACAAGGCCTAGCACCATGGCCACAACTGTCAGGACAATGGCCACGCCGATGCCCTGGATCAGCGTGGGCACCGTGAGATATTCCTGCACCGTGGGCCAGTCGATCTGGGCCCGGGAGAACGAGACTCCCAGCCAGACCAGCAGCAGCACCACCAGCCCTCCGCTGATCCAGCGGGCCACGTGTCGGCGCGGCACGATTTTCAGGTCCGGCGCTGCGGAGCCCGTTGAAACGCCTGGTTTGGTTTGAGTGTTCATCGGTTTTCCTGATCCTGGAAGGTTAGCTGGGTGCGGACGCCCTGCCGCGCTGTATGTTCCATCCGCTTACGTGAGGGGCCCGGGCTTGACCTGGAGGCCCGCGTAGTCATCGGTCCAGCCCATGACCTGGTCAAGCCGCGCCCGCAGCCGCGCCAACTGCTCGGCCACGCGGGTGGGCGCTGTTCCGCCGAATCCCGAATGCGCCTCCAGCGCCGCTTCAATGGTCAGCACCTCGCGCACGTCGGGAGTCAGCCGTGTGTCCACAGACGCTAGCTGCTCATCGGTGAGGTCACCGTAGTCCAGCCCGTTGGATTCGCAGTACTGCACCAGGGCGCCGGAAATCTCGTGGGCCTCGCTGAACGGAATGTTCTGGCGGGCGAGCCAGTCGGCGACTTCCGTCGCCAGCGTAAACCCTGCGGTCGACTGGCGCTTGACTTCCTCGACGTTGACGGTGAACGTCCGGACAAGGCCGCTCAGGGCCGGGAGTGCTACTTCCAGTGTTTCGACGGCGTCGATCACCGCATTCTTGTCCTCCGCGAGGTCGCGGTTGTAGGCCAGCGGCAGTGACTTCACGGAGGCCATGAGCCCCATTAGGTCCCCGAGCACGCGTCCGGCCTTGCCACGGGCAAGTTCGGCGATGTCCGGGTTCTTCTTCTGCGGCATGATCGAGCTGCCGGTGCAGTAGGCGTCGTCCATCCGGATCCACCGGAATTGCTGTGATGCCCAGGAAATGATTTCCTCGCATAACCGCGAAATGTCGATCAGGGTCAGTGAGCAGACGAAGAGGAACTCGATGGCAGCGTCGCGGCTTCCCACGGCATCGATCGAATTTTCGGCGCTCGTCTCGTAGCCCTGGTCCCTGGCGGCGATCTCCGGGTTGAGGGCAAAAGTGGATCCGGCCAGCGCGGCTGCGCCCAGTGGCGACACTGCTGCCCTTTTGTCCCAGTCCTGCAAGCGGTGCAGGTCACGCAGCAACGGCTGTGCGTGGGCCAGCAGCTGATGGGCGAAGACCACGGGCTGGGCCGACTGCAGGTGGGTGAATCCCGGGACGGGCGTGTGGAGGTGCTGTTCGGCCTGGCCGGCCAGGGCACGGGCGAGCCCGACCACCAGGGCGCTGAGGGTCCGGGCCTTGTCCCGCATGTAGAGGCGGAGGTCGTTGGCGGCCTGGTCGTTGCGGGACCGGCCGGCGCGGATCTTGCCGCCGTCCGGCCCCATGCGTTCAATCAACGCCCGTTCCAAGAAGGTGTGGACGTCTTCGTCCTGCTCCGAGGGGATCAGTGATCCGGCGGCGAAATCCCGGGCGAGGTCCTCGAGCGTACTGATGAAGACCCCGAGCTCGGCATCGGTGATCAGGCCCGAGCGGTTCAGCTCGCGGACGTGGGCCCGCGAACCGTGGAGGTCATAGGGCGCCATCGCGAAGTAGCGCGAATCAGAGCGGGAGAATCGGATGAGTTCGGGGCTGGATGCGCCGGCAAACCGGCCGCCCCACAGTTTGGTCTGAGCTGTCATGTGTTGCTCCTAGGCGTCTGGGAGGTGATCCGAGTCACCTGCATGAAACTAAAGTATTCCTTCAGTAAACGCGAAGTCAATGATTTCCATGTAAATAACTTGTTTCATGGAGACTGGTATCAGACTCAGATACCCAAAAAGAAAGATACCGGTGTCACCGCCTAATTTGACGTTACGGGACACCGGTATCTTGGTCAACGATTTCAGGGCAAGGTTACGGGCTCTCCCACCTTCAGAGGGCCTCCAGCACCGCCCCGGCGCTTTGGAGGTCGGCCACGGAAGCACGCTCCACGAAGTCCGCCCGAACGAGGTGGTCAGTAGCAGCCGGCCCACCTCCGGCAATTCTTTCAATCAGGATTTCGGCGGCACGGGCACCCAGTTCATAGGCGGGAATGGAGATTACGGACACTTCCGGGGAGCTCACGGTCATCCAGTCAGCATCGTCGAGGCACACCAGAGAGATGTCCCCAGGAATGCGCAGGCCGGCCCGGCGTATGGCCTGGAACGCCGGGAGGGCGAGCCGGCTGTAGGACATGATCAGGGCGCTCGGGCGGTCCTCCCTGGCCAGCAGCGCCGCCACAGCCTCATTGGTCTGCTCCGGCGACATCGCACCGGAGATGAATTCATACTGGATTCCCGCTGCAGCACACGCATCGCGGATCGCCCGGACCCGATCGGCGATGGTTGAGATCGGCAACGGCGACCCCAGTTCGAGCTCCTCCGGGGTCTTGGTGGTTGCCGAGACGAAAGCCAGCTTCCTGTGGCCCTTCTGCGCAAGGTATTCCACCACCTTGCGGGCGTCGCCGTAGCAGTCGGTGCCAACCCAGTCAGCGGGCACGTTGTCCGGTCTGCGGTCGAAAAGGACCAGCGGACGGCGCATCTTGGCGAAGTCCAGGAGGTGGGCGGAGTCGCTCCGGGAGGTAGATGCCACAATCAGCCCATCCACGCGCTTCGCGAGAAACACTTCTACGGCGGCTCTTTCAGCGTCAAGGTTCTCGTCGGTATTGGCGAGTATGACGTCAAAGCCTGATTTCTTGGCAGTATCGGTAATTCCCCTGACGGCCTTGGCGAAGTGCGGGTTCTCGATATCGCTGATGACAACCCCGATGGTGTGGGACCGGCCGGAGCTGACGCTCTTGGCGAGGGCGTTGCCGCGGTATCCCAGTGTTTCGGCCGCCGCCGCAACCATGGAAGCCAGTTCGGGGCTGACCGAGCCGTACCCGCCCAGCGCACGCGCCGCCGTCGCCCTGGATACGCCGGCAAGGCGCGCCACATCCACCAGCCGGGGGTTCGTATATTGATTGGATTCCATAAATAGAATCTACAACATTTATTGTGTTTCAAATGTTCAATTAGTTGCCGCATGACACCGGTTTCTCAATGTCTTTTCAGGCGACTGCCGCACGGGCGTTTGGGCCTGCCGAAACCCTCGGACCTCGACAAGCCCGATCAGCCGCCGGACACGCGCCGGAGCCGTGCCAGCAGCGTGGCGGCGAGCAGCGCCGTCATGATTTCCAGGGCGATGACGGCCAGCAGCCCGCCAGCGGCAGAACCAGCCGCGGATCCGGCAGCCGCTGCCGCCGGCAGTGCCGCAGCCCCGTGGAAGTGGCCGGCCGCCCCGCTGCCGGAACCTGCGCCGGAACCGCCGCCCAGCAGCAGGGCGGCGTGCAGCACCGTCATTGCCAGCCCGCACGCCATCACCTGCCGCAGGGAACCCACGCGGCCGTCGCGCCAGATGTGCACCGCACACGGCAAGCAGACGCCCACCATGGCGAGCATCAGCAGGTTCAGCCAGGGTCCATGGTGGTTGCCCGCCGCGAGCCAGAGGTGCACCAGGCAGGATGCCGCGGTGGCCGCGGCAACCATCCGCGGATGAAGGGCGGGCCTCGGATGGCCTGCCGATTGTGGCCGGTGGGGCGGCCCCGGGATGGGGCCGGCGGCGCGGTCCCATCCCCGCAGGGCTGTCACGGCGTGGGCCTAGCCGTGGCAGTGTCCGCCGGCGGCAGGCTGTGAACCCGCCGGCACATCCAGCACGGGGCTGCGGTCGAAGAAACCTTCCGGGCGGAGCTTGAAGCCGACAGTGTCCACCGGCATGATGGGCCAGTCCTCGATCCGGGGAAAGTGCGTCAGCCCGAAAGTGTGCCAGACCACGATGTCCTGGCCGTCAATCTCGCGGTCCTGGGCGATGTACGCCGGCAGGCCGGCCCCGCCGGAATGCTGGTTCACAAAATCCCCCGTGGGGTAGCGCTCGTCCTCCGCGAACCGGGTGACCCACAGGTCCTTGGTGGCGAACGCCGCCCGGCGGGCAATCGAGGACTCCGGATCCGCGAGCAGCGTGGGCTGGTTCTGGGCATGCAGCTTGTAGCCCACGGGTTCGCCCAGCCGGTTGCGCGAGTCCGGGTTGGAAATGATCCAGGTTCGGCCGCTGCGGGCATCGGCCTCGCGGACGCCGTCGGACTCCCGGGCCAGGACGGTCCGCTTCCGGGAGAACGCGTTGCCGCGCTCGTTTCCCTCGCCCATGGGCTGCCGGACCACGTCTTCCTCCTCCACCCTGTTGGTGAAGCCGTCGATCGCCATGTCCAGCCGCGCGCTGAAGAGGTGCTGGTGGAACGGCGCGCCCAGCCCGGGGGCGAGCTGGGAAATGTTGGCCGAGCCGCCTTCCGGGAAGGCACTGGTGAACACGACGCCGGTGGCTTTGGCCTCGAATTCAATGGTGCCGTCGAGGTAGAGGTACCAGTAGAAGCCGTAGTCGTAGTTGCCGATGGTGGTGAAGAAGGAGATCACCAGCCGGCGGTTGCGGCGGGTGTAGGAGATGCCGGACCAGAGGTCGCTGTGCTTGGCCAGGATGCCCCAGTCTTCCTCGTGCATGCAGATGCCGTTGCGGATTTCGCGCGGGTTGCCGAACGCATCGCTGATCACCGGGCTGAGGTAGGTGATCTCGCCGAGGCAGTCGCAGCCCAGTTCGAGCGAATTGGCGTACTGGCCCACGAGGTATTCGCCGGTGTCGAAGTAGTTCTGCCAGGACCGGATCGGCGACGGGTCCCCGTACGGGACCACCATCTCGGCAATGGAGGCCCGGTTGATGATGGGGCGCTTGCGGCCGCCGTCCTGGAAGGCAAGGTTGTGCAGCACCACGCCCTCGCGGACATCAAAGCCGACGTCGACGCTCCACTTTTCCCATTCAACGTGGTTGCCGCCGGTGACCGTGAAGCTGGGTCCTTCGGGCTGGGTGATGCTGATGGGCTTCTGGGTGGTGCGCAGCTGGCCGGTGAGCTCCGGATCGGTGTAGTTGCCGTGCTCTGCGGGCACCGGGACGGCCCCCAGGTCCAGGACCTGCGTGACTTCCTTGCTGACGACGTCGACGTACGCCACGAGGCCGTCCACCGGATGCGCCCAGGCGCTGTCCTCGGGAAACTCCTGCACAAAGGCCAGTCCGCGGAGGATGCGGCGGCCCTTCTCCCCGGGGTATTCGAAGACGCCGGCGGACAGCGGCGCAACACGGACCTTGCCGACGTCCAGCCCGCGGTCCGCGAGGGCCTTGAGCCAGCGCTCGTCGGACGCCAGGAGTTCTTCGACGACTTCAAATTCCTCTTCCAGGACGGGCAGTTCACCCGTGACGGCGGTGTCGAGTTCGACGGCGGAGGTCACCGCGCTGCTCGTGGCGGAGACAGTCACGTCCAGGGGGCGCCCGCCTGACACATCGTGGATGAACACCCGGAAGCGCCTATCCGCGGTTTCCGCAGGAGCGGCATCCGCTGCCGCGCCCCGGGCCGGGTCCAGCAGGCCGAGGTAGGCGATCCGCTTCTCCGGACCAAGCAGTCCCCCGGCGCGGAGAATGCCCTGGACCTCGGTGATTTCAGCACCCGTTGCAAGGCGGTACGGCGTAAGCGTGTCAGTTATAGAGGGTGTCATGACGGCCTTTTTGTCCGGGACCTTGGCAGGTCGGATTTTTATTTTCTATAGTTGTAGAGAATAAACCGTCCGTAAGATGGATCACAAGGGTTCGACACAAAAAAGTTCCGGGGGAGTGCCAGCGTGCCAAAGATTGTTGACCATGACGAGCGTCGCCTGGAACTGGTGGATGCAACCTGGCGGATCATCGCCAGGCTGGGCATAGAAGGCGCCACAATGCGGGAGATCGCCCTTGAGGCCGGCTTCGCCAACGGCGCCCTTAAGCCGTATTTCCCCACCAAGGACACCTTGCTGACATTTGCGTTCGGGCACGTCTTCAACCGGACCAACGAGCGCATCCGGGAAGTGACCGCGGGCAAGGCCGGGATTCCGGCGCTGAAGGCGTTTTGCATTGAGGTGCTGCCGCTGGATTCCGAGCGCGTCAATGAAGCGCGGATCGTCGTTCCGTTCTGGCAAAAGGCCATCAACGATCCCGGGAAGGCGGCCATCCACCGCGAGTCCATGGAGCAGTGGCACGCCTCCATCCTGGGATACCTGGCCGAGGCCCGGGAGCACGGAACCGTCAGCGCCGCCGTCAACGACTCAGCCATCGCCGGCCACCTGCTGAACATGCTGCTCGGCGCGCAGATTGCCGCCGCCCTCGCCCCCGAAGGCCAGGCGGATCCGGGCCTGGCTGACCAGCTGGACGCCTTCCTGACCCTGCTTGCGGCCGGCACCTGATCTTTTTTCGCCAAGTGTCGAAAAAAGAATGACATGGCGGAAGTTCGGCGCTAACCTGAAATGACTGTGTCGCAGGACACAGCCTTGGGGGACAAGCTACAGATGGCCGACCGGCGTCAGGAACATCCATGTCTGCAACTACAACCCGCCCCGCGGGCCAGGACCTCACCTCCAGCGTGGCCACGTCATTTGACCACTGGCGGCACCTCGTGGCGGAGTCCTTTGTGCCGCTGGCGGCGGAAACCGACCACCCGGACACCTTCCGCGGCCGGATGCGGTCCCGCGTGCTGGACCGCATGGCAATCGTGGAGGTCTCGGCCACATCCCACAGCGTCCACCGCACACCGGCCCTGCTGGCGCAGTCCGACCAGCGCTATTTCAAGCTCAATCTCCAGCTGGAAGGCACCGGCCTCCTCATCCAGGACAACCGCGAGGCTGTGCTGCGCCCCGGCGACCTCGCCATCTACGACACGAACCGGCCGTACACGCTCGCCTTCGAAGAGCAGGCTCGGATGATGGTGGTGATGTTCCCCCACGACGCACTGACGCTCCCGCCGGACTACGTGGGCCAGCTTTCCGCGGTCTGCCTGGCCGGCGGCAGTGGCCTGAGCGGCATCGTTGGCCCGTTCATTGCCCAGATCGCGGCCAACCCCGGACTGCTCAGCGGTCCCAGCGGGTCCCGGCTGGCCGCCAACGCCCTTGATCTTGTCTCGACGATGCTTCACTCGGAACTGGACATGGCGGCGGACAGCATGAAGCCCCAGGTGCTGCTGGCCACGTCGGTCCGCGAATACATCGAGGCCAACCTGGCCGATCCGCAGCTGTCACCGGCCAGCATTGCGGCGGCACACTTCATCTCCACGCGGCATCTGCACAATGTCTTCCACGAGTCCGGCGCCACCGTGGCCAGCTGGATCCGGAGCCAGCGGCTCGAACGCATCCGGCGCGACCTGAGGGACCCGCTGCACACCGGCACGTCCGTCGGTGCCGTCGCCGCCCGCTGGGGATTCCTGGACGCGGCGCATTTCAGCCGCTCCTTCCGGGACGCTTTCGGCGAATCCCCCAGCGACTGGCGGCGCGGCGCCTAGACCCTGCGCCAGGGTTCCTAGATCAAGCCCTGCGCGAGCATCGCGTCGGCAACCTTGACGAAGCCGCCGATGTTGGCGCCCAGCACGTAGTTGCCGGGCTCGCCGTATTCGTCGGCGGTCTGGGCGCAGAGGTCGTGGATGCCCACCATGATCTCCGTGAGGCGCTGTTCGGTGTGCTCGAAGGACCAGGAGTCGCGGCTCGCGTTCTGCTGCATCTCGAGGGCTGATGTGGCCACCCCGCCCGCGTTGGCGGCCTTGCCCGGGGCGAACAGCACACCGGCTTCCTGGAACACCGCCACGGCCTCCCGGGTGGACGGCATGTTGGCACCTTCACCGACGGCGAGCAGGCCGTTGCGGACCAGCCGGGCGGCAGCGTCGCCGTCGAGCTCGTTCTGCGTGGCGCAGGGCAGCGCCACCGTGGCGTCGACGTCCCACACCGAGCCGCCGTCGACATAGGAGACTCCGGGGCGGCGGACCTCATAGTCCTTAAGGCGTCCGCGTTCCACTTCCTTGATCCGGCGCAGCAGGGCGACGTCGATTCCCGCCTCGTCCACGATGTAGCCGGAGGAATCGGAGCAGGCCACCACGGTGGCGCCGAGCGCCTGGGCCTTCGCGATGGCATTGATGGCCACGTTGCCGGAGCCGGAGACCACCACGCGCTGCCCGTCGAAGGACGAGCCCCTGGTCCTAAGCATCTCCCCGGTGAAGATCACCGTGCCGAAGCCCGTGGCTTCGGGCCGCACCAGCGAGCCGCCCCAGGAGATGCCCTTGCCCGTCAGGACGCCGGATTCGTAGCGGTTGGTGATGCGCTTGTACTGGCCAAAGAGGTAGCCGATTTCGCGGCCACCCACGCCGATGTCGCCCGCCGGAACGTCAGTGTATTCGCCGATGTGGCGGTACAGCTCGGTCATGAACGACTGGCAGAAGCGCATCACCTCGGCGTCGCTGCGGCCGCGGGGATCGAAGTCCGAGCCGCCCTTGCCGCCGCCGATCGGCATGCCGGTGAGGGCGTTCTTGAAGATCTGCTCGAAGCCGAGGAATTTCACGATGCCCAGGTACACGGACGGGTGGAACCGCAGGCCGCCCTTGTAGGGGCCCAGGGCTGAGTTGAACTCCACCCGGAAGCCGCGGTTGATCTGCACCCGGCCGGAGTCGTCCGTCCACGGCACCCGGAAGATGATCTGGCGTTCGGGTTCGCACAGCCGCTCCAGCACCGCGCCTTCAAGGAACTCGGGGTGGCGGTCGTGGACCGGGCCGAGGCTTTCGAACACCTCGGTCACGGCCTGGTGGAACTCGGCCTCTCCCGGATTCCGCGCCAGCACCGTGTCCCGGATAGATTCCAGCCGTGCGTCCATGATGATTCCTTACGTCGAACCGGGCGCGGAAAGTCTCCGGCTTACGCCGCACCGACACCCTTTTATTGAAACTTCAACTTAGCCAATTGTGACTGCGCGGGCCACGCATGGCCAATCGGCCTTCAGCTAACCTCCGTATTGTGACATTTAATTTCCATAAAACGAAAGTTTCGGCCTCGGCTCCGGCCTCGGTTCCTTCTCCGGCGAGGGACTGCTGATGGCCCACATTTGCCTGCTTCTCTCCGGCGCCGCGCTGCTGCTCAACGGACTGGCGCTGCTGGGCGCCCTCCCCCGGCGGGACGCTGCCGTGTTCAGCCTGGTCATCGGCAGTATCCAGCTGGCCCTGGGCGTCACGTATTTGGGGGCGCTCACTCCGGGGGCTGCAGGCGACGGCGGCCGGCTGCTTCTCGGCGCCTCCGGGATGTTCCTGTTCGGGCTGACGTATGTCTACGTCGGCCTGGATTACCTGCTGGGGCTCGGGTCCAAGGGGCTCGGCTGGTTCTGCGGGCTGGTTGCCGCGTGCGGACTCCTGCTCGCCGCAGCCTGGTCCGGGGAGGATCCCTTGCTGGCCGTCCTCTGGCTCTGCTGGACGTATCTGTGGATGCTGTTCTTCCTGCAACTGGCGTTGGGCTTCGTCCGCCTGACGCCGCTGATTGGCTGGTCCCTCGTCCTCACCAGCCAGGCCTCTGCCACGGTGCCTGCATTTATGGGACTGACCGGCCGGTGGCCCGGCGAACCGGAGATTGCCGCGGGAGCGGCCGTGTCGCTGCTGGCGCTGTTGCTGTTTGCCGGCGGCCTCGCCTGGCGCGGGCGGCACCAAACCGCCGCCCGCCCCGCCGTCGCCGCCGCCGTCGAAAGTCCGTTACCCGGCGAACTCAAGGTCTAGGTTCCGGGCCCGCTTCTCCACCCGGATCTCCACCAGCACTCCGGCCAGGAAAATCACGGGGACGGCCACCAGCAGACCAACGGCCGTTTCCGCGCTTCCGCCGATGAGGGACGTGAAGTTGCTGACCACCAGGTAGAGCACCCATGCCAGCAGCACGGACGCGAGCACCGGGGCGATGAAGGTCTGCCACAGCTGTCCGGTCACGCGTTCCCGGCGGAAATAGCCGACGACGGCGAGGGAGGACAGCATATACAGCACCAGCAGTGCCGCGACGGCAAGGCCGCTGAACCAGGAGAAAAGCGTCAGCACCGGGTCCAGTCCCAGCAGCGCGAACGGGGCCACGAGGAGGGCCGCGACCGCTGTCTGGATCCAGGCTGCAGTGGCAGGCGCACGGTGCTTGTTGGTCCTGGCGATGACGGCGGGCATGGAGCCACGCAGCGCCAGCGAGTGGAGGTAGCGGTTGATGCCGTTGTGGAATGCGATGATGCCGGCCAGCAGGGACGTCACCAGCAGGACGCCGGTGGTCACTCCGGCCCACGGTCCGAACATCTCAACGATCGGGCCGATCACGAACGAGGTCGCGTCGCCGGATTCGAGGGCCGCCCCTGCTGCGCCGACGACGTGGGACGGACCGTAGAAGCTGACCAGCATCCAGGTGATGAAGGAGAAGAAGACGGCGATGATGCCCACGGAGAGATAGGTGGCCCGCGCAACGGTCCGGTGCGGGTCCTTGGCCTCGGCGGAGTAGATGGCCGTCGATTCGAAGCCGAACATGGAGGCCACCGCGAACATGATGGCAACCCCGGGAGCTCCGCTGGCGATGGCTTCCGGCGCGAACGAGGCCGCGAAGTCCAGCCCTTCCGGGCCGCCGCCCTTGAACAGGACAGAGAAACCGAACATCAGGAGAATGGCCACTTCCAGGCCCACCAGGACGGCAAGGACGCGGGCGCCCAGCTCGATGTTCATGGATCCCAGGACCTGGACGCCGGCCATGGTGGCCAGCGCGGGCAGCCACCACGGAACCGTCATTCCGGCGGAGGCCAGCAGGCCGGAGAAGGCCGCTCCGTACAGCCCGTACATTGCCGCCTGCACCGTACTGTAGGCCAGCAGGGCCAGCCAGGCCGCCCCGGCGCCGACCTTCCGTCCGAAGGCTGCCGTGACGTAGGCGTAGAAGGCGCCGTTGGTCTGCACCTTGCGGCTCATGGCCACAAAGCCGACGGCGAAGATCACAATGACGATGCCGACGACGAGGTAGGCGCCCGGGGCGCCGGCACCGTTGCCGAGCGCGGCCGCGAGCGGTGCCGCTCCGACGATTCCGGTCAGCGGGGCCTGCGCGGAGAGGACGAAGAACAGGATGCCCAGGACGCCGATGCTGCCTGCGCGCAGTGCAGTGGAGTGTTCCTGGCGGGACCCGGGTTCTGCGGTCCGGGATTCGGGATTCGAAATACTCATTGGATCCTTCTTAACGGTCATGAGTGCTGGGGAATGCGGGTGAAATCCAGCATGGCAGCGGGCTCCGGATGTGCTTTGTCCCACAGCGATCAGTTGTTGTTCCTCAGCGCAGTCACACCCACATCGTCCCGTTCCGTTCGCTCCCGCACAACAGCCCTTCGCGGAAAGACAAGACCCGCAGCGCCCGCCGGAGCACGCTTGAAGCAGCGCTGATAGGCCGTACCGGCCTGCGGCCCCTGACCTACTCGAAGTGGAGTATCCCCATGGAAACTTACGACGCCCTTCTGGCCTCGATCACCCCGGACACCGGCAAGACCCGGACCATCCTGGATCCCGCCACCGGCACCCCCGTCGGCGAAGCACCCGTGCACACCGTTGCGGACCTGGAGGAGGCCATCGCCGCCGCGGCCGCAGCCCAGCCCTCGTGGGCTGCACTGGGCCACGAGGCCCGGAGCGCCGCGCTCCTCAAAGCAGCCGACGCCGTCGAACGCTCCGCCGAAGAACTCGCCCGCCTGCTCTCCCGCGAGCAGGGCAAACCCCTGAACGGCCCCAACGCCCGCTTCGAAGTCGGCGCCTGCGCCGCCTGGCTGCGTGCCGCCGCCACCACGCCGTTGGACCCGGAAGTCGTGGTGGACGACGGCGAAACCTACGCCGAACTGCACTACAAACCCATCGGCGTCGTTGGTGCCATCGGCCCGTGGAACTGGCCCATGATGATCACCATCTGGCAGATCGCCCCCGCCCTCCGGATGGGCAACGCCGTGGTGGTCAAACCCTCCAAGATGACCCCGCTGTCCGTCCTGGCCCTCGCCAAGGTCCTCAACGAGGAACTCCCCGACGGCCTCCTCACCGTCGTCTCCGGGGACCGTGAGGTCGGCGCCCGGCTGGCCGAACACCCCGCCGTCGGCAAGATCATGTTCACCGGCTCCACCGCAGCCGGCCGCTCGATCATCAGGTCCTCCGCGGACACCGTCAAGCGGCTCACCCTGGAGCTCGGCGGCAACGACGCCGGCATCGTCCTGCCCGACGCCGACCCGAAAGGAATTGCAGAGGGGTTGTTCTGGGGAGCCTTCATCAACACCGGCCAGACCTGCGCCGCGCTCAAGCGCCTCTACGTCCACGACTCGCTGTATGAGGCCGTGTGCGAGGAGCTCACGAAGGTGGCCGCCGCGATGCCGATGGGTGTGGGCCTCGACGAGAACAACGTCCTGGGCCCGCTGCAGAACAGGGCGCAATACGACATCGTGGCAGCCCTCGTCGAAGCCGCCCGGGATTCCGGCGCCCGGATCCTGACCGGCGGCAACCCGGACCCGGACCAGCCCGGCCACTTCTACCCCGCCACCTTGGTGGCCGACATCGACAACAACAACCCCCTGGTGGCCGAGGAACAGTTCGGCCCCGCCCTGCCGATCATCCGCTACAGCACTATCGACGAGGCAGTCGCCATGGCCAACGCGCTCGACGTCGGGCTCGGTGCCTCCGTCTGGTCCGCCGACCTCGCCGAAGCCCGCAAGGTCGCCGCCCGGATCGAAGCCGGCACCGTCTGGATCAACAAGCACGGCGCCGTGGACCCCCGCGTCCCCTTCGGCGGGGCCAAGCAGTCCGGCTACGGCCTGGAGTTCGGCGTCGAGGGCCTCAAAGCCGTCGGCGTTCCGCAGGTGATCAACGGCTAGGAAGGAGTTTTTGTCCACTTAGAGGGACTTCAGCCCCGTTTTGCGCCCGCCATGTGGACAAAAACTCCTAGACTGCCGGCTGCTGCAGCCAGGGCCGGGTGGGCGTCTGGCCCAGCTGGTCGTTGAACTCCTGGGCGTCCCGATAGTAGTCCAGCAGGCTGAGGCGGGACGCGGCGGCGGGGTCCAGGATGACCACTGCCCGGCGGTGCATCTGCAGCACCGAGGCGGGGCAGTGTGCGCTGACCGGTCCCTCCACCATGGCCTGGACGGCATCAGCCTTGTTCTCACCCATGGCCACGAGTACCGCCAGCTTGGCTTCGCGGATGGTCCCCAGCCCCTGGGTCAGGCACAGCCGCGGGACATCACCCTCCGGGAAGAACCTGGCATTGTCCGCCCGGGTGGCTCCGGCCAGGGTCTTCACCCTGGTGCGCGAGACCAGGGACGAGGTGGGCTCATTGAACCCGATGTGGCCGTTGGCGCCGATGCCGAGGATCTGGATGTCCACTCCGCCGGCAGCCGTGATGGCGGCATCGTAGCGTTCGGCCTCGGCCACGAGGTCCGGGGCATCCCCGTGCGGGGTGATGAGCTGCTCCAGCGGCAGGTCCACGTGGTCGGCAAACTCCCGCCGGATGGTGGAGTAATAGCTCTGTTCATGCTCCGGCGGCATCCCCGCATATTCGTCCAGGGTGAAGGCAGTGACCTGGCTGAAGCTGAGCTGCTCCTCGCGGTGCCGCCGGATGAGTTCCTGGTACGTGGATTTCGGCGAACCGCCCGTGGCCAGTCCCAGGACGGCCGGTCCCTGCCGGACCCGGGCGTCGATGATGTCGGCGGCCCTGCCCCCTACGTGTTCGGCGGACTCACACAGAATAATCTGCACGCGCATTCCTTTCCTGAGTTAGTGGTGTGCCGGCCCGGTAGGCCTGCAGCAGTTCAAGTTCTTCGGTGGTGACCAGCACGTCAGCGCGGTATCCCGCGGCCAGCACCCCGACTTTGTCGGAACCCGGCCGGTCCAGGCCCATGAGCCGCGCCGGGGTTGCCGAAGCTGCGGTGACGGCGTCAGCCAGGGGTATCCCCCAGTCCACGCAGCGGCGGACGTTCTCCAGCAGCAGGCTGGTTGCCCCGGCGATCGCCCCGGGATGGGCATCGTCCCCGTCGGGAACCAGCCGCGCCACCCGGTCCTGGACCAGCACGTCCAGGCTGCCGAGCGTGTAGTGGCCGTCGGACATCCCTGCCGCGGCCATGGCGTCCGTAATCAGGGCAATCGAGTCCGGGCCCACCAGGTCGAACACCATGCGGACAATCTCCGGGTCAAGGTGCACCCCATCGGCAATCAGCTCCAGGACCATCCGGTCCGGTGACTGCCGGGCCGCCTGCAGCAGGACGGGGATGGGGCCGGGCGTGCGGTGGCCCAGCGCGGGCATCCTGTTGAACAGGTGCGTGGCCGACCACGGTCCGCCCACGGCACCCACGCCGGCCGCCCCGCCGGACCATCCGCCGAGGGCTTCCCGCGTCCCGGCCGCCGTGGCGTCGGTGTGGCCGAGCGACGGGACCACGCGGTAGTCCCGGCACAGGGCAACGAGTTCCCCGAAGTGCGCGGTTTCCGGTGCCAGTGTGATGGACCGGACCGTGCCGTGCCCCGCGTCGAGCCACTCCTTCAGGAGTTCCGGGCTGCCATCGATGATGGCCGCCGGGTCCTGCGCCCCGCACATGCTCCTGGTGATGAACGGTCCTTCCAGGTGCAGGCCGGCCAGCGTGCCGTCCTGCACCAGCTCCCGCAGCACCGCGATCTGCTCCAGCAGCACATCCGACGGCGCCGAAACGAGCGAGGCGAGTACCGACGTCGTCCCCTGCGCGGCGTGGTAGCCCGCAGCCCGGCGGGCGCCCTCCGCATCCGCGGAGAAGGTGTGCCCGACGGCGCCGTGGCAGTGCACGTCCACCAGCCCGGGCAGGATGAGGGGAACCCGGGTTGTTTCGACGTCGGCGCCGGCGGGCAGTTCCGCCGTCGGGCCGCACCAAAGGATGCGGCCCCCGGCGATCACCACGGTGCCGTCGTCGATCACTCCGTCGCCGGTCCGGCCGGTGACGAGGCGCCCCCGCAGCCCCAGGCCGCCGCCGGCTCCGGCCGGAGTGCCGTCAGCTCGCATCGGCCTTGACCATCGAACCGTTCTCGTCAGTCTCGTCTTCGCGTCCCATGGTCCGCAGGTTCCAGCGCCGGATCACGAAGCGGAACACCACGTAGTACACCGCTGCGTAGCCCAGCCCGATGGGGATCAGCCACAGCGGATTTTGGGCGATGCCGAAGTTGAGGACGTAGTCGATGGCACCCGCGGAAAAGCCGAACCCGTGATGGATGCCCAGGAAGTTGACCAGCATCATCGACGTGCCGGTCAGGACGGCGTGCACGACGTAGAGCGGCCAGGCCACGAACATGAACGAGAATTCCAGCGGTTCGGTGATGCCGGTGAGGAAGGCGGTGAGGCCGGTGGAGAGCATCACGCCGCCGACGATCTTCTTCTGGGAAGGCTTGGCTTCGTGCCAGATGGCCAGGGCGGCCGCGGGCAGGGCGAACATCATGATGGGGAAGAACCCGGTCATGAACACACCTGCTGAGGGGTCGCCGGCGAAGAACCGGTTCAGGTCACCGTGGGCGCCGTTGTAGTCGCCGATGATGAACCAGACGATGGAGTTCAGGATGTGGTGCAGGCCCAGCGGGATGAGCAGCCGGTTGAGCGTGCCGTAGACGCCGCTGCCCACCACGGTGTTGTCCGCGACGGCGTTGCCCACCGCGGTGAGGCCGGTGTTGAAGAAGGGGTAGATGAGGGCCATGACCACGCCGATGACGATCGCGGCGAAGGAGGTCAGGATGGGCACCAGCCGGCGGCCGGCGAAGAAGCCGAGCCAATCCGGCAGCGTGGTCCGGTGGAATTTCTGCCACAGCCACGCCGTCGTCAGGCCCATCACGATGCCTGCGAGCACACCGTAGTTGATGACGGGATCCTTGCCGCCTTCCGGGGCGGCGCCCAGCACCAGGGGTGCCATGACCTTGAAAACGTTGGTCAGGACCAGGAAGCCGACGACGGCGGCCAGCGCCGTGGACCCGTCGCCCTTCTTGGCGAAACCAAAGGAAATACCGACGGCGAACAGCAGCGGGAGGTTCTCAAAGAGGGCTCCGCCGGCTGCGCCGATCACCTGGGCAACGGTGGTCAGGCCCTCGAACCTGCCCAGCAGGTCGTCCTGTCCGAGCCTCAGGAGGAGCGCTGCTGCGGGAAGGGCGGCGATGGGAAGCATGAGGCTGCGCCCGAAGCGCTGCATGTTCTGCAGCGCTTTGCCGCTGCCCTTGGCCTTTCCGGGGGCCGGCGCGGCCAACGGGCCGGCCCCGGCGGATGCGGACGGGTTTTCCGTGGACATGTTGTTCCTCGTTTCGAAAGGGGGGTGCTTGTGCGGGGATGCGGGATTCAGTATTGTTTTGCTAACTGGTTATAACCAGTGACAATCATCACTGTGAAGTGCACCGGGCTTAGTTGTCAACCTCAGGCAGGAAAAAAGACCTCCGGAGCCGGCGGGCCTTCACCGCGAAACACCAACAGGAGTGGACATGTCCAAAGCAGAAATCATCCTCGCCGCCCTGGGCGGCGCCGATAACGTCGAAGAGATCGAAGGCTGCATCACCCGCCTGCGCACCGAAGTGGTGGACGCCTCGCGCATTGACGAGGCCGCCCTCAAGGCCGCGGGCGCCCACGGCGTCATGGTGGCCGGCTCGGTGGTCCAGGTGGTTGTGGGCCCCGAAGCCGAGAGCCTGGCCGAAGACATCCAGGACCTGATGTGAGCGCACCTGACGTGAGCACGCCTGACGTGAAACCTGCGGCACCAGCGGCGGCCATCAGCGTGGCCTCTCCCCTTCCCGGCAGGCTCATCCCGTTGAGCGAAGTGCCGGACCCCGTGTTCGCCAAAGGGCTGGTGGGCGGCGGCGCCGCCGTTATCCCGGACGACGACTCGGGTGTGCTGACCGCCGTCGCACCCTTGGACGGCAAGGTCATCAAGGTCATGCCGCACGCCTACATCGTCCAGCACGCCTCCGGGCCCGCAGTGCTGGTCCACGTGGGCATCGATACGGTCGGCCTGAAGGGCGAGGGTTTCAGCGTGCTGGCGCAGAAGGGCGACCAGGTCCGCGCCGGGGATCCCATGATCAGCGTTGACGTCACGCTGGTCCGCTCGAAAAACCTCAGCATGTGCAGCCCCGTGGTGATACTGGACAGCCCAGCGGACGCCATCGATTCACCGGAAAGCGGAGCCCGCGTGGAAGCCGGCGGGCATCTGTTCGACCTGCCCGGACAATAGACCTATGGATACGGCAGGGGAACTGAAACACGTCTGGGTGCGAAGGCAGCTCCAGGACCTGGTGGCTTCGACGCTGCGGCCCGGGGACGCGCTGCTGGGCGAACGCCAGCTGGAGGAGCAGTTCGGAGTCTCCCGCATTACGGTGCGCCGGGCGATTTCGGACCTCGTCCAGGACGGGGCGCTGGTGCGGATCAAGGGCAAGGGGACCTTTGTCTCGCACGGGCTGGTGCGTTCCACCCTGCACCTGGCCTCCTTCAATGAGGACATGCGGCAGGCTGGCTTTGAGCCCAGCACCCGGGTCATCACTGCCGCGACGGCGGAGCCGCCCGCCGCCGCGGCCGAGCACCTGGGGCTCCCACCGGGGCAGGCCGCCTACCAGGTCCGCCGGCTGCGCTTGGCGAACGGGGCTCCCGTCAGCGTGGACGAATCCTGGCTTCCGCCCCGGCTCCTGCCGGACCTGCTCTCGGAGGACCTGACGGGATCCCTCTACCGGATCCTGTCCACCTCCGGGCACCCCGTGCAGCACGTGGAACAGACCGTGGAGGCCGCTGCGGCACCGGAGGAAACTGCCGCCCTGCTGGACATCGAACCGGGTGCCCCTGTGCTGCTCTTCCGGCGCCGGTCGTTTACCGGGGAGGCCGATCCGGGCACACCCATCGAATACTCCATCTCGACGTACCGCTCGGACCGGTACCAGGTGTCGATGCGGCTGGCGCTCGGCTGAGCCAGGACTTTTCGCGCCCCACCCCAACTAAGTAGCAGCAGGTGTCGTTTTGGGCCCTCAAAACGACACCTGCTGCTACTCACTTGGGAGGTTGGGTGCGGGTCGTGAAACCATACGGATCGTGACCCAGAAAATTGCGTACCAGGGCGAGCCCGGCGCCAACTCCAATATCGCGTGCCAGCAGATGTTCCCCGAACTGGAAAGCGTCCCGTGCGCCAGCTTCGAGGACGTCTTCGAACTCGTGTCCGGCGGCGAGGCCGACCTGGCCATGATTCCGATCGAGAACTCGATTGCCGGCAGGGTGGCGGACATCCACGTCCTGCTCCCCCAGTCGCACCTGCAGATCGTGGGAGAGTTCTTCCTGCCCATCCACTTCGACCTGCTGGGCATCCCCGGCAGCACCATCGAAGGGGCCACGGAGGTCCACAGCCACATCCACGCGCTGGGCCAGTGCCGGCGCCTGATCCGTGAAGCCGGGCTGCGCCCCGTCATCGCCGGAGACACGGCCGGGTCTGCCCGCGAAGTGCGGGAATGGAACGATCCCGCCAAGCTCTCACTCGCTCCCCCGCTCGCGGCCCAGATCTACGGCCTCGAAGTACTGGCCTCCCGGGTGGAGGACGATCCGTCGAACACCACGCGTTTTGTGGTCCTGGCGCGGGAAACGGAACTGCCGACCCGGGACGAGTTGCCCGGGCCGGCAGTGACCAGTTTCGTGTTCCGCGTCCGGAACGTCCCCTCCGCGCTCTACAAGGCGCTTGGCGGTTTTGCCACCAACGGCGTGAACATGACCCGGCTGGAGAGCTACATGGTGGGCAACGAGTTTGCCGCCACCATGTTCATGGCCGACGTCGAGGGCCACCCCGAGGACCTGCCGCTGAAGCTGGCCCTCGAGGAACTGGACTTCTTCACCGCCGAGGTGCGCATCCTGGGTGTTTATGCAGCCGCGGAGTACCGGACGGCTCAGGCCGTCAGCGGCTGACAGCCGTCTGACGCCCGTGCAGGATCGGCGCGAAGAACGCGGCCAGCTCCGCCGTCGCCGTCAAGGGCAGGACGTTCGCCACATACTGGTCCGGGCGGACCACCACAACGGCTCCGCCGCGGTCGATGCCGCGCAGTTCGAAGATGTCGGCCGCCGGATCGGTGCCGTAGACATTTTCCAGGTAGGTGAGTTTGAACGGTCCCACCTCCGGCTTGAACACCGCCGGAACCTCGTTGATGTCGATATTCGTGTGGTCCTGCTGGTAGATGACCTTCACGTCGAACCAGGCGTCGGCGTCGGCGCCTTCCGGTGTGGCGGCGAGCGGCGAGTCCGGCGCGTTGGCGAGCCAGCCGGCCAGGTCGGCGGCCGGTGACGCAGCATGCTCCATTCCTGTGACGGGGGTCGCCGCGTCCGCGAAAACGTAGATGCGCCAGCGGCCGTCAGCCTTGGCCTGATGGCCGAGGTGCAGCGGGTTCGTGTCGCAGACCCGCACGACGGGCGCGGACTTGAAGCGCTTGCCGATGGTGAAGCCGGTGGCAAGCCCCTGGTGGGCCGGGCTGCCGACGAGCATCGACGGGGTGTACTGGGTCATGAAGCCGGCCGGGAATTCGGCGGTGCTCACGTAGAAATCCTCGAGCTCCGAGGGGGAGGCGAACTCCTCGGGCTTCTTCGCCATCAGCGTTGACCATTCCTTGTCAAAGTCGATGAGGTTCTTCGCGATGACCTGGCGTTCGGCCGAGTAGGTGGACAGCAGGCTCTCCGGGCTGCGCCCTTCGAGGACGTGGCCGAGTTTCCAGCCGATGTTAAAGCCGTCCTGCATGGACACGTTCATGCCTTGGCCGGCCTTGGCGCTGTGCGTGTGGCAGGCGTCGCCGGTGATGAATACACGCGGCGTGCGCGTGCCCATGTCTTCCGGGCGGACGTCGTCGAACCTGTCGGTAAGGCGGTGGCCCACCTCATAAACGCTGTGCCAGGCCACATTGCGCACGTCCACGGTGTAGGGGTGGACGATCGCATTGGCCTTGGCGATGATCTGCTCGATGGTGGTCTTGCGGACCGCGCCGTGATCGTCCGCGGGCACTTCGCCGAGGTCCACGTACATGCGGAAGAGGTGCCCGCCCTCCCGCGGGATCAGCAGGATACTGCCGCCGTCGTGGGACTGGATGGCGCATTTGAGGCGGATGTCCGGGAAATCGGTGTTGGCGAGCACGTCCATAACGCCCCAGGCGTGATTGGCCTGGTCGCCGGCCAGGGTGCAGCCGATGGATTCCCGGACCTTGCTGCGGGCACCATCGGCGCCCACCACGTACTTGGCCCGGACAACACGTTCCCGGCCTTCATCGGGGCCGCTTGTATGGACGAGCGTTACGGTAACCGGGTACTCCCCTTCGCCGACTTCAAGGCTGCGGAACTCATAGCCATAGTCCGGCGCCATGCGCGTGGGGGCGTTGGCCATAACCTCGGCGAAATAGTCCAGCACGCGCGCTTGGTTGACGATCAGGTGCGGGAATTCGCTGATCCCGTGCGCGTCGTCGAGGGTGCGCGCGGCGCGGACGATGTTCGCAGGGTTCCGCGGATCCGGCTTCCAGAATGCCATTTCGGTGATCCGATAGGCCTCGGCGATGATCCGCTCGGCGAAGCCGAAGGCCTGGAAGGTTTCGACACTGCGGGCCTGGATGCCGTCTGCCTGGCCGATGGCAAGCCTGCCGTCGCGGCGCTCCACGATGCGGGTGGTGATGCCCGGGAACTGGGAGAGCTGGGCAGCAGTGAGCATGCCTGCAGGACCGGTGCCCACAATGAGCACGTCCACTTCGTCGGGGAGCTGGGTGGGCCGGTCAATGCCGACGCCGGCGGCCGGCTGGACTCGCGGGTCACCTGATACGTAACCGTGGTGGTGGAAATGCACGGGATTCCTCACTTCGTTGTGTGGCTGTCTAGGGCCGTCTCGTGTTCGATATCGGAACTAATCGTTCGATAATAGAAATTTGGTTGCTGATTCAAAACTGTACGCAGGTATGACCTGCGTTACAAGCTCCTCTCAAAACTCCCTAAAAATCAGGGGTTGACGTCCGGAAGCTCGTAGGTAATAGTTATCGTATACGATTTCGTACTCGATGAGGAGTAACACTTGGAACAGGTCACCGACCACATCCTGGCCGCGGCCCGCAAGGTCATCGCGGTGCACATCAACTACCCCAGCCGGGCAGCCCAGCGCGGCCGTACCCCGGAACAGCCCTCCTACTTCCTGAAGCCTTCATCCTCCCTGGCAACCGGCTCGGCAGACGCGCCTTCCACCGTGGAACGCCCCGCCGGCTGCGAGCTCCTCGGGTATGAAGGCGAGATCGCCCTGGTCATCGGCAAGCCCGCCCGGCGCGTGGCGATTGACGATGCCTGGAGCCACGTCGAATGGGTGACCGCCAGCAACGACCTCGGCGTGTACGACCTGCGATACGCGGACAAGGGCTCCAATCTCCGCTCCAAGGGCGGCGACGGTTTCACCCCTGTGGGTCCTGGACTGATCGCCGCGGACGCCGTGGACCCGTCAAAGCTCCGGATCCGCACCTGGCACAACGGTGAGATGGTCCAGGACGACACCACCGAAGACCTGCTGTTCCCGTTCGCCCGGCTCATCGCGGACCTGTCCCAGCTGCTCACGCTCGAAGAGGGCGACATCATCCTGACCGGCACCCCGGCCGGCGCCTCCGTCGCCAAGCCGGGCGACGTCGTCGAGGTCGAAGTCAGCACCAGTACGACGGCGGGCGCCGCCCCCGGCGTCAGCACCGGCCGGTTGGTCACCCGGGTGGCGGAAGGTACGACGGCGTTCGCGGACTTCGGCGCCCGGCCCCGGACCGATGACCTCCAGCGGGAGGAAGCGTACGGCTCGCGGGAAGCGGCCGGGCTTCCTGCGGACGAAACAGCCGCCGTCGGGCCGGCCCTGACCCCGGAACTGAAGGCCAAACTCGAAAGCGTCTGCACCGCCACCCTGTCCTCCCAGCTCCGCAAGCGCGGGCTGAACAACGTCAGCATTGACGGCCTCACCTCCACCCGCCCGGAGAAAAGGATCGTGGGCCTGGCCCGGACCCTGCGCTACGTGCCCAACCGCGAGGACCTCTTCAAGACCCACGGCGGCGGCTTCAACGCCCAGAAGAAGGCCATCGATTCCGTGAACGAGGGCGAGATCCTGGTGATGGAGGCCCGCGGCGAGAAGGGCACCGGCACCATCGGCGACATCCTGGCCCTCCGCGCCCAGGTCCGCGGTGCCGCAGCCATCATCACCGACGGCGGTGTGCGCGACTTCGCCGCCGTGGCCGCCATGGACATGCCCACCTACTATGCCAACCCGCACCCCGCGGTGCTGGGGCGCCGGCACATCCCGTGGGATACCGACATCACCATCGCCTGCGGCGGCACCACCGTCCAGCCCGGGGACATCATCGTGGCGGATTCGGACGGCATCCTGGTGATCCCGCCGGCCCTGGCCGACGAGCTCGCGGACGATTCCATCGCCCAGGAACGCGAGGAAGTCTTCATCGCCGAGATGGTGGCACAGGGCCACAGCGTTGACGGCCTCTATCCGCTGAACTCCGAATGGCGGGCCAAGTACGACGAGTGGGAAGGCCCCGCACATGACTGAAACAGTGATGGCCGGCAGCAAGTCCGAGCAGGCCTATGCCTCGGTCAAGGCCCGGATCGTGGACGGGACGTACTCCCCCGGCTACCGGCTGGTGCTGGCCAAGATCGCCGAGGACCTGGGCGTCAGCGTGGTTCCGGTCCGCGAAGCCATCCGCCGGCTCGAAGCCGAAGGGCTGGTCAAGTTCGAACGGAACGTCGGCGCCACCGTGTCAGGAATCGACCCCACCGAGTACCTCTACACGATGCAGACCCTGAGCATCGTCGAAGGTGCCGCCACAGCCCTGTCCGCACCCCTGATCGGGCCGGCGGACATTTCCCGCGCACGCGCCGTCAACGCGGAGATGCGCGAATGCCTGCAGCACTTCGACCCCGTCCGCTTCACCCGGCTCAACCAGGACTTCCACAGCGTCCTGTTCGAGCACTGCCCCAACCCGCACATCCTGGACCTCGTCCACCGCGGCTGGAACCGGCTGGCTTCGCTTCGCTCGTCAACGTTCAGGTTCGTCCCCGGCCGCGCCCACGACTCCGTCGAAGAGCATGAAGCCCTCCTGCAGCTCATCGAATCCGGTGCCGGCGCCGACGAGATCGAAAAAGCAGCCCGCCTGCACCGCTCCGCCACCCTGGACGCTTACCTCGCCCAGGCGGCCACAACAGACCACCCGGCCCCGCAGCCCCCACAGCAGTAAGGAAATACAATGACGTTCACTGCCGCAGACACCAAAACCCACTACATCCCGCAGGACCTGCCCACCCACATCCAGCACTACATCAACGGCGAGTTCGTTGACTCCGTGGGCGGCAAGACCTTCGACGTCCTGGACCCGGTCTCCAACACCAACTACGCCACCGCCGCGGCCGGCCAGAAAGAGGACATCGACCTCGCCGTCGCCGCCGCCCGCGAAGCCTTCACGAACGGCCCCTGGCCGAGGATGAAGCCGCGCGAACGCGCCCGCATCCTGAACAGGATCGCAGACGCCGTCGAAGCCCAGGAGGAGCGCCTCGCCGAACTGGAAACCTTCGATACCGGCCTGCCCATCACCCAGGCCAAGGGCCAGGCCCTGCGCGCGGCGGAGAACTTCCGTTTCTTCGCGGACCTGATCGTGGCCCAGTTCGACGACGCCATGAAGGTCCCGGGCTCGCAGATCAACTACGTGAACCGCAAGCCGATCGGCGTCGCCGGCCTCATCACCCCGTGGAACACCCCGTTCATGCTCGAATCCTGGAAGCTCGCCCCCGCGCTGGCCACCGGCAACACCGTGGTCCTCAAGCCCGCCGAATTCACCCCGCTTTCCGCCTCGCTGTGGGCGCAGATCTTCAAGGACGCCGGCCTCCCGGACGGTGTGTTCAACCTGGTCAACGGCCTCGGCGAGGAAGCCGGCGACGCGCTGGTCAAGCACCCGGACGTCCCGCTGATTTCCTTCACCGGCGAGACCACCACCGGGCAGACGATCTTCCGCAACGCGGCCACCAACCTCAAGGGCCTGTCCATGGAGCTCGGCGGCAAGTCCCCCTGCGTGGTGTTCGCCGACGCCGACCTCGACGCCGCAATCGACTCCGCCCTGTTCGGCGTCTTCTCCCTCAACGGCGAACGCTGCACCGCCGGCTCCCGGATCCTGGTGGAACGCGCCATCTATGAGGAGTTCTGCGAGAAGTACGCAGCCCGGGCCAAGAACATCGTGGTGGGCGATCCGCACGACCCCAAGACCCAGGTGGGCGCCCTGGTCCACCCGGAGCACTACGAAAAGGTGGCCTCGTACGTGGAAATCGGCAAGTCCGAAGGCCGACTCCTGGCCGGCGGCGGCCGCCCGGAGCACCTCCCGGAAGGGAACTACATCGCCCCCACCGTGTTCGCCGACGTCGCACCCGACGCCCGGATCTTCCAGGAGGAGATCTTCGGCCCGGTGGTCGCGATCACGCCGTTCGAGAACGACGACGAAGCCCTGGCCCTCGCGAACAACACCAAGTACGGCCTGGCGGCCTACATCTGGACCCAGAACCTCACCCGGGCCCACAACTTCTCGCAGAACGTCGAGGCCGGCATGGTCTGGCTCAACAGCCACAACGTCCGCGACCTCCGCACCCCCTTCGGCGGCGTCAAGGCCTCCGGCCTGGGCCACGAGGGCGGCTACCGCTCCATCGATTTCTACACCGACCAGCAGGCCGTTCACATTACCCTCGGCACCGTCCACACCCCGAAATTCGGCGCCTGAGCGATTCCGCCCGGCGCCAACCCGACCCCGCTTTCAAAGAAGAGAGAATCCGATGACAAACTTCGTCCCCACCCCCTCCGTCCCGGCCCCGGATATCGTCCGCTGCGCGTACCTGGAACTCGTGGTCACGGACCTCGCCAAGTCCCGCGCGTTCTACGTGGACCTGCTGGGCCTGCACGTCACCGAGGAAGATGAGAACAACATCTACCTGCGCTCCTTCGAGGAGTTCATCCACCACAACCTGGTGCTGCGCAAGGGCCCGGTGGCCGCGGCAGCGGCCTTCGCCTACCGTGTGAAGTCGCCCGCCGAGGTTGACGCCGCAGAGGCCTATTACAAGGAATTGGGCTGCCGGGTGGAGCGCCGCAGGGATGGCTTCACCAAGGGCGTCGGCGACTCTGTCCGCGTCGAGGACCCGCTGGGCTTCCCCTACGAGTTCTTCTACGATGTGGAGCACGTGGAACGCCTTACCCAGCGCTACGACCTCTACTCCGCCGGCGAACTGGTCCGGCTGGACCACTTCAACCAGGTCACCCCGGACGTCCCCCGCGGCCGCAAGTACCTGGAGGACCTCGGCTTCCGTGTCTCCGAGGACATCCAGGACTCCGACGGCGTCACGTACGCCGCGTGGATGCACCGCAAGCAGACCGTGCACGACACCGCCCTGACCGGCGGCAACGGCCCGCGCCTGCACCACATCGCGTTCTCCACCCACGAGAAGCACAACATCATCCAGATCTGCGACAAGATGGGCGCGCTGCGCATCTCGGACCGGATCGAGCGCGGTCCCGGCCGGCACGGCGTGTCCAACGCCTTCTACCTCTACATCCTGGACCCGGACGGCCACCGCGTGGAGATCTACACCCAGGACTACTACACCGGCGACCCGGACAACCCCACCGTCACCTGGGACGTCCACGACAACCAGCGCCGCGACTGGTGGGGCAACCCCGTTGTCCCGTCCTGGTACACCGAGGCCTCCCTGGTCCTGGACCTGGACGGCAACCCGCAGCCCGTCATCGTCCGCGAGGAAAAGTCCGAAATGGCCGTCACCGTCGGCGCCGACGGCTTCTCCTACACCCGCAAGGAAGAGGACGGCCCCGCCGGAGAGAAGACAGGCTTCAAGCTCGGGGCCCAGGTCTAAACCATGATGGACGCGAAGACGATCGAAGCCATTGCCGACGAACTGCTCGACGCCGGCCGGAACCGGACGCCGGTGCCGCGCCTGACGGCCCGGTACCCCGACATGACGGTGGAGGATTCCTACGCTGTGCAGCAGTTGTGGCGGCGCCGGAACGAGGAAGCCGGGCGCACGTTGGTGGGGCGCAAGATCGGCCTCACGTCCAAGGCCATGCAGGCCGCCACGGGCATCACCGAGCCGGACTACGGCGCCATCTTTGACGACATGGTCCTCGAAACCGGCTGCTCCGTGGCCTGGGACAAGTACACCCACCCGCGGGTGGAGGTGGAGCTCGCCTTTGTCCTGAAAGACGCGCTCAAAGGCCCGGGCTGCACGATCTTCGATGTCCTCAACGCCACCGACTACGTGGTTCCGGCCCTCGAGATCCTGGACTCCAGGATCGAAATGGAGGGCCGGACCATCGTGGACACCATCGCGGACAACGCCGCGATGGGCGCCATGGTCGTCGGCGGCCGCCCGGTGAAGCCGGACGCCGTCGACCTCCGCTGGGTCTCCGCGATCCTGTACAAGAACCAGACGGTGGAGGAGACCGGTGTCGCCGCCGGGGTCCTGGACCACCCGGCCAACGGCGTGCACTGGCTCGCCAACAAGATCGCGGCGCACGGGGACGGCATGAAGGCCGGGGACATCATCCTGGCTGGCTCCTTTACGCGCCCGCTGTGGGTGTACAAGGGCGACACCGTCCACGCCGACTACGGACCCCTGGGAGTTGTCACATGCCGCTTCGAGTAGAACCGGACCCAACGTTCCGGCACGCCCTGGCCGCCACCAACCGTCCCCTCATGGGGATGTGGGTGTGCTCGGGCAGCCCGCTGGTGGCCGAGCTCTGCGCCGGGGCGGGCCTGGACTGGCTCCTGGTGGATGCCGAGCACAGCCCCAACGGGCTTGAATCCGTCCTCGCCCAACTGCAGGCCGTCCACGGCTACCCGGTCCGGGTGCTGGTCCGGCCGCCGGTCAACGACACCGTGCTGATCAAGCAGTACCTGGACCTCGGCGTGCAGAACCTGCTGGTGCCCATGGTCAACTCGGCCGCAGAGGCCGAGGCAGCGGTGGCCGCCACCCGCTACCCGCCGCACGGCGTCCGCGGCGTGGGCTCGGCCCTCGCCAGGGCCTCGCGCTGGAACCGCATCCCGGACTACCTCGCGCAAGCCGGCGACACGGTCAGCCTCACCGTCCAGATCGAATCGGAGGCTGCCGTCGCTGCCGTGGAGGAGATCCTCGCGGTCGACGGCGTGGACGCCATCTTCCTGGGGCCGTCCGACCTCGCCGCCTCCATGGGCGTGCTGGGACAACAAGAGCACCCCAAAGTGCGCGCCGCCGTCGAACACTGCCTCAGCGCGGCCGCAGCGGTCGGGAAGCCCGCGGGCGTCAACGCCTTCAACAAGGACACCGCCCGCAGCTACCTCGCGGCCGGCGCCTCGTTTGTGCTGGTGGGCGCCGACGTCGCCATCCTGGCCCGCGGCACGGAAGCCCTCGCCGCCGAGTTCATCAAGCCAGCCGACGGCGGCTCCCCCGCCAGCTACTGACCCACTTCCTAAGGACTTCTTTGATGACACTTTCTGCGATCTCCCCTGCCATTTTGCCTGAACGGGAAGCCGCGCTGCTCGCTTCCGTCCCCACCGGCCTGCTGATCGGCGGCCAGTGGCGGGACGCGTCCGACGGCGGCACGTTCGACGTCCACGATCCCGCCACCGGGGAGGTACTCGCCACCCTCGCGTCCGCCACCAGCGAGGATGCCGTCGCCGCGCTCGACGCGGCCGACAAAGTCCAGGCTTCCTGGGCCCGGACCGCGCCCCGGGAACGCGCCGAAATCCTGCGCCGCGCCTTTGACCTCGTCACCGAACGCGCCGAGGACTTCGCCCTGCTGATGACCCTGGAAATGGGCAAACCGCTGGCCGAAGCCCGCGGCGAGGTCACCTACGGCGCCGAGTTCCTGCGCTGGTTCTCCGAAGAAGCCGTCCGGGACTACGGCCGCTACCTCACCACCCCGGAGGGCAAAAACAAGATCCTCGTCCAGCACAAACCCGTCGGTCCCTGCCTGCTGATCACGCCGTGGAACTTCCCGCTGGCGATGGCCACCCGCAAGGTCGCCCCCGCCATTGCCGCCGGCTGCACCATGGTCCTCAAACCCGCCAAACTCACGCCCCTGACCGCGCAGTACTTCGCGCAGACCATGCTCGACGCCGGACTGCCCGCAGGCGTGCTCAACGTGGTCTCCTCCGCCAGTGCATCCGGGATCTCCGGACCCCTGCTGGCCGATCCGCGGCTGCGCAAGGTCTCCTTCACCGGCTCCACCCCGGTGGGCAAACGCCTCATCGCCGCCGCCGCGCAGAACGTGCTGCGCACGTCCATGGAGCTCGGCGGTAACGCACCGTTCATCGTGTTCGAAGACGCCGACCTGGACAAGGCCGTCGAAGGAGCCATGGCCGCCAAAATGCGGAACATGGGCGAGGCCTGCACCGCGGCCAACCGCTTCCTGGTCCAGGAATCCGTCGCCGCCGAGTTCACCCAAAAGTTCGCCGCCGCCATGGCCGCCCTCACCACCGGCCGCGGGACGGAACCGGCCACCCAGGTCGGCCCGCTCATCGACGCCGGCGCCCGCGACGACGTGCACGCCCTGGTGAGCGCCGCCGTCGACGCCGGCGCCACCGCCGTCACCGGCGGCGCACCGGTGAAGGGGGCCGGCTACTTCTACCCGCCCACCGTGCTGGCCAACGTCCCGAACGACGCCGCGATCCTCCGCCAGGAGATCTTTGGGCCGGTGGCGCCCGTGACCACGTTCACCACCGAGGAAGACGCGATCCGGCTCGCGAACGCCAGCGAATACGGCCTCGCCTCCTACGTTTACAGCCGGGACTTCACCCGCCTCCTGCGCGTCGCAGAGCAGATCGAATTCGGCATGGTGGGCTTCAACGCCGGCGTCATCTCCAACGCCGCCGCCCCGTTCGGCGGCGTCAAGCAGTCCGGGCTCGGCCGCGAAGGCGGTACCGAAGGCATCGCCGAGTACACCACCACGCAGTACATCGGCATCGCCGACCCCTACGCAGGCTGAAGGGCTGCCCGCCCGCCGGTGATCGCGACAGGCTCGATCACCGGCGCACCCCCGGCGTGCGGGCACTAGGACTCTGGTCGGCTGTCGGCCGCCCGGCGTAGCCTTGAGGCACTGGGCACGCGTGATAGCTGGGTACAAATGGCGCCGAAGAAGCGATTGGGTTCTCGTCTGGCCGCAGCCTTGGGAAGGCTGGTCGGATTCATTGCCGTGAGCGCCATCTGTGGGGTCCTGGCCGCCAGCCTCGTGGCCCCCAGCGTGGCAGCCGCCGGGGTGACGGTCAGCAGTTCGATTACGTTCTTCAACAGCCTGCCCGGTGACCTCACGGTCGATCCGCCGTCGCAGTCCACCAAAATGATGACCGCGGACGGTCAGCCCATCGCCACGTTCTACGCCGAGAACCGGGTGCGCGTCACCCTCGACCAGATGTCGCCGTTTATCAAGGACGCGATCGTCGCGATCGAGGACAGCCGCTTCTACGAACATGGCGGCGTTGACCCCCAGGGCATCCTCCGCGCGCTGACGTTCAATGTCACCCAGGGCGGCCGTCAGGGCGCATCCACGCTGACGCAGCAGTACGTCACCAACATCATCAACGAGTCGTATCTTTCGGCAGATCAGGGCGAGCAGGTCGTCCTCAGCGGCCAGAAGAGCGTTGGCGACAAGGTGCGGGAGATGAAGCTCGCCATTGAACTGGAGAAGAAATACACCAAGGACCAAATCCTCGAAGGCTACCTGAACATCGTGTTCTTCAATCGGGATGCCTACGGCATCGAGGCCGCCGCGCGGCACTTCTTCAGCGCCTCCGCCAAGGACCTGACCTTGCCGCAGGCGGCGCTGCTTGCCGGGTTGGTGAACAGCCCCAGTTTCTACGACCCCGCCGTGCATCCGGAGAACTCGCTGCAACGCCGCAACCAGGTCCTGGGCAATATGCTGGAGCAGAAGAAAATCACCCAGGCCGAGCACGATGCCGCCGCGGCCACCGGCGTGGAGCTGAAGGTCACCCCGGGCCGGCAGGGCTGCGCCGCCGCCGTGATCGCACCGTACTTCTGCGACTACGTGTCCCACCTGATCCTCAACAACCCCGCCTACGGAGCGGACATCAACGACCGCGAGAGGCTGCTGTACCGCGGTGGCCTGACCATCGTCACCACGCTGGACAGCAGGCTGCAGGCCGCCGCCCAGGCCCAGGTGGACGCCACCGCAGGCGCGAATCCGGACAAATGGGGTGCTGCCCTGGTGACCATCCAGCCCGGATCCGGCAGGATCCTGGCCATGGCGCAGAACACGGTCTTCCTTCCGGCGGAAGGGAAATTCGATACCCAGCTAAACTTCAACGTCGATTCCAAGGACGCCAACGGCAATGACCTCAACGGGGCCGGCGGGTTCCAGCCCGGATCCACCATGAAGCCGTTCACCTTCGCCGAATGGCTAAATGAGGGTAAACCCCTCAACGCCATGATTGACGCCTCCCGGCGGACCTATCCGCTCAACTTTCCATGGCGGTCCAGCTGCGGGAAGGTGCTGGGCGCCTACAACACGGCCGAGCGGGCCGAGGGCGCTGCCGACGATCTCCAGAACAACGACCCCGGGTATTACCGGCCCATGCCCATCAACTACGGCCTTTACAACTCCATCAATACGGCAACCTTTGCGACCGCCGCGCAGCTGGACTTCTGCGGCATCCAGAAGATGGTGGACGCAGTGGGGATCCACAGCGGGCTGGACGGCGCCCAGGTGAACATGCATCAGCTCGGCAACCTGCTGGGCGCCATCGGTGTGGCTCCCCTGCACCTGGCGAACGCCTTCGCCACGTTCGCCAATGACGGCCGGTACTGCAGCCCGATCGCCGTCGCGGATGTCAGCGACCCGACGGGGCGGCATTTGCCGGCCGAAGCCACGCAGTGCCGCGCCGCCGTCAAGCCCGAGGTGGCCCGCGGCGTCAACGCTGTACTGCAGGACGTTCTGAAGTTGGGATCCGGCGTCTACATCAACCCCAAGGTCCAGAGCCGGGTGCCGGTGGCGGCCAAGACGGGAACGTCCAACAACAACGGCGCCACCTGGGTGTCGGGCTACACTTCCGGCCTGGCCACGGTGTCCTTCTTCGGGGACACGCTGGAGGGCCAACAGCGGGCCGGCCAGAACGTCACCATCAACGGCACCTTCTACAAGAACATCGACGGTTACATGCTCGCCGGGCCGCAGTGGGCCAACTACATGCTGCAGGTGGCCGGGCTGTACCCGGCCAATCCCTTCCCGCCGCCGCCGCCGTCCATGAGCAACCCGACGCCGACGCCCTCCCGCTAAGCCGGAACGTTCCCGCCAAGCCGGCGTCCAGCCAGAGCTAGGGCAGCCCCATCGCCGTCCGGACCTCGTCAAGGATGTGGTGCATGGCCGCTTCGGCGGTACCGGCATCGCCCGCGGCAACCGCCGCCGCCACGGCCTCGTGCGCCTCCAGTGCTTCAGGACGCGGATTGAAAGGCATCAATCCCTGTTTGGTCCGGCTGGACAGGACTTCGGCCACCATGCCGTCCAAAGCCTTGAACATTTCGTTCCCGCTGCTGTGCAGGAGCAGGCTGTGAAAAGCAATGTCCGCTTTGAGGAACTCTTCCAGCTCGCCGGCTTCGCCAAGCCGCCTCAGTTCGGCAGCCAGCGCCGTGAGTTGGCGGCGCTCCGACGCGCCCGCACGGCGGGCAGCACCCGCCGCAGCGATGGGCTCGACGGCGATCCGGAGTTCCGTGAGGCTGCTGTACTGCTCGGCCCGGCGGCTGGATGCGAGCCGCCACCGCACCAGCTTGGGATCGAACACGTTCCAGAGTTCGGGGTCCTGCACCACGATGCCCACCCGCCGGCGGGAGTAGACCAGGTTCATCGATTCCAGGACACGCATGGTGTCCCGGGCGAGGGTGCGGGAAATGTTGTAGTGCTGCTGCAGATCATCGAGCGTCAGCCGCCGGCCCGGGGCCAGCTCACCGGAAACGATGGCCTCTCCAAGTGCGTCCAATACCCGCAGATGCAAGGCCGGAGCTACCGGTTCATCACCGGTTGACCCCGCGTGGTTCTCTGTCGCCGTCGACATGCCTGAAGCCTCCCTCTGCGCCTTCGCGCTTGGCTTCCAGTTTAGGCCAGATGAAGGTAAAGGTATGACCTGTGTTACAAAAGATGCTACTAATAGCTTCAAATGGTGCTATCTTATTTTTCTATCCAGTGCGGGTTGCTGGCCTGAGCTTCATTCCGAAGCCAACGACGTCTTCTACGGAGGTAGAACAATGAAGTTTCCTGCCATGCACTTGGTAGTCATGGGTGTCGCCGGAGCCGGCAAGTCCACCATCGCCGGGGCCCTGTCCCTGGATCTGGGATGGGACATGGCCGAGGCGGACCAGTTCCACCCGGAGTCCAACATCGCCAAGATGAATGCCGGCACGCCGCTCCAGGACGAGGACCGCTGGCCCTGGCTGCAGTCCATCCGCGACTGGATGACCGCCCAGGCCGCGGAAGGCAAAAGCACCGTCCTGACGTGCTCCGCCCTCAAGCACAGCTACCGCCAGCTCCTCTCGGAGGCAGAAGGCACGGTGGTCTTCATCCACCTCGACGGTGATCCCGCCCTGCTCGGCGAGCGCATGCGCGGACGCGAGGGCCACTTCATGCCGGTCACGCTCCTGCCCAGCCAGCTGGCCACCCTGGAGCCGTTGACGCCGGAGGAGCTCGCCGCCGGAAGCCTGCGGCTGGACATCACCCGCACGCCTGAGGACCTGGTTCAGGCCATCAAGTCCGCCCTTCACCTGCCGGCGGGCAACGCTCCCTGCGCTTCCTGATCTCCCACTCCCCCCCAAGCTCCACCCCCCAACACATCTGCTTCAAAGGAGAACCATGACCATCGAAGGATGGACTCAAACCCTCGGCGCAGGCCCCCTGCTGCTGATTGCCGGCGGCGCCATCTTGGTGCTGCTGTTCCTCATCATCAAGCTGCGCATGCACGCGCTGCTCGCCCTGATCCTCATCAGCCTGGCCACCGCCTTCGCCACCGGCATCCCGGCGGACAAGGTGGTGCCGGTGCTGGTCAACGGATTCGGCAGCACCCTCGGCACCGTAGCCCTGCTGGTCGGCCTCGGCGCCATGCTCGGCCGCATCGTTGAAACCAGCGGCGGCGCCAAGGCGCTGGCTGACTACCTCATCAACCTTTTCGGCGAGAAGCGCGCACCGTTCGCCCTGGGCCTCGCCTCGCTGATCTTCGGCTTCCCCATCTTCTTCGACGCCGGCCTGGTGGTCATGCTGCCCGTAGTCTTCGCAGTGGCCCACCGTCTCGGCGGCGGCGTGCTGCGCTACGGCCTGCCCGCTGCAGGCGCCTTCTCCGTGATGCACATCTTCCTGCCCCCGCACCCGGGCCCGGTCTCTGCAGCAACCTTCTTCGACGCCAATATCGGGCTGGTCCTGATCGCCGGCCTCATCACCGCCATCCCCACCTGGTACGTCACCGCCTACCTCTTCGGACTGTGGACCGGCAAGAAGCTGGTGCTCCCTGTTCCGGAACTGCTGGGCCACGCTGATCCCGCCGCCGAGGAGAACCCGCCGCGCTTCCGCACCGTCGTGGGCGTCCTGCTCCTTCCGCTGGTCCTCATCTTCCTCAACACCGGCCTCAGCACCATGGCTTCCGCCGGCGTCCTTCCGGCCTCGGCCAAGTCCGAGGCATGGTTCCAGATCCTGCGCACCCTCGGTGAAACGCCGGTGGCCCTGCTGATCGCCGTGCTCGTGGCCATGTTCGTCCTGGGCAGGCTCCGCGGCTCCCACGGCGCCACGCTGGAGAAGCTGCTCGAATCCTCCCTCGGCCCGGTTTGCTCCGTCATCCTGATCACCGGCGCCGGCGGCATGTTCGGCGGCGTGTTGCGCACCTCCGGCATCGGCACCGCCCTGGCCGGCGTACTGGGCGACGTCGGCATTTCCCTGCTGCTTGCCGGCTTCCTGATCTCGGCCATCCTGCGCATCGCCCAGGGTTCCGCCACGGTGGCCCTGACCACCACTGCCGGGCTGATCGCTCCCGCCGTGGCCCTCGCGGGCATGAACGGCATGCAGGTGGCCGCCCTGGTCATCGCCGTGGCCGCCGGCTCCGTGGTGGTCTCCCACGTCAACGACTCCGGCTTCTGGCTGGTGGGCCGCTTCTTCGGCATGGACGTCAAGACCACGCTGAAGACCTGGACCGTAATGGAGACACTCATCGGCGTCATGGGCTTCGCGATCGCTGCCGCCATCTTTGGAGTGGCCGGCCTGGCCGGTTAGCCGGCCGGTCCATCCACCCGGATCCACCCGGGCAAAGCAACAGAGAACGACGGCGGGACATCCCGCCGTCGTTCTCGCTTTTAACGCCGGCTCCTCCCCTGCCCCGTTCAGCCGACCAGCCGGCCGTCCGGGTGTGGTGAGCAGCCCGTCATCTTGCCGAAACGTGGACCACCGGCCTCACTAGATCACTGCCACCAAGAGGCATCGTTAACATGCCCGAAACAAGGCGGTCACATGATCTTCACGCAGTCTTCGTTCCTGTAACTTACCGGCAACTTAGCGCCCCATTGCCGGAAACACGGAGCGTGAAATATTGACCGGGGGCGTGGCCCGGAATCACTCGAGGTCCCGTACAGAAGACTTGATGAGAAGGGACACGCAGGTGGAAATCACTGCGGAAAACGTCTGGGTGCTGATGTCAACGGCGCTCGTGCTGTTCATGACGCCCGGCCTCGGCCTCTTTTACGGCGGCATGACCCGCGCCAAGGCGGCCCTCAACATGATCATGATGAGCTTCATCTCCGTCGGCATCGTCGGCGTCATCTGGGTGTTGTGGGGTTACTCCATGACCGGCGGCGAAGGCGTGCTGGGTATCTTCGGTAATCCGTTCGCCAGCTTCGGACTCAGCAACCTCATCGGGTCTCCGGACCTCATCAAGGCAGCCTACTCGGGAACTTTCGCCATGGTCACGGTGGCCCTCATCAGCGGTGCCATCGCGGATCGCGCCAAGTTCAGCTCCTGGGCGCTCTTCGTGCCCATCTGGGTGACCTTGGTGTACTGCCCCCTCGCCTACATGGTCTGGGGCGGCGGCCTGCTGGGCGCTGACGGAGCCATCACCGCCGTGTTCGGGCACGTCATCGACTTCGCCGGCGGCACCGTGGTGGAGATCAGCTCCGGCGTGGCTGCACTGGTCCTGGCCGTCATTGTGGGCAAGCGCCAGGGCTTCGGCAAGGACCCCAACCACCGGCCGCACAACATCCCCTTCATCATGCTGGGCGCCGCCATCCTCTGGTTCGGCTGGTTCGGCTTCAACGGCGGCGCCGCCACCACTGCGGAGCAGGCAGGCCTGATCTGGATTAACACACTCGTGGCCCCGGCCGCGGCGATGCTCAGCTGGCTGGTCACCGAGAAGATCCGCCACGGCCACCCCACCTCCCTCGGAGCAGCCTCGGGCGTGGTTGCCGGCCTGGTGGCCATCACGCCCTCCTGCGCCAACATCAGCCCGGTGGCGGCCATCTGCCTGGGCCTCCTGGCGGGCGCCCTCTGCGCGATCTTCGTGGACCTGAAGTACCGCTTCGGCCTTGACGACTCCCTCGACGTTGTGGGCGTCCACCTCGGCGGCGGCCTCATCGGCACACTGGCGCTTGGCTTCATTGCACTGCCGGTGGACGGCCAGGGCGGAGGCCTCTTCTATGGCGGAGGCTTCCAGCAGCTCGTGGCGCAGACCGTTGCCGTGCTGATCACCGTCCTGCTCTCCGGCCTGGTGACCGCCGCCCTGGGCCTGGCCATTCACAAAACCCTCGGTTTCCGGGTCAGCGAGGAAGCCGAAACCGCGGGCGTGGACCTCTCCGAACACGCCGAGACGGCCTACGCATTCGGTGAGCTGTCGCGCAGCCGGTTCAACCCGTTCCACCACCACGCAACCGCGCCGGAAGGCTCGTACGAGGAAGCCGCGGCACGGCAGGGAGCGGATGCAGGGCGGGAGAAGGAAGACAGCTTCGCCTAGGGCTTCGCAGCGGGCGTGGGGCCCGGGATTGAGGGGCCGGCGGCGGTTTGGGAAGGCCCCCCGGACATGCCGGGAGTCGTGCCGTCGGCCCTACTTACATTCTAGGAAGCGGGGCTCCGCCGGACCATAGGCCGTAATGCCCTAACCGCCGCGCCTGGACAATTAGGTCACACGTTTGGGTCTTTTTGATCGGACCGAACAGGCCTACCGTGGTCACAGGGAGCCGCCCGACCGGGCAGCCGAGACACGGAGGATCCTTTCTCATGACAACGCACGTCGCAGACTGCAGCGTTTCCAACTGTTCCTTCAACGACCATTCGAATTGCAACGCCGCCGCCATCACGGTGGGCGGGACCCAGGATCATGCATCCTGCGCCACCTTCATCGACACCGGCATGCACGGCGGCCTGCCCAAGGTCCTGGCCGACGTCGGAGCCTGCCAGCGCTCGGAATGCATCCACAACGACCATCTGATGTGCAAGGCGACCGAAGTCCATGTGGGACCCGGCGCCGACAATGCGGACTGCCTCACCTACTCGCACGCCTAGCGGGCACCACTAACTGATAGCAGAGGACGACGGCGGGACTTCCCGCCGTCGTCCTCTTGCGTTCCGGACCGCCCGGCAGGTCGGGGCCGTCAGTCGTTGCGGGGCCTTTCCGGCTCCTGGGTTTCCGGTTCAGTCGCCTCGGTGTCGGGTGTCTCCAGCCAGTTCACCACGCTACTGCCGCCGTGTGCCCGGTTGAGTGTCTCCTGCAGGGCGTCGGCCTCCTGGGCCGCCAGGTCCAGTTCGGACACCGCGGTCATGACTCCGCGGGCACTTTCGTTGTGCGGGCGGGAGTAGTGCGTCCCCGCCGCCGCTGCACGGTGCCATTGGGCCAGTTCCCTGATTGTCTGGGCGATGGAACCCTGCGTTTCCTGGAGGCTGCGGAGGATCTCGTGGCTGTCCGAGGGTGCGTCCAGGTTCCTGGCAGCGCGGGCCAGGTAGCGGGCCGCTTCCTGCATCTGTTGCGCCGCTCGCCGTGGTCCGTTCGTGTCTGACACCGTAATGCTCCTTCGCGTGGGCCGTCATCCGATGGACCCTATTGTCCTCCTTGACAGCCCTGCGGCTTCGGGGCTAGATGATCAGTAGTGGGCGTCCACCAATTCACAACAGGAACCACAGCAAAAGGAGCGGACATGAGCGAGAACCCACAGGCGTCGGAGCGTGTCCACAGTGAAGCTCCGGCCGAGGGCGACGAGAACGCTGATCCGAGGGATATCAGGATGCATTCGCAGGATCCGGCCGAAGGTGCCGACATCACAGGCGCCGACATCACAGGCGCCGACATCACAGGCGCCGATATCACAGGCGCCCCGGACGTGGCGGCTGCCGGCGGCTGAACGGTTGTGGACATCGTCGAATTCCTGTCCGAGCGCATCAGGGAGGACGAGGCCGCGGCCCGCAAGATCCTGAGCGACCGCACGGTCTCCGAATCAGGCAAGTGGTACGAACACCGCCTGTTGCTGGAGTGCGAGGCGAAGAAGAGGGTCATCCGCATTGTCGAATCGGCCCGGCAGACGGCGCTGGCCACCATGGTCAGCGACCCGTTCGAGGAGGAGTCCCGCTGGATTCCGGAGGCCATCGAATGGACCACGCGTTCACTGAAGGCGCTGGCATTGCCTTACGCGGACCATCCGGATTTCGAGGAGGACTGGCTGTAGGCCGCTGCCTGGTCATAACGATTTATTACACGCGGTGAAATATCCTCCGCCGGAGTGGCGTTGGCCCGGACATGACAACAATTGGAATCATCGGTGCAGGACACATTGGAAGCCAGATTGCCCGCAAGGCGGTGCAGCTCGGCTATGACGTGGTCATCAGCAACTCGCGGGGACCGGAAACACTGACGGGCCTCGTGGCGGAACTGGGACCCCGGGCCCGGGCGGCAACTCCGGCGGAAGCGGCCGCGGCCGGCGACTTCGCCGTCGTGACCGTGCCGCTCGGGAGCATCGGGGACCTTCCGGTGCCGCCGTTGGAGGGCAAGATCGTGATTGACACGAACAACTACTACTGGGAGCGGGACGGCCGGTTCCCGGAGCTCGACAGCGGCCAGGCCACGACGTCCGGCTTGCTGCAGAAGCACCTTCCCACGTCCAAGGTGGCCAAGGGCTTCAACCACATCATGGCAAAGGAGATCGCCACCGACGGGGCGCCTGCAGGCACAGCAAACCGCCGCGCGCTTGCCACGGCCAGCGACTATCCCGAAGCGGCTGAACTGGTGACCAGGTTCTACGACGAGTTCGGCTTCGACACGGTCAACATCGGCCCGCTGTCCGAAAGTTGGCGGGTGGAACGCGACCGCCCGGCGTACGTCGTGCGCCAGAACGCGGCCGAGCTCACCGAGAACCTCGCCCGGGCTCCCCGCACCATCTGACCCTGAGATCTAACGACCAGGCCCGGGTTCTCACGTGCTGCCGTCCCGGATCCGCCGCCACCAGGAGCGCTTTGTTTCAGGCTCCGGTGGCGGCGTGGCTGCGGCTGCTGCCGCCCGGCGTTCATGCCATCGTTCCACTTCGGCGTCTACGTCTCGGGTCTTGGTAACCACGGGCGGACCGCCCTGTAGCTGGCGTCGGGCATCGATCACCCGCCTGTTAAAGTCCTGCAGGATGTCGCGGACCTGCTTCTCCGAGTATTGGGCGTCCAGCCTGCCATCCAGCTCGGCGTCCTCTGTGCGCAGGAGGATGGCTTTCGGCCCCATGCCCGTGATGTTCTCGCGCTGGATCAGTCCCTTGACCCACCAGTCCGGATCGTAGCCCTCGCCCAGCCCGGGGATGGGTTTGCCGGCGTACTTCAGGTTGTCGAACTTCCCCTGTGCCATGGCGTCCCTGATCAGGTATTCGGCCCGTCTGCCGTCATCCACCTTGCGGCGCTTTTCCCGTTCCTTTTCCTCGGCAGCGGTGAGCTCAGCTTCCTCGTGGGCCGTCATGCCGGTGGCGCGGACGGCGCGCAGTTCGGCGGCACGTTCCACCCGGCGCCTGAACGCGCCACCCGCTTCTTCACTGGGCATGTTCCCACCGTCCCCGGGCCGATCCTGGATAGCCTGCCTTCCAGTATTCAGAGGCCCCGGGCAAGTTTCAATAACGCAGGACTGCGGCCATTTCCCGCTAACGGGAGAGCTTGGCGGCGTCCGGTTTGAGGTCGCCGATGTGTCCGGGCGCGTTGGCGGCGAGCACCCGTTCCACGAAGGCCCCGTATTCCTCCATGTAGTGGCGCAGGAAGTCCGCGGTGCCCTCGTCGGTGACCGTTCCGTCGTCGGCGAAGACGGCGGGGTTGAACTTAACGTAGGCCTCGGGGGCGTTGAGCTGCGGTGCGTCGAGGAAGCTGAGGACGGCGCGCATGGAGGACTGCATCACGGCTGTGCCGATGCTGCCCGGCGAGGCGCCGATGATGCCGGTGGGCTTGCGGGCGAAGGAGTTGGTGCCCCACGGACGGGATCCCCAGTCGATGGCATTCTTGAGCGCCCCGGGGATGGAGCGGTTGTATTCCGGCGACACGAACAGGATGCCGTCCGAACCCTCGATGGCTTCCTTCAACGCCCGGCCTGCCGGCGGAAAATCGGCGTCGTAGTCATAGCTGTACAGCGGGAGGTCCTTGATGGGGATCTCGGTGAACTCAAGGTCCCCGGGAGCCAGCTTGATCAGGGCGTTGGCGAGGGTGCGGTTGATGGAGCCGCGGGCCAGGCTTCCGACGAAGTAACCGATCTTGAACGTTGCCATGAAGCAGATCCCTTCCTTGGGCCGGTCTGGGCCGGCGGGCCGACTGGTGGGCGCTGCCCGTCTCAGGCGAAGCCCACCAGACAGTCCAGCACAGAACGCGGGTGTCGGCCAGAGGTTAGGGGGCGGGGTCGCCGGTGGAACAAACGCAAGAGGACGACGGCGGTATGAACCGCCGTCGTCCTCCTAGGTGTATTTTGTTGTGCTTGGAAGCTGCGCCCCGCCGGCCTCAGGCCGCCCCGGAAGTCAGCGCCGACGCGAAGTCGGTGATGTCCGCCGCGGCGGCGCTGTTGTCGAAGTCCACGTGGCGGGCTTCCTTCCAGTGGCAGGAGTTGGCCTGCGCCCCCGCCCAGAACGTCTCCCAGTTGGAAAGCTTCCACTCGTCCCTCGGGTACCCGCGCGCAATCAGGCGCTGGCGGAGCGCCTCACCTGCCAGCCGGACGTGCACCACCACCAGCTCCGCCTCCGGCCATTCGTGCTGGACACGAACCTTGGACAGGTAATCGTCGTCAGGAAAGAACTTGCCGAACGGAGCGTCCAGCACCACGGAGTTGCCGGCCATCAGGTTATCCCGGGTGAGGTCCAGGATGGACGCGTACTCCAGGGGCATGATTTTGGTCTGGTAGAACTCGTTGTTGTCCCGCTCGTTGGGGTCCGAGTTGTTGAGTTTGAGCAGCAGCTCGGTGAACCGGATGGTGGCGGTGTCCTTGTCGATGTATGCCGCCCCGAACCGCCGGGCGATGAGCCGGCTGACGCTGGACTTTCCGGAGCCGGCCGGGCCGATCACAAAGAACACTTTGGGGATGGTGGTAGTCAACTGCCTGTTCTTCCTTGAACTTGAACCTGAACCGTAAACCTGAAGCAGCGGCTACGCCGCGGTGGCCGGGCGGCGGTCCTTGACGAAGATGCCGTAGGAGAGCGCACCGACGATCAGCAGCACGCCGCCGATCAGGAATACCAGCGTATAGTTGCCGCCGGTCTCGTTGAGGATGAAGCCGGTGACAATCGGTGCCACGGCGGCGCCGAGGAACCCGCCGAAGTTCTGGATGGCGCCCAGGGATGCCACCTGGTTGGATTCCGCAATGTCCGAGGCAAGCGTCCACAGCACGCCGATGGGGACCTGCGCCGCGAAGTAACCGACGGACAGCAGCACGATGGCCAGCGCAGTGTTCTCGACGTAGGCCACGGGAAGCACCGCGGCAGCGGCGACGAGCGCTCCGCCCACGATCGGGATCTTCCGGGCGGTAACGGTGGGGACTCCGCGCTTGATCAGCTTGCCGGAGAGAATGCCGCCAGCCAGCACACCGATGACGCCGCACAGGAACGGCAGCCCTGCGAGCCAGCCGATCTGGCTCAGGCTGAAGCCGCGCGCGGTCTGGAGGTAGCTGGGCAGCCAGGTGAGGTACACCCACACGGTGTAGAAGATGCCGAACGCGCCGAGGACCATGAACCAGGTGTTCTTCTGCTTGAGGAGTTCGCCCCAGCCGGCCTGCTTTTCCTTCGGCTTCTGCTGTTCCTCAAACTCCGCGCCCTTGATGATGAACTGCTCCTTCATCGTGGGATCGCGGTAGATCCGGAGCCAGACCAGGGCAATGACGATGCCCAGGGCGCCGATGACGACGAACATCCCGCGCCAGCTCATGGTGAGCATCAGGAACGTCAGCAGCGGCGGAGCAATCGCGTTGGCGATCTGTGATCCGGTGTTAACGATTGATACAGGGAGGGCACGCTCGGTCTTGTTGAACCACTTGTCGGCCACCTTGAGCCCGGACGTGAAGAACGGGGATTCTGCGATGCCCAGCGCAACACGTGCGGCGTAGAGGAAACCGAAGGAGTTGGCCAGGGCGGACAGCATGGACACGATGGACCACAGGCCCGCTGCCCAGGCGAACATGCGCTTGGGCCCGAACCGGTCCACCAGGTAGCCGGCGGGAAGGTTCGCGATGGCGTAGGGCCAGGAGAATGCCGAAAGCAACAGGCCCATCTGCAGGGTGTTGAGGCCGAACTCCTTGGCGATGGTGGTGTTCGCGATGCTGAGGTTGTTGCGGTCCAGGTAGTTGATGATGCCGCCGATGACCAGCAGCGCGATCAGGTACCACCTGATCCGGACGCTCTTCAACGGCTTCTCCTCGGATGTATGGATTTCTGCTGAAGCTTGGCTCATGCAGCTCACTCCTTTGTGTTCTGGCGACAGTGGCTGTCGGTCTGGGGTGTCCGGCCTTAGCGCCGGGCGTCGTCGATTGCAGCGAGGAACGTCCGCGCCGCCTGGGTCACGAGCCCGTAATCGCCGTCATTTTGGGCTGCTTTGGTGACAAAGCTGCCGACGCCGACGGCGGTTACGCCCGCGGCGAACCAGGCGCTGACGTTCGCCGGGGTCACCCCGCCGGACGGCATGATGGGTGCCTGCGGAAGGGGCGCCATGATGGTTTTTACGTAGGCTGGACCGCCGAGTTCGGCGGGGAACAGCTTGACGATGTCCGCCCCGGCTTCGAGCGTGTTGAGCACCTCGGTGGGGGTGAACGCGCCGCTGGCGGTGACCGCCTGGTACCGGTTGGCGGTGGCGATCATGTTGGGGTTCAGCTGCGGGCTGACGAGCAGCCGCGCCCCGGCAGACACCGAGGCGTAGGCTGCTTCGGCGTCGAGCACGGTGCCGGCGCCCACCACAATTCCGTGGTCGCCGTACTTGTCGGCGAGGCGCTCGATCACGCCGAGCGCACCGGGAACGGTCAACGGGACTTCGACGGCGCGGATGCCGCCTTCGATGGCGGCCTCGGCAACGCGGTAGGCCTCGTCGGCCGAATCCAGCCGGGCGATAAGCAGGGCTCCGGTTCGGACGATGGTCTCTAGGGTCTCAAATTTGTTTAACATCAATTAAGAGATTACCCCAAATATTCACAAATCGGAACAGTCTGTGAAAAGTTGTTAAGATGGTGGTGACGACGTCCCGAAGGAGCCCCGCGTGAGTCCCACAGCACGACCGCTGATCCCCGAGCAGCGCCACCAGGAGATTCTCCGGCTGCTCCGGCGCGAAGGCGTCCTGAGCATCCGGAGCCTCACGGACTACATGAACGTCTCCCACATGACCGTCCGCCGGGACATCACCGCCCTGGAGGACCTCGGCCAGGTGGTTTCCGTCCAGGGCGGTGTGAGGCTCGCTGACTGGACCGGCCAGGAACCGCCGCGGGAACGCGAATTCAGGGCGCAGCTGGAACTCCCCCGCAAACAGGCCATCGCCGAGCTCGCGGCGGAGTTCGTCGAGGACGACATGGTGGTGTTCCTGGATGCCGGCACCACCTGTCAGTCGGTGGTGCCGTACCTCGGCGGACGTAAGAACATCACAGTGGTGACCAACGACTTTTACGTGGTCACCAGCCTGTTCGCGTACCCCAACGTCGAGACGATCCACACCGGCGGGGTGGTGGATCCGTCCAGCGCCTCCAGCAGCGGGCGCATCGCCGCGGACGCCATCAAGTCCATCAACATCGACCTGTTCTTCCTCAGCACCGGCACCTGGAACATGTCGCGCGGCGTCACCACGCCCTCCATGGACAAGGTGGAGGTCAAGCTTGCCGCGCTGGAGGCATCGTCGTCGTGTTTTCTGCTGGCGGACAGCACCAAGTTCGGCACGGTGTCCAAGTTCAATGTGGCCCCGCTCGAAAAGCTGGACGCCGTGGTCACCGACGACCAGCTGCCCCAGGAAATGCAGGAAAACATCCGGGACCTGGGCGTCACCGTGCACGTGGCTTCGCTAAGCAAGGCGGCGACGGCCTAAATGCCGGCAGTGCTCCACAGCCAAACAGGAGCGGGCGACGGCGGGAAGTTCCCGCAACCGAGGCGCCGGTGACAGGATCCGCCATTTCCACCTTCCAGCTGCGGGCGAACTGGTCCACGCCGTGGGTCATGGCCACGGTGCCCGAGATGAGGACCGTGCCGGGCTCGTTGAGGCCCCGCTCAGCGAGCACGTCCAGCCAGTAGTCAGGGCTGAGCAATGCGGCCAACGAGCTGTCCTGGATGAGCGTGTCCGGAGTGTCGCCCGCCCCCACCCATCCTTTCAGCGTGATCTGGTCCAGGTGGTCCCGCACGTCATCCAGCAGCCAGGCCTTGCGGCCCAGAACGTCAGGGCTCGCATTCTTGCTCCAGGCCACACCGTGAACCTCAAGCTCGCGGTCGGTGTGGTCGCAGGCCACGGTAAGGAGCACTCCGTCCTCGGTGATGACCAACGCCCACTCGGCCTCCCCGGACGTCCGGCCGTGCTGCACGCGGACTTCGGAAACCTGCTGCGCGAGGTACGGCGAGACCGGGTACAGCGCCGGCGTGGTGGCGGGGCCGGGAACTCCCAGCTCGGCCAGTTCGGCAATGTGTGCCTGCACTTCTTCCTGCTCCCGCCCTGCATAGCCGGCGTTCAGGAGGTGCTTGACCTGCACTTTCCGGGTGCTGCCGTCGGGAAGTTCGAAGCTCAGAGTCGTCATGTTCTGTCCATCCTTTGCGTGTCCTGCTGGAGAAATTTACAAACCGGAAACCGGAAACAGTCGCCAATGTACATCCAGTATGCGTAATGTATACATTTAACGCCAGCGTGACAGGCGTCACCCGTAAACATCTCGTGGAGGACAACACCATGGCCAACGTCCCAGTTCCGGCTTCCGGCGCAGCGCCGCGTCCGGACAAGCCGATTCATCCCAAGGGCCTGTACAAGGCCTTCGCCGCCAGCCTCACCGGCACCGCCCTCGAGTGGTACGACTTCGCCGTCTACTCGGCCGCGGCCGCCGTCGTATTTCCCATCGTCTTCTTCCCGTCAACCGATCCCCTGACCGGCACCATCCTGGCCTTCTCCACCTATGCGGTGGGCTACGTGTCCCGCCCGGTCGGCGGCATCATCTTCGGCCGGCTGGGCGACCGGATCGGCCGCAAGAAGGTCCTGGTGGCAACCCTGATGATCATTGGTGTGGCCACCGTCCTGATCGGTGTGCTGCCGGGCTACGACAGCATCGGCATCACCGCCCCGATCATCCTGGTGCTGTTGCGCTTCGCCCAGGGCGTGGGTGTGGGCGGCGAATGGGGCGGCGCCGTGCTGCTCTCCAGCGAATACGGCGATCCGCACCGCCGGGGCTTCTGGGCGTCCGCTGCCCAGGTGGGCCCGCCCGCGGGCAACCTGCTGGCAAATGGCGCCCTGGCTGTTCTCACACTGATGCTGACTGAAGAGCAGTTCATCAGCTTCGGCTGGCGCATCGCCTTCCTGGTTTCGGCCCTGCTGGTCGGTTTCGGGCTCTGGATCAGGCTCCGGCTGGAAGACACCCCCATCTTCAAGGCGATCGCGGCGCACGGGGAACAGCCCAGCGCCCCCGTCTACGAAGTCTTCCGCAGAGAGCTCCGCCCGCTGATCGCCGCCACCCTGTGCCGCGTGGGCCCGGATGTGCTCTACGCCCTGTTCACCGTTTTCACCCTTACCTACGGCATCCAGTCCCTCGGCTACGAACGCAACCAGGTCCTCACCGCCGTCCTGATCGGCTCCGCGTTCCAACTCTTCATGATCCCGCTGGCCGGCGCAGTGTCCGACCGCTTCAACCGCCGGCTGGTCTACGGCACCGCGGCAGTGGTGGGCGCTGTGTGGACGTTCATCTTCTTTGGCATCCTGGGCGGGGACAACGAACCGATGCTGATCGTGGGCATCGTCATCGGCCTCATGGCGCACTCGTTCATGTACGGCCCGCAGGCAGCCTTCATCGTGGAGCAGTTCTCCCCGCGGCTGCGCTCCACGGGCAGCTCACTCGCCTACACCTTCGCCGGTGTGATCGGCGGCGCCATCGCACCCCTGATGTTCACGCTGCTGCTGGCCCAGTTCGGAACCTGGATCCCGGTGGCCATCTACGTGGCCGTGGCCGCTGCCGTCACGGCGGTGGGACTGGCGCTCGGCCGGGATTCCAACACCGTGGAAGACGAGGACTACCGCCTGCTGCTCGAAGGATCCGCGGAAGCGCGCCAGCAGGCGGCCACCGGCCAAGCCAGCTGACGACTCAAACTAACAAAGCCAACTGACGAATCCAGCTAAGCCGACCGGAGTTTTTGTCCACATAATGCGTCCAAAACGCCCTTCAACTCGCGTTATGTGGACAAAAACTCCATTAGGTGCGGAGCAGGATGTCCCGGGTGACCGCCAGGTGATGGTCGATGGCCGCCTGCGCCTTCACCGCGTCGCCGGACACCAGGGCATCGAGGATGTCCTGGTGTTCGGCGCACACCTGCCCGCGCCGTCCGCCGGTGCGGAACAGGGCGGACACGCCCACCAGGATCTGCCGGACATGCAGTTTGCTGTACGTGCGGGAGATGAGCTCATTGCCTGCGGCGTCGATCAGCTGCTGGTGGAAGAGGGTGTCCAGCCGGATGAATTCCTGCGCAGCCTCCGGGTTCAGCTGCTCGGGGAGCCGGGCCTGCTGGTCCAAGGTGTCCTGCATCGTCTGCGCAGGAACGCTGCGGTGTTCGATCACCAGGCGGGCGGCATGGCTTTCCAGCACACCCCGGAGTTCCATCAGCTCCGACATCTCGCGGCCAGTCACCGGCGGAACGTAGGCTCCGCGCTGCGGAATCAGTTCCACCAGGCCGTCGGAGACGAGCAGCAGGAGCGCTTCCCGGACCGGAGTGCGCGAAACGCCGATCTCGGCGGCCAGCTCCTGCTCGTTCAGGAACTTCCCCTGCACCTGCGGGTCAATCAAGACATGTTCCCGCAGGTACGCGTACGCCTTCTCGCGGCCGGACGCCGCTGTCCCCGAACTTTTTCGCATACATCATGTATACAACAGACTGGAGTAATTTCATGCGTTTAGCAGTGGCCCAAATCATCACCGGAGCCGATCTGGCCGCCAACCTGGAGCTGATTCGAGAATACGCGATGCGGGCCAAAGCCGCCGGAGCTGAACTGGTGGTGTTCCCGGAAGCGGCGATGCGCGCTTTCGGCAACAACCTGGCGGACATCGCCGAGCCGCTGGACGGGCCATGGGCCACCGCCGTCCGCAGCATTGCCCGCGAGCTGGACATCACCGTGGTGGCGGGCATGTTCACCCCGGGCGAGGGCGGCCGCGTGCGGAACACCCTGCTGGTCACCGGCCCGGGCATCGAGACCTCCTACGACAAAATCCATCTCTTTGATGCGTTTGGTTTCGCCGAATCCGATTCCGTGGACGCCGGCACGTCACCGGTGACCTTCAACCTCAACGGCACGGTGATCGGCCTCGCGACCTGTTACGACGTGCGCTTCCCCGCGTTGTTCACGGCAAACGCCCGGGCCGGCGCCCAGGTCAACATCGTCTGCGCATCCTGGGGGGCCGGCGAAGGAAAAGCGGAGCAGTGGGACCTGCTGGTCCGCGCCCGCGCCGTGGACAGCACCACCTTCGTGGTGGCCTGCGGGCAGGGTGACCCCGCCAGCATCGGCCTGCCGTCCGCCGGTGCCGCCCCCACCGGGATCGGCCACAGTGCCGTGGTGTCCCCACTCGGCTCCCCGCTGGTTGCCTTGGGCGCCAGGCCTGAACTGGCCGTGGTCGACATCGACCCTGCAATCATCACGGACGTCCGCGGCAAACTGCCGGTGCTCGCGAACGCACGGACTTTCTAGTCCCGGATCTTCCAGCGCCTGAGGCACCTACTTGAGCGGACGACGGCGGGACCTCCCGCCGTCGTCCGCTCTTCCTAAGCCGGGATTGGACCGGGGTCCGGCCACCGTCTAGCGTGAGTCCTATGTCGGCCACCGATTCTTCCGCGAAGTCCAACAGCAACACTTTGCTGGTCCTCGCAAAAATCTCGTCCATCCTGGACGCGTTCTCATTGTCCCGGCCGGTACTCTCCCTGTCCGACATCCGTGAGTTCACGGGAATGCCCAACTCCACGGTCCAGCGCCTTGTCACCAACCTGACGTCCCAGGGCTTCCTGGACCGGGAGGAAGACGCGTACCGCATCGGGATGCGCATGGCATTCTGGGCAGCCCCGGCCACGCGGGGTATGGAGGTCCTGGACGTGATCAGCCCCGTTCTCAAGACTCTTCGGGACACCACAGGCGAGACCGCGTGCTTCTTCAAGGCAGAGCAGCATTACCGCGTGTGCGTGGCCATTGCAGAAACACGCCATGCGCTTCGCCGAGAAATGCACCTGGGCAAGCTCCTCCCGCTCCACGCCGGTTCCGCGGGCCGCGTCCTCCTGGCCTGGGATGAGGACCTGATGGACGCCGTTCTTCGCGATCCTTTGGAATCGATCACCGAGTCCACGATTACCAGTTCCGAGGATCTGGAAGCTGCAGTGAAGACGACCCGGAGGGACGGGTTCGCCATCACGGTTGGTGAGCGGGAAGACGGTGCCTCCGGTCTTTCCGCACCGGTTTTCGACTCGGCGGCCGGTTTGGTCGGGGCGCTGACCATCAGCGGGCCCACCCTGCGGATGCCGCTGGAGACCTGCGAGGCATGGGTGGAACCGCTTCTTGCAACAGCCGAGCATATGACCAGACTGATCGGCGGCCGGCTTCCTGGCGAGGTGTGACACCGCCAGGAAACCGCCCTCTTCACGGATCGTCCGGCACGGAACCGGGAACGGCCCCTGCAGGGATTAGCGGGACATTGCCAGCGGGTTGACTGCGTGCGGCGGCACACGCCCCTCGGCGATGGCCACTGCGTTCAGCGCGCTTAGCCGGGCCATTTCGCTCCGGACGGGCACCGTGGCGCTGCCCACGTGCGGCAGCAGGACCGTATTGGGCAGTTCGGCCAGGCCGGGCGCCAGCCTGGGTTCGTCCTCGAAGACGTCCAGCCCGGCACCGGCGATAACGCCATCCCGCAGCGCCTCCACGAGTGCTGCCTCGTGCACGACCGGCCCGCGGGCCGTGTTGATCAGGATGGCGTCAGGCTTCATGCGGCGCAGCACGTCCGCGTCCACCAGGTGACGGGTCTGGCCGTTCAGCGGCACGTGCACGGACAGGAAATCGCTCCGTTCCACGAGTTCCGCCCACGGCACCTGCCGGACCTTGCCCGCGAACTCGCCGAGTTCTTCACCGCTGACAGGACGGTCGCCCGGCGGCCGCGGCGAGAAGACCACCTCCATGCCGAAGCCCAGGGCACGCCGCGCCGTGGCGCGGGCGATCCTGCCGAACCCGGCGAGGCCCAGCACGGCACCGGACACGTCCCGGCCCAGGAGGAGCTCGGGTTCCCAGCCCTGGAATTTGCCGGCGCGCACGAACCGGTCCGCTTCCACCACGCGCCGGGCGGTGCCGAGGATCAGCAGCATGGCGATATCCGCCGTGGCGTCCGTCAGCACTCCGGGGGTGTTGCCCACGATGATGCCGTGGCGGGTGGCGGCGTCCACGTCGATGTTGTTGTACCCGACGGCGAAGTTGGATACCCCTTTCAATCTCGCGTCGGCCAGCAGCGGCGCATCGATCACGTCGCGCAACTGCGTGAGGACGACGTCGAAATCGCCTGAGGCGCACAGCGCCGCCAGGGTCCCGTAGTCGGGAGGTTCGGGCAGAACGGTGACCCGGCCGGCCCCGCCCAACAGTTGAAGCCCGGGATCAGGGATCGCCGTGGTCACCAGGAAACTGTTGGCCATCCTCAGTTGCCTCCGATGCCGGAGGGCGCGGCGGCATTGTCCGCCCGGATGACCCATTCGAAGGCAGGCGCTTTGGAACGGGCACCCTGGGCAGCTTTGGAGCGGTTGGGTTCTCCCAATTCCGCGAGCAGCTTCTCGGAGAGGCCCACCATTCCGGCGAATCTTTCCGTGGTCAGCCAGCCGGGACGGGTTGCGAACAGGATGTCCTCGCTGGACGTGTTTCCGCTGGCCCCCGGGGCAAACGGGCAGCCGCCCAGTCCGCCCAGGGCGCCGTCCACCATGGCGGCGCCGGCCTGAATGGCGGCGAGGGTGTTGGCCACGCCGAGTCCCCAGGTGTCGTGGCCGTGATAGACGATGCGCCGCGCCGGAGACTCGTCGCGAACGCGTCGGATCAGCCCGGAGACCTGCGCGGGGATGGCTTGGCCAAGGGTGTCGCAGAGCACGATGTCCGTGGTTCCCGCGGCGCGCGGGTCGTTGGCGATGGACAGTACCCGTTCCTCCGGCACCGTTCCCTCGAAGGGGCACGTGAACGACGTCGCAATGCACAGCTGGATCTGTCCGCCGACGGCGCGGGTGTACTCCACCGCCTGCGGCAGTGCAGCCAGGCTTTCGTCCGTGGTGCGGCCGATGTTCGCTTTGTTGTGCGAGTCCGAGGCCGAGAGGCAGTACTGGAAGTTCCGTGCCCCGGCGGCCGCGGCCTTGGCCACATGCCCGGGGGTGGCCACCCAGATCCAGCACTTTTCCAGTTCCTCGGGAGTGAGGGCCTGGACCACTTCGAGCGTGTTGGCCATGGTGGGGACGAGGTCCGCGCGGGCCATGGAGCCCAGCTCGATAGACGGAACGCCCAGGCGCAGCAGCTCCCGGACCGTTTCGACCTTCCGCCCGGTGGAGAGGAGTTTCCCGGTGAGCTGGAGCCCGTCCCGCAGGGTGACATCCCGCAGGATGGCGCTGCCCATTTCAGCGGCAGGAGAAAAGTCGCTGGGGTTTGAAGGTTGTGTCATGCCTGAAGTGCCTCCTTGCGGCCCGATGCCGCGCTGATTTCTGCGTCGTCCATCCCCAGGAGCCCGCCGAGGATTTCGTTGGTGTTTTCGCCCAGGTCAGGGCCGAGGTTCCGGATGGGCAGCGACTGGTCACCGATCACCGGAACAATGCCGGGGAAGCCCACGCCCGGCAGGATCTCCGCCCCGGTGGAGACATCGAACTTCTGGATCATGTTCCGTGCCGCGTACTGACTGTCGTTGCTGATGTCCGCCGCGGTGTAGATGGGACCGGCCGGAACCCCGGCGGCATCGAGGGCCGCCAGGGCGTCGGCGGCCCCCAACTGCCCCGTCCACGCACCGATGGCCTGGTCAAGTTCTTCACGCCGGGCCCAGCGGCCGGCATTGCTTTGCAGCGCCGGGTCGGCGGCCAGGTCCGGGCGCCCGACGGTCTCCATGTACCGCTGGTAGATCGAGTCTCCGTTGCCGGCCACCACGATGCTGGCGCCATCCTTGCAGATGTACGCATTGGAGGGTGCGATCCCTTCCATCCGACCGCCCACACGCTGCCGGTCCACGCCATACGCCTGGTAGTCCGGAATGAGGGATTCCATCATGGAGAACATCGCCTCGTTCAGCGCGACGTCGATGATCCGCTCGGTGAGCGGCACGGCACCGGCGGCGTCCCGGCGTCGTGCCTCCCTTTGGTACAGGCTCATCATCGAGCCGAAGGCGGCGTAGAGGCCGGCGATGGAGTCCCCGATCGACACTCCGACGCGGACTGGCGGGCGGTCGGGGTCGCCCACAAGGTTACGGAAGCCTCCGTACGCTTCGGCGACGGCGGCGAAGCCGGGCCGCTCGGACAGCGGCCCCGTCTGTCCGAAGGCCGAGATGCGGGTGATGATGAGGTCCGGGTTGGCTTGGTTAAGCACGTCCGGGCCGAGGCCCCACCGTTCGAGCGTGCCCGGCCGGAAGTTTTCCAACAGGATGTCCGATTTGGCGACGAGTGCGAGCACCGCCTTTTTGCCGGCCTCGGTGCGCAGGTCCAGCACCACCGACTTCTTGTTGCGGTTGATGGTCCGGTACAGCATGGACGTATCGCCCTTGTGCAGGCGCCAGTTGCGCAACTCATCGCCGGTCCCCGGCCGCTCCACCTTGATGACCTCCGCACCGAAATCGGCAAGCATCCGCCCTGCCGTGGGCGCGGCGATGTAGTTTCCAAGTTCGAGGACGCGGACGCCCTCGAGCGGCGCAATGCGTGTCTGTGTCATCGGGTTTCCTTTTTTCGTAGCGTACTTCGTGCGGGGCGGCGTTCGGTTAGAACAGGAGGCTCATCGGCAGGATAAGCAGGATCGCGACGACGGACGCCACCGAAACCCCGACGGTCACCGATTTCAGCGCGCCCCTCACGCTCTGGCCCAGCAGGGACTGCAGGAGCCAGAAGGTGTTGCTGGTGACGTGGACCATGAACAGCGAACCGGCGCCGGCTGCCAGGGCGAGGAGGACGGGGTCCAGGCCGATGGCCGGGGCGATCGGTGCCAGCAGCCCTGCGGCGGTGATGGCGGACAGGGTGACCGAGCCGACGGCGATGTGCAGCACAGCGGCAATGGCCCAGACAACGAGGAGCGGGGCTACGGTGCTCGCCGAGAAAAGGCCGCCGAGGATGTCGCCGAGGCCTGCGGCCGCGACGGTGGCGGCCAGGGATCCGCCGACGCCGGTCAGAATCAGGATCTGTCCGCTTTCCTTGAAGCCCACCGTAATGGCCTCTTCCACCCGCTTCTGGCCGACGGCTGAACGGGCCACAAGGCTGGTGCCGATCAGCCCGATGAGGAGCGCAATGACCGGCTCACCCAGGAGCTTCATCCACTCGGCGTCAATTTTGAGAATCTCCAGGATGGCACCGGCGCCGATGAGCAGCAGTGAGACCAGGAGCGGGGCGAAGAGCAGGAGCAGGGAGAATTGCCTGGTTTCGCGTTCGGCTACTGCCACGGCTCCGTTTCCTGTCTTCAGGCCGGTCCCGTTGGCGGCCTCGCCGCCCGCCGGCTGAAGACCGGCGGCTGGGGCCGGCTTCGCGCCGCCGTCGTACGTTTCCTCCTCACCCTCCCGGTCTTCCTCCTCGACGAAGGTGTGGTCTTCGTCCTTGGCTTCATTCCAGAAGCCGCGGCGGAAGAGGAACGTCATGATGGCAATGGAAATGATGATGGTCGGAATGACCAGGAGCAGGCCGAACAGGAGCATCTTGCCGAGGGGCACGTTGAGCAGGCCGGCCAGGGCGAGCGATGCCACGCCGGGAACCGTGAAGACAATGCCGCATTCAAGGGCAATGGCCATGGCCGTCGCCATCCGCGCGGTGCCGAGTTTGCCGATTCTCGGCGCCAGCTTGCGGGCCAAGGGGGCTGAAATGACAAGCAGGACGTCCAGGAAGATGGACTGGAGCAGGGTCCCGATGGCTAGGCCCATGGTGTAGGGCAGGCGCTTCGGACCGAACGTGTTCAGCAGGTGTTCCACGAGGCGCCGGATGGCGCCGGTCTGGTTCAGGATGGAGCCCATCAGGACGCCGAAGGCAATGAGGAGGCCCACGTCCACCATGATCTCGCCAAATCCGGCGGTGATTGTCTTGACGGTTTTTTCCACGCCCAGACCGGCGGCCAGCCCGAGATACACCGAGCCGATCACGAGGGCGATTACAGGGTTGACCTTGAAGCGCACAATCAGCACCACCGCGGCGAGGACCGCCACGGCCGTGTTGATCAAGACAGCGATGTCTGACATAAGGGGGATCCGATCGTTGGGCCTTCGACCTTGAAGGCTTGGAACAGGTCGAGAGAGAGGGTGATGAGCGACACAGCGCTCCACCCATATTATGGGATTAAACCCACAATGCAAGACCCGAACGTAGAAGCCAGACATTCTTGCCGCCGATGAAGCATGAACAGGCAATGCTCTGGTCAGGCGCAGGGCACATCACTAACCTGACATGTAACCCCTCATCCAGGAAGAAGGACATCGTGGACGAACAGGACATACTGCACCGCATCCAAAGCCTCGTTGAGGAGGAACGCGAGCTTCGCGAAAAAGCGGAATCCGCCGCGCCCGGCCCCGAGCACACCCCCGACCGCACTCGGCTCAAGCGCATTGAAGAGGACCTGGATCAGTGCTGGGACCTACTGCGGCAACGGCGGGCCAAGCGGCAGTACGGGGAGAATCCGAACGAGGCAGAGCCGCGGCCGGTCAAGCAGGTGGAGGACTACCGCGGCTGACTCGTCAAGGCTGACCCATCAAATGGGGCCGGCATTCCGTGATGCACCGTGAGACCATCTGGCGCCGTTCCCCAGCCCGACATTTCGGGAGACCTTTGACAGGCTCTGTGACAGGTGCCATAGTCTTTATATGGACCTGTTGGACAGCTGGACAGCTGCACAAGATCGAGTGGTACGCGTTGGCGCGGCTGAAGCGGTTTTCGCATCCCTCCGCAGCGCCATCGAAGGCGGCAGGATCCCGGTGGGCACCCGCCTCGATTCGGAGGCATCGCTCGCCAAGCAGTACGGCGTGAGCCGCACGATGGTCAGGGAGGCACTGCGTTCCTGCACCGCCTTGGGGCTGACCGCCACCCACACGGGGAAAGGCACCTTCGTCATCGCTGACAAGGTGGCCCAGGACCTTAAGCTCGGCAAGTACTCGGCCAGCGCCCTCGTGGAGGCACGCCCCCATGTGGAAGTGCCTGCCGCTGGCCTGGCCGCCGAACGCCGCAGCAGCGAAGACCTGGAGGCTCTCCGGGAAATCCTGCGGGAAATGTCCGTGGAGGACGATCTCCAGCAGTGGGTGCTGTTGAACACCGAGTTCCACGTGACCATCGCCCGCTGCAGCGGCAACGGCGTGTTCGAATCCTTCCTGTCGGATATCTGCGACGCCATGGCCAACCAGTCGAACACGCTCAACCTGGTGGCTGACCGGCGCAAGGAATCGGGTGAGGAACACGCCCGCATTTTCGCTGCCATCGAGAGCGGATCGGCCGAGGAAGCATCCCAGGCCATGAGGATGCATTTGCACGGGGTCGAATGCGCCCTGGGCACCATCGTCCCCGGAAGCGACCACTCCAGGGCCGGCCATACGCGCTAAACCCTAAGCCCGACTTCCACGTTTCCCTGACCTGCCCTAACCGCCGTAAGCCCCGCGGGCTCCTTGCCGTGGAGCCGCCATGCCCGACGGCCTGGCAACGGAATCACCCAAGCCCTGGATTCTTATGCCCAAATTTTTGCCGTCCACATTCCTGCGTTCAAAATTGCCGTCCAAAATTCCCGTCCACGCCCCGTCAACGAAGCCCTGTGAGGACCCCATGACCACCATTGCCGATACCGCCCCGGACACCCGCTCCGAACACGACCTCCTCGGGGACCGGGACATCCCCGCCGCCGCGTACTGGGGCGTACACACCCTCAGGGCCGTGGAGAACTTCCCCATCACCGGCCAGCCGCTGTCCACGAACATGTACCTGGTCCGCGGCCTCGCCGCCGTGAAACTCGCCGCCGCCCGCACCAACCGCGAACTCGGCCTCCTGGACCCCGAACGGGCCGACGCGATCGAACAGGCCTGCACCGACATCATGAACGGACACCT